>CP107199.1:2623060-2955840 GCA_025758065.1 Lachnospiraceae bacterium
ATAGTTGTCTAATGCTTCGTCACGATTATCGTATGAAAGCCATGTGGTATCACATTCAACACCATTTTGAAATGCTGTAATGTAATAATCAGCTAAGAGTGCGCTCTGGGATTCAGATTTTTTATTTGTAAAATCATAATACAGTATAACGCAACTATAGCCATCATAATCAGATGCAAGTTTCCAACCGGTATAAGTAATTTTGGCATCATCTGTATCAAAACTAAAAAGTGGGGTTATCAGTGCACCACTGGCATCGACTTTCTGACCATCAGGGGTAGAGGTGTTGGTTAAAATGTAACCGTTATTATCAAAATAATATTGTTTTCCATTTATTTCTTTCCAGGTGTTTGTTGGATAACTTCCATCATCATTTTGGTACCACCAACCAGAAGCATCCTGTTTCCATTCTCCTGCAAAGGAGGTCATAGAAAGGGCAGCAGATGCAACACCGACAGCGAAAAATAACTTTACTTTTTTCATACATTTTCCCTCTTTTCTTTTGTTTTATTAAAATGCCATAGGCTATTTTAACCTTAATTCAATAAGTTCTTTAGGGTATCCCGTACACTGGCAGAATTGATCCTGAGTGTATCCGGTATAATCTTGTAGCATATCATCTGATATTAGTAGATAAGCCGCAAAGAGATTGGCCCGGCGCTCTAATTTGGAGACTAGGAGCAACGTTTTATTCCGGATAAAATAGCAGTTGGCCTTTCGGTCCAGAAGAGCATGGCCTAATTCATGGGCCATGACTAAGTTCAACTCAGTCCGGTCCAGACGATTACTTAAAAAAATATATCTGTGGTTTTTTAAAAACATGTAGCAGCCTTCATGTTCACAGTTTCCAATTTGGTAAAGAATCCCCAGATGGTCTGCAATTTCAAAAGGATCAGATGTACCGCACTTTTTGGTACAGTACGCAACGAGCCGTTTGACCCGCATTAAATCTTCCATATAATGCCCACCTACTTTTTGTACTTCTTGGGAGTATATTTTTCCTTGTTAATCAGCTTCAGTCTGCGAAGGGCAATTTCCAGCTCATCTTTAAAAAGAGCGGCGGCCTCTGGATCCAGAGGTTCACCGTCATAACTGGCTGGTCCAGATTCGCCAGATGTAAGCTTTTCCATAATGTTGTTCAGGTCTTTTGCAATATCTCTTTCGTCCCGGGCGGTAAGCTCTGGGGCTTTTTCTTGCGTAGCATCTTCTTTCCCTGTCATGAGATAATCAACTGTCACATCAAAATAGTCGGCTATTTTTTTGATTTTTGCCGCGTTAGGCGTGCTTTGCCCCAACTTACTTATATAGCCTTTCCCGAATCCTAATTCTTGTTCGAGCATATTCATAGATATTTTTTTGTTTTTGCATAATTCTTTAATTCGTTCTTTCATGCCTATTTTGCGTCCTTTTCTAATCTCTGAAAAAATCGCAAAAATTCCTGTTGACATTCTGAATAAATCGCGTATAATGTAACCATAAGGTTCTGAAAAAATCGCAAAATACGGAGATATAAATAATGCCTCTGAATTTTTCGATAAACTTACTTGACAATTTGATTATAGGATATTTTCAGAAGCAAGTCAACATATTTGAGTGATTTTTTCAGAACTCTTTTTATAGGACAGGAGGTGAACAAGTTGAGCGAGATTTTGATTTACGACAATGTTTGCCGTGAGGCAAAGAAATCTGGGACTTCGATAAATGCACTGGAGAAAGATTGTGGATTAGCTATCGGTAGCGTGTGTAAGTGGAATTCAGTAAGTCCGACGGTGAGGAACTTGAAAAAAGTAGCTGATCGTTTAGGTGTTGCAATCGAGGACCTGCTGGAATAAGAGAGGAGGCGAGGAAAACGAAGATATTAGAGAACATATTGATCCGATTGCTTCTGGGAAAGAAAAAAGAGTATAGGAGTATGATTCGAATCAGAAAAAAGAACTACATGGTAAGAATAAACGAGTTTATTCTGACGTCGGAGTGGTTCGAAAAAGCTAAAAAAATCTTGGGCGAAACCCTGGATGGGAAAGAAAAAATAAAATTTTCCAGAGAAAATATCGGAGAATTTATTCGGGCAGTAGCTCCAGAAACTGAAAAAATCAGCATCTCATTGTCGGCAGAAGGCGATGAAGCAATCTTACAGTTGCCTTTTACCAAAGAAACATTGTCGGTAAAGGGAGGAGAGAGTATCCAGTTTGGAGCCACCATCCCAGGGGCGATTCCACAAAGAAGAGTTATGTCAGTCCAAAGTGACGAGTAAGGAATGCGATAATGAGCGCGCTGACAATACCTAAAAGAAAACCGAAAGCCCCGTGTAAAAAAGAAAATAGGTTACGTAAGAACAAATGGGAGAAAGAAGTTTCTTTTATAAATTCCAAGCCCTTTTTTGAAACACGAACATTTCCGGTTGCTTGAAAGATGTAGTCACGGTTGGCATTCTGACCGTATTCAAGATTTAAAATGTACTTTTTTTCACAACAGCAGAAAAGAGAATATGCCAGGTCTTGATTATTTTCAATATATGGAACAGAACCAGACTCATTCAATGTGGTTAGAATGGACCGCATGGATTTTTCTAATGCGGAAATATTTTTAAACATAAAAATTTCTCCCTTATCTGTACTTGGCTCTGGCGGGAGCCTGTAAGAAAAGTATAGCACTAGGGAGATAAGGAAAACAAGCATATTAACGGTTCTCATTTACCCATTGAGAAGCTGTTGGAGTAGGAGGTGTTTACATGGAAAAACGATATCTTTCACCAGAAGATGCAGCTCCGTTCCTGGGGCTGTCGGCAGCGGCCGTAAGAAAGTACATGCGCAATGGAAGTATGGACCTGGGAATGGTATTAAGTCCCCAAAAGACAGGGACTAAGACCTGGCGGTACAAGATCTATCCGGAGAAGTTAAAGCAGATTACCGGATCCAGTGTGCCAGGATATGAATAGAGCTTGGAAAGGAGAGAGAAGTAATGGCAAAGATCAAGAACTATGACGGTCAGACAGACATGGAGCTTTCCTATGTAGCAGTACAGGCAACCAGGCCAAAGAAGAAAACTGTGGACTGGGTAGGCATCACGGAGACATTTATAGCCGGTGGCATGTGGGTGATAGTCTTCATGATGCTTGGGGCTGCGCTTGCGGTCCAGGTGCTGTGATGGCTGTGCGGGAAGACCAGTGCGGTACCTGCATCAGGAAGAACCGGTGCATGGAGAGAAGCCACTTACAGGCATGCAGAGGCTACATAAAAAAGGACCCAGGCAGCGGCAACTGCGGAAGGTCCGGTAACAAAAAAATTGTACACCCTCATTATACGGAGGGAGAAGGAGAAATGCAAGATGGCAATGAAAATTAACAAGCTTGAGATTGAGAACGTCAAGCGTGTAAAGGCAGTAAAGATCGAACCGACAGCAAATGGGCTTACGATCATTGGTGGAAACAATAACCAGGGCAAGACCTCTGTCCTGGATGCGATCGCCTGGGCTTTAGGCGGGGACAAATACCGTCCGTCCAAGGCTCAGAGGGAAGGCTCCGTGATCCCGCCAAACCTTCATATAGTCATGAGCAATGGTCTGGTAGTGGAACGCAAGGGTAAGAACAGCACGTTAAAGGTAACAGATCCACAGGGACAGAAGGCCGGGCAGCAGCTTTTGAATGAGTTTGTGGAACAGCTGGCACTGGATCTTCCGAAATTTATGGAGGCTTCTGACAGGGAAAAGGCAGGTATCCTGTTAAACATCATCGGTGTGGGAGACCAGCTGGCCCAGTTGGAAAAGGAAGAAAAGGAACTTTATAGTGAGCGTACCTATGTGGGGCGCACGGCAGACCAGAAAGAGAAGTATGCAAAAGAACAGCCTTATTATCCGGATGTCCCAACAGTCCCAGTCTCAGCAGCGGAACTGATCCGCAAACAGCAGGAGATCCTGGCACAGAACGGGGAAAACCAGAGAAAACGTGAAAGGCGCCACCAGCTGGAGCAGGAGATGCAGCGTGTCACGGATCAGATCCAGGAGCTTTTAAGGAAGCAGGCAGAGCTGGAAGCGGATCTTAAGATCGCCCGGTCGACCAGTGAGAACCTGCAGGATGAGTCTACCGCAGAACTGGAACGAAACATTGCAGAAGTGGAAGAGACCAACCGGAAAGTACGGGCCAACCTGGATAAAGACAAGGCAGAAGAAGATGCCAAAGGATACCGGGAACAGTACAATGCACTGACCGGAAAGATCCAGGAGGTACGGGATAAAAAGCTGGAACTGTTAAAGAAAGCAGATCTGCCGCTTCCAGGACTGACGGTTGAGGATGGGGAACTGGTCTACAATGGTCAGAAATGGGACGACATGTCCGGATCCGAACAGCTTAAGGTATCTACCGCGATCGTACGCCGGTTAAATCCGAACTGTGGCTTTGTGCTCATGGACAAACTGGAACAGATGGACCTGCATACCCTGCAGGAGTTTGGAAAGTGGCTGGAGGCAGAAGGTCTCCAGGCGATCGCTACCAGGGTATCTACGGGGGACGAGTGCAGCATTATCATCGAAGACGGGTATGTGGCAGGACAGCCCCATACCGAAGAAAAGAAAGAATGGAAAGCAGGTGTTTTTTAAATGGAGATCATCAGAGGAAAACAGCCGGGAGCAAAGAAGACCGTGATCTACGGTCCGGAAGGGATCGGGAAGTCTACACTGGCTTCCTGCTTCCCGGATCCGCTGTTCATTGATACAGAAGGTTCCACCAGGGATATGGATATCGCGCGTACCAAAGAGCCAAGCAGCTGGATGATGCTCATGGAGCAGGTCATGTATGTAAAGAACCATCCGGATATCTGCAAGACCCTGGTCATTGATACGGCGGACTGGGCTGAGATGCTCTGCATTTCCCAGATATGTGATAAGAACCACAAGAGCAGCATTGAGGAGTTTGGATATGGAAAAGGGTATACCTATGTCCAGGAAGAATTTGGGCGTCTTTTAAACCTGCTCACAGAAGTGATCAAGGTGGGGGTAAACGTGGTCCTTACAGCCCATGCAAAGATGCGGAAGTTTGAACAGCCGGATGAGCTGGGAGCCTATGACCGCTGGGAGATGAAGCTGAGTAAAGGCGTAGCGCCCATGGTAAAAGAGTGGGCGGATATGGTACTGTTTGCAAATTATAAGACCATGGTGGTGAACGTGGACGGCCAGGGAGTCCAGAAGGGAAAGAATAAAGCCCAGGGTGGAAAACGTGTCATGTATACCACCCACCACAGCTGCTGGGACGCAAAGAACCGCTACAGCCTTCCGGATGAAGTGCCTTTTACATATGAGAGCATCCGGCAGATCCTGGAACCGGGAGCAGCCCGGGCAGAGGAGAGGCAGGAGGTAAAACAGCCAGGTCCTATACAGGAGACACAGCCAGCACCACCTGTCAGACCGGTAGAAACGGTAAAACATCCGGAGACAGCCAGTAGTAACAAGGGCAATGAAAAACCTGCAGAAGAAAAGAAAGGCATTGCGCCTGTGGAGGGCAGCAAAGGGGATGTAAAGCCGGATGGAAGATCGGCACTGGATCCACGTCTCCCAAAGAGACTGCGGGACCTGATGATCGCCAATGATGTGTGCGAATGGGATATACAGAACGTATGTGAAGCCAAGGGATATGTACCGGTGGATACGCCCCTTTACATGTATGAAGAGGTCAATCCGGGCTTTGTGGACGGCGTTCTGGTAGGTGCCTGGGACCAGGTGTATGCGGCGATCAGGGAAATGAAAGAAAAGGATTCTTTAGTATTTAATTAATCGGGAGGATGAAAGAAATGGCAGATTTAGGAAAAGAGATCGGCTGGGATGATGCAATCGAGAATGAAGGGACTGAGCCCCTTCCGGAAGGGACTTATGAATTTACAGTGGCATCCATGGAACGCGCCCATTTCGGAGGAAGCGAGAAGATGGCACCCTGTAACGTGGCGAACCTGGACCTTCTGATCAAGGATAAGGACGGCAAGGAACACCATGTATTTGACAGCCTGTACCTGAACTCAAAGGCAGAGTGGAGACTGAGCCAGTTCTTCTTATGCATTGGACAGAAGAAGAAAGGGGAAGCACTGCGGCCTAACTGGAATGAAGTGCCATGCTCTACCGGCAAGGTGGAAGTCATGATCAATGAATATGTGGACAAGAACGGCAATAAGCGCAGGAATAACCGTGTCAGCCGTTATCTGGAGTATGAACCAAAGCAGTTTAAGGCGGGTGTGTTCTAAATGGAATTGAGACCGTATCAGGCAGAAGCGAAAGCAGCCGTATTTGAGCAGTGGGATAAGGGTACATTGAAGACACTTTTGGTACTGCCGACCGGCTGCGGAAAGACTATCGTGTTTGCAAAAGTCGCAGAAGACTGTGTGCGTCAAGGATACAGGGTACTGATCCTGGCGCACCGGGGCGAGCTCCTGGAACAGGCTGCGGATAAGATCAAGAAGAGCACGAACCTGGGATGTGCGACAGAAAAAGCAGAGCAGACCTGTCTGGGGAGCTGGTTCCGGATCACAGTAGGCTCTGTACAGTCCATGCAGCGTGAAAAACGCCTGTCCCAGTTTTCAGAGGATTATTTCAATGTGATCATCATTGATGAGGCCCATCACTGCATATCAGACGGATACCAGAAGGTGCTGCAGCATTTCCCGTCTGCAAAAGTACTGGGAGTGACTGCAACGCCTGACCGTGGCGATATGCGTAACCTGGGAGAATTTTTTGAGAGCCTGGCTTATGAATATACCCTTCCGAAAGCGATCAGGGAGGGTTATCTATCCCCGATCAAGGCCATGACGATCCCGCTGCAGCTGGATCTGTCCGGGGTATCCATCCAATCCGGTGATTTTAAAGCCGGTGACATTGCGACAGCCCTGGATCCGTATCTGCACCAGATCGCGGACGAGATGATGAAATACTGCAGGGACCGAAAGACGATCGTGTTCCTTCCACTGGTAAAGACCAGCCAGAAGTTCAAAGAGATCCTGAATGAAAAGGGGTTTAAAGCTGCGGAAGTCAATGGTGAGAGCAAAGACCGCGCAGAAGTCCTGGAAGCCTTTGATAAAGGAGAATACAACGTCCTGTGCAATTCCATGCTGCTGACGGAAGGCTGGGACTGCCCGTCCGTTGATTGTGTGATCGTGCTGCGTCCAACAAAGGTGCGCAGTCTTTACAGCCAGATGGTAGGACGCGGGACCAGACTGTGTGAAGGAAAGAGCCATCTATTGCTCTTGGATTTCCTCTGGCATACAGAACGCCATGAACTCTGCCATCCGGCGGACCTGATCTGTGAGAAGAAGGAAGTAGCCCGAAAGATGACGGAGAACCTGGAAGGAACAGCCGGATGCCCTATGGATCTGGAAGAGGCTGAGAGAAAAGCATCGGAAGATGTGATCGCAGAAAGGGAAGAATCCCTGGCAAAACAGCTCCAGGAGATGCGTACCAGAAAGAAGAAACTGGTGGATCCATTACAGTTTGAGATGAGCATACAGGCGGAAGACCTGTCCGGTTATGTCCCGGCTTTTGGCTGGGAGATGGCACCGCCTTCTGATAAACAGAAACAGGAGCTGGAAAAGAGAGGGATCCTTCCGGATGAGATAGACAATGCAGGAAAGGCAAACCTGATCCTGGACCGCCTGCATAAACGGCAGGAGGAAGGGCTTACCACACCGAAACAGATCCGGTGCCTGGAAAAATATGGTTTCCAGCATGTAGGGACATGGACGTTTGAGGCAGGAAAGAACATGATCGACCGGATCGCTGCGTGCGGCTGGAGAGGAGCCCCAAGAGGTGTGGACCCAAGAAATTATGTACCTGAAAATTAAGGAGTAAGCAGGAAATGGAAAGAAGCCAGTATGACCTGTTGGAGGTCTTAGATCATATAGAGCCGGCTGAACTGGATTACCAGCAGTGGCTGAATATCGGCATGGCCCTGGACCTGGAAGGATACAGCGTGGATGTGTGGGACAACTGGAGCCGGAGAGATCCCGGCAGGTATCATCCTGGGGAATGCCAGAAAAAATGGAAGGGATTTAAGGGAAACGGATCCCCCGTGACCGGTGGGACGATCGTCCAGTATGCCAGGGAACAGGGGTGGACGCCGCCCTATGATCCGGGGCATGCCCTGGGCTGGGAAGATACCATTTCCAGTGAGGAAGGCGTGTTCATTGACAGGAACTGGGTGGAGGGAAAAGAGGTACGGGAACCGGCCCGTTTTGACCCGGCCAAGGAACTGATCCGGTATCTGGAGACCCTGTTTGAAGCAGGGGAGAATGTAGGCTATGTGGTAAAGAGCTGGCAGAAGGATGATAAATGGCTCCCTGCAGATAAGGGATCCTTTGACCGCACTGCAGGACAGCTGATAGAAGCACTTTCTGCCTGTGGCGGTGATATCGGCAGTGTCCTGGGGGATTATGATCCTCAGGCTGGTGCCTGGATCCGTTTTAACCCGCTGGATGGAAAGGGAGTAAGGAACGACAACGTGACAGACTTCCGTTATGCCCTGGTAGAGTCAGACAGCATGGAGATCGACAAGCAGCATGCGCTGATCCGGGAACTGGAACTTCCTGTGGCATGCCTGGTCCATTCCGGAAAGAAGAGCCTCCATGCCATTGTAAAAGTAGATGCCGCAGACTATGGGGAATACCGCAAGCGTGTGGACTATCTCTATGATATCTGCCGCAAGAACGGCCTGGAGATCGACCAGCAGAACCGGAACCCGTCCAGACTGTCCCGTATGCCAGGTGTGCTGCGTGGAGAGAATAAGCAGTTCCTGATCGACACCAACATCGGAAAGGAAAGCTGGGCTGAATGGAAGGAATGGATCGAGTCAGTCAATGATGACCTGCCGGATCCGGAGAGCCTGGAAGATGTATGGGACAGCCTGCCGGAACTGGCCCCGTGTCTGATCGAAGGGGTGCTGCGCCAGGGACATAAGATGCTGATCGCAGGGCCCTCTAAGGCGGGTAAATCCTTTTTACAGATAGAAATGTGCATTGCCATTGCAGAAGGCCGTAAATGGCTGTCCTGGCAGTGCTCACAGGGGCGTGTGATGTATGTGAACCTGGAACTGGACAGGGCAAGCTGCCTGCACCGTTTCAGGGATGTTTACCAGGCGATGGGGATCCGTCCGGAACACCTGGATAACATTGATATATGGAATTTAAGAGGCAAGTCCCGGCCCATGGATAAACTGGCGCCCATGCTCATCCGCAGGGCTTCCAAGAAGAATTACATTGCCATCATCATCGATCCGATCTACAAGGTCATCACAGGTGATGAGAACAGTGCAGACCAGATGTCCAATTTCTGTAATCAGTTCGATAAGGTCTGCACGGAGCTGGGCGTGGCCGTGATCTACTGCCATCACCATTCAAAAGGCAGCCAGGGCAGCAAGAAGTCCATGGACCGTGCTTCCGGTTCCGGTGTATTTGCCCGCGATCCAGATGCAATGCTGGATATGATCGAGCTGGAACTGTCCGAAGAGGCTCTGAAACAGGAAGAGAATAAAGCTGTATGTGAAGCGTGCAAACAGTATCTGGACTCCCATTTTAAATGGGAAGATGACCTGTCCCAGGATGATCTTTGCAGCAGTTACCAGATGCTCAATTACTGCGAAAACAAGCTGGATGTGTGGCAGTGGGCAAACCTTCAGAAGATGGTGGAAGCAGCCAGGATAAGGGCCAGGAGTGTTACAGCGTGGCGTATTGAAGGCACTTTAAGAGAGTTCCCGAAGTTTCCGGCAGTCAATGCGTGGTTCAATTATCCGGTCCATACCATTGATCAGGTAGGGATCTTGAGTGATATCCAGCCAGAGACGGAGAAACCACCGTGGAAAAAAGGAGCAGAAAAAAATAAAAAAAGCGCCGCTGATCGGAAGACAGAACGAAGAAAAGCATTGGAAGAAGCAGTTGAAAATGGCAGTTTCGGTGATGCCCCCACGTTGAAAGAAGTAGCAGAATTTTTGGGTGTATCGGAGCGAACAGCCCGTGACAGGGTGAATGAACATGGTGGATACAGCATCCGAGATGGTGTGATCCACAAAGAAGCGGAGTGCGGGGAAGACTAAAAATCAAGTCTTTCCCGTCAGAAGGATTTTGCGGGGAAGACATAAAAATAAGACATCCCCGCAATGAGGTGCGAGTGCGGGGAAGACTGAAAATACAGTCTTTCCCTCCCCGGGGAAAGTGCGGGGAAGACTGTACCCTAAAGGGTAAATATTTTCCCCGCAATCGCGTGGTCACGGGGGTAGGAATGGACGGGCTGAAAGCAGAGCCCGCCCGTTCCCTTCCCCTTCCCCGATGACAAGGCCAGAACGAAAAACAAAACTGCAATTTCAAACTTTAAAGAGGTAAAGTAATATGGAACGAAAAAAATATTGCAGCACATGTGAGTGGTACGATGAACGGGAAGGAATATGCAGCAATGGTGAAAGCAATCACAGAGCAGAATTTAGATGCTTGGATGATACATGTGAGAAGTGGAGAACACAGGGGGTAGCATTTTTTATGGCAATGGTGCCACCGACAGTGACACACCAGGAGAAGCAGGTACATGTGGTAAAAGGCAAGCCTGTTTTTTACGAACCGGCAGATCTGAAAGCTGCCAGGCAGAAACTGATGGGGCATCTGGCCGGACACAGACCGGAGCAGCCATTTGATCAGGGAATACGTTTGATGGTCAAATGGTGCTTCCCTAAGGGGAAACATGCAGACGGTGAATACCGGATCACAAAGCCAGATACAGACAATCTCCAGAAGCTTTTAAAAGACTGCATGACAGCTTGCGGCTTTTGGAAAGATGATGCCCTGGTAGCTGCAGAGATGGCAGAGAAGTTCTGGGCAGAGATCCCAGGGATCTATGTGAGGATAGAGGAGATATGACACTGGATGATGTGGTGATCCTTTCAGACCAGCAGGTCAAAGGGATTTATTATGACGTATACAATGGCTTCTGGAAGCGCTACAGCAAAGCAGTACCATCCTGGCAGTCAGAGGAATGGGATGAGATCGTAAAGCAGGCCCGGTTCCTGATGGAACGATATCATTCCTGTCCGCTGATAGTCCACCAGATACAGGATCTTTTGGATCAGCTGGAAGCCAGGAGCAGGAAAGGGGAAAAATGAATAACAGCAAAAAGATATCTGTACCGGTCTGCTGCATCTGCCAGAAGGTGATCAATGGGGATGCAGAGTGGATCAGGACAAAGAGAGGGACGGTATTGCACATGCATAGAGAGTGTGTGAGAAAAGGGAAAGAAAATGAAAAGATTAACAGAAAAGGATGATCTGGGTAACTGGTGCCTGAAGGGTGTCAAGTGGGAACAGCTTAGAGCAGGCCAGGTGCTTTCTAAAAATGTGGCAGAGAAACTGTATGGTGCTTTATTTAAGCTGATGGCATATGAAGATACAGGCGTACACCCGGATGCTGTAGAACGTCTGAATGACTTTACACAGAATGAAGCTGTAAAACTGGTGCAAAAGCTGAATGCAGAAGAGAAGAAGCACAGATGGATCCCGGTGGAAGAGAGACTTCCGGAAGAAGATAAATGGGTACAGGTAGTAGTAAAGAGACATCGGTGGATCAGTGATTTTGGTGATAAAAGTGTTCCGGACGAGGAAAAAGAAGAACACCCGGAACAAAACTATGTCACCATGGGCTAGCTAAAAAAGGACAATACATGGGTGTATTCAGATCTTGAATCGGATGATGAGTGCTTATGGACAAGCGTAGCAGATGACTGCAGTCAGGAAGATTTGAGCTATCCATTGACAGAAGTGCTTGCCTGGTTGCCACTTCCTGAGCCATACGGGGCAGAGGTGGAAGAAAAGCCAGATGTAAGCACTGACTGGAAAGGCCATTACATGGGGCGGTTTGAGAAAGTTGAGTAAGGAGGCTGCAGCATGCATGCGGTAATTAAAGGAACAGCAACCATTGCTGAATTTAAGGCTGAAAAAGAAAGAATGGAACATTTGACAAGTCTGTTTTACCAGCTACATAAAGAGGCATCCGATATCTGGACAGCTGGAGAGCCGGTAAAAGCATGGTGGGGAATTGGTGGCAATCTGTGGATTGAATACGCTTCTGGGCAATGCTGGCAATATAACAGTAATGGAGAATGGATTGGATAAATTAAGAAAATGGAGGAGAAGATCAATGAAGAATAAAGGAACATGGATTATTGCCGGAATTGTAGTCGCATTTGTAGTACTGATTACAGGAATTTTCGTGACCACAAACAACAGAGCCATCTCATTAGAGGAACAGGTTCTTACGGCAGATTCTGATGTGCAGACGCAGGAGAAACGCAGAACAGACCTAGTTTATAATCTGGTAGACTGTGTGAAAGAATACGACAAACACGAAGCGGATACACTTCTGGCAGTTGTTGATGCAAGGAATAATGGCGGCGTGGATATTGAGAATGTCACAACTTCCATTGCTGCGGTTGCAGAACAGTACCCGGAACTGAAATCGAATGAAAATTACAAAGAGCTTATGAATGAATTGTCTACGACTGAAAATCTGATTGCACAGTACAGACAGTCTTACAACAATGAAGTCCGGGCATACAAGAAATATGTGCGTAAATTCCCTCATAAACAGATTTTAGGTATGATGGGATATGAGGTTATCAATTATTCATATCTGGAATACAGTGCAGAGGACAGGCAATCGGTAAGCAATCTGTTTGGAGAATAAGCCTATGAGAAAAGTGAGCACGATAATCTACTCCGGCAGTGGTTGGGATTTGACGGTTCGAGAACTCATGTTTAGTATCGTCATTATCCTTATCATGCTTACGAGTGGTTTTTTCATTAGTGAAAAGATTTCTTCCTCATGTGACAACAAAAATGAGGAATACTATCAGGCAATTAAGATCGATAATGATGCAGAACAGTTCCAATATGGCATGAGAACCAATGTCGGAAATGCGTTTGTGAAAGGAACTATATCTGTTGTGGATCCGGTTACTGACTCTGATATTGAGGGCGAGTATGCCTATATCAAAGTCCAGGAGGAACATTACAACCGACACACCAGACAGGTAGCGCATACGACCACGGTAAACGGAAAATCCCACACATATTACACAACAGAGGTCTACTATTCATGGGATTATTACGATAGTTGGGAAAAACACAGTGAAAAGGTATCATTTCTTGGCGTAGAGTTTCCATACGGCACAATATCCATGCCGGGAGACTATCATCTCGACACACAGAAGAAATCAAGCCGTATGCGATATAAATATTATGTCATAGACACCGCCTACGATGGTGTTATTTATACGGAACTGAAAGACAACACGATAAGCAATGGCAGCTCATTTATTCAGGCAGACACAATAGACGGTGCAGTGGATTATATGGTAAGCAGTAGTACGGCGATGATAGTTGGATTCTGGATAGTGTGGATTATTGTTATAGGGGCGGCGGTATACGGATTCTGCTATTTGGATAACAGATGGCTGGAGGACGAATGATATTTGTTGTAATAAATAAGAATTTGGAGGGAGAAATAATAGTGGCAAAATTATCAAAAAAGGATATGGAAGAACTAAGAGAGTTTTGTTCGTTGGGGTGCGAATTCAGCGGAACAGCAGAAACTGTCCGAGAAATAGCGGATGAAGTTCTGCAAGAAAATGGTTGTCATAGCTGCCAATGCGATGATGCGACCGTTATAGATTTAGACGAAGATGTTGTTTGTACAGTTGAAGATTTTGCCCGGGAATTTTGGGAAAAGGCAGTTGAAAAAATATTAAATGTTGTGGAAACACAAGGAAGGTAAATTAAGATTGTGCGAGGAGGTGGCGTATGGAACTAGATTGTAAAAACTGCGTGAATTAAGATTTTCGGAACTATCAGGGGAGGAAAGATTTATGAAAAATACTATGGGTAGTATGATGCCTGTATGGCAATTGCCAGTTAGAGAAAGAGTTTTAGTGGGTAAGCCAAACTGGGTACATCCTCTTGCAAAGTTTCATTGTTTTGTAGGAGGAAAATCACTTTGCGGTAATTATGAACAGGATACCGATTTTTTTGAAACAGATATTGAAAGTGGAGAAATAGCACAATTCCCTGCCTACGGATGTAAAAAATGTTATGAGAAATGGAAAAATACTACATGTGGTAGTCAGTAAAACTGAAATTTAAAGGAGATAGTCTATGAATAACAAACATGTAAAGCAGTATATCATCCAGAACATAAGCCATACAGAAGACAGCCTGTTCCTTCGCCAGATCTACACGCTGGTAAAGCTGTACTTGGAAAGAAAAGACCGGAAACATACCGGCAAAGCCGCGTAATGTGGAAACGAGTAAATCCCAACGTGGAGTATGTGATAGCTGCCATGCGTAAGAAGGGAGAGAATACAATGGGATTAGTAAAGTCAGATGCCCAGAGGAAAGCAAACCAGTTACAAAGGCGCAGTGCCATAGCCGCAGCTGATAAGGATATAATCAATGGACCGAAGCCTACAACCTGGTCAGCCAGGATGCCAGCCTATGCCGGGACAAGCCTCTGCCCAGATCCAAAATTCAGGAGGGTACCAGATGAGTAAGAGAAAGACACCGGCACAGGCCCTGGAAGAGTTTCTAAGCTACTATGATGAATGTGTGTTGGAATACAAGTATGCTTGTGATAAGGTCGCTGAGGAGGAAAAACGTCTTCAGGACTTCCTTCATGAAATGGAATTTGCCAAGGACCGGAACGAGCGTAACCGGGTTGCGACAAGGCTTCAACAGAGTAGGAGAGCCAGGCGAATTAATAAAGATATGGCAAAGATGAACGAGAAGCTGGTGAAGTTTTTCGAGGATTAGAAGAACAGGGATACCTTAAACCGGTTACGGCAGCTTCTAGGTCAACAGAGGAAGGAAGAGGAATATCTTCTGGGAGAACGTACATACAAACCAAGAGCAGGAATGAGGTGATACCGTTGGACAAGCAGATTCTGGTGCAGTACATAGATGCATGCGCCCAGGTGGAAGATACAAAAAAGGAGATCTTGAAGTTTAAGAAAGCCAGGAAGAGGATTGAGCAGGATGCAGTGAAAGGGTCTTCGCATGAGTTCCCTTACACACCGCAGACGTTTCATATCGAAGGTCTGGCATATCCTGTAGTAAAGGATCCAGATGAGCTGGACCGGATGGAAGAGATCCTGAAAGAACGGTTGCAGACTGCGGAACGGATCAAGCATGATGTGGAAGCGTGGTTGAATACGATTCCGCAGAGAATGCAGCGCATTATCAGGTATAAGATCTTTGAAGAGCTTACCTGGAGTGAAGTAGCGGTGAGAATGGGGAGAAAAGCTACAGCAGACGGTGTGAGAATGGAATACATCAGATTTATGGAAGAAAAATAAAATTTGTTCGTATTGTTTGCACTGTTCGTTTTCAAAATGTTATAGTGTACCATGAAGCCAAAGGCATACGGCCGGCGGCTTACGTTAAACCCCACCAGGCAGCAGGCGAAAGCTTGTTGCCTCCCCCCTGGAACGTAGCTCAGTTGGGAGAGCAATGGCTTGTGTCCTAAGCGAAGGTTCGAGTCCTTCCGTTCCGATGATTTTTGCTGCTATCAGTATTTCCTTTTCCTTTGAGAGTCCTGGTTGAAAAGACCGGGGCTCTTTTTAGCATGTAAAAGAAAGCGAGGTGAGCCCCAAATGACAAAAAAACAGAAGATTTTTGCAGATGAATATCTCATTGACCTGAATGCCACGCGGGCTTACAAGGTCGCTTATCCAAGAGTGAAGAATGATGATATAGCAGCGGCTAATGCAAGTCGATTGCTAAGAAATGCTAAGGTTGCGGCTTATATCTCAGAACGCATGCAGGAGCGCCAGAAACGGACGGAGGTCACACAGGACCGCGTGATTGAAGAACTGGCTGCGATCGCCTTTGCCAAGGCTACAGACTTTGTACAGATCTCTCATGGAAACGTGATCCTGACGGACACCAGTAAGCTATCAGAGAATCAGATCAAGGCTATTGCCGGGATCAAAGAAGGAAAGAACGGTATAGAACTCAAACTGAATGATAAAGAAAAGGCTCTGGAGCTTCTGGGACGGCATCTTGGCATGTTTAAGGATAAGCTGGAAGTTACAGGATTGGAAGCAGAGCAGACTAAGCTGGATGACCTGATCCGGCAGATGCGTGGTGATGGATAGTGAGTGCAGAACGTTTGTTGTTATCAGATAAATACAAAGCCTTTCTCAGATGTGATGCGCCGGTAGAGTTCCTGGAAGGGACAACAGCGGCCGGAAAAACCACAGTAGGGCTGTTTAAGTTCATGCTGAAAGTGGCAGAGTCTCCCAAGAAGCTGCACATCATAGCAGCCAAGGATACCGGTACCGCTGAGAAGAACATCATCAACAAAGATCTTGGCATCATGGATGATTTTGGTGTCCTCGTTGAGTACAATGGTAACGGAACCAAAGACGATAAGATCCCCCATATCCTGTTCCATACTTCCGGTGGTGATAAAGTCATATACGTGATGGGCTACGGTGACAAGAAGAAATGGCAGAAGGCTCTGGGTGGTCAGTATGGCTGCCTGTATATTGATGAGATCAACACAGCTGATATAGACTTTGTACGAGAAGCTGCCATGCGTTGTGATTATCTTATGGCTACGCTTAATCCGGATGATCCGTCATTACCGGTGTATAAAGAGTACATCAACTGCTCCCGGCCTCTGCCAGAGTGGGAAGAGGAAACACCACAGGAAATCAAAGATGAATTGAAAGAAGAGCCAAAGCACGGCTGGGTGCATTGGTTCTTTTCTTTTGCCCATAATCTGGGTCTGCCTAAGGAAAAGCTGGACAAGATCCTGGCTAATACACCGAAGGGTACAAAGATCTGGAAGAATAAGATCCAGGGGCTGCGCGGAAAAGCAACTGGTCTGGTGTTTCCAAACTTCGACCGAAAAAAGCATGTTGTCACTGCTGCCTGGGTAAGAGCAGAGGTAAAGGTGGGCCGGATCCGTTGGAAGAAGTTTTCCTGCGGACTGGATACAGCTTATTCCAGCAAGTCACCAGATACGATCTCAATGATCTTTCAGGGAATTACAGAAGACAGACGGCTGATCACGCTGGCAGAAAAGGTTTACAACAATGCAGAATTGGAAAATCCCATTGCTCCCAGCGATACGGCTGTAAAGTTTGTGGGATTTTTGGAACGCTGCCGGAAGGAGTGGGGATTTGCAAAAGATGTATACATAGACAATGCTGACCAGGCAACCATGACGGAGCTTAAAAAATACAGGCGTCTGAATGGCTGCATTTATAACTTCTGGGATGCTTACAAGAAACTGGAGATCCTGGACCGTATCAAACTGCAGCTTGGCTGGATCCAGCAGGATTGTTACCTGGTGGTTGATGAGTGCCCAGAACATTTGGCTGAGCTTGAAAAATATAGTTGGGAAGAAGACAAGGATAAGCCGGAAGACAGAAATGACCATACGATCAATGCGGGACAGTACAGCTGGATACCGTATCGCAACATGATCGGGTTTGAGGAGGATAAGAAATGAGGTGGTTGGAACAAATGAATGAGAATATCAAGCGGGGGATACGAAGCTGGTTGAACGTGATTCCAGCCAGTCCATATAACATACAGATCAACGAATTATTAGACTTTGAGACAAGTGCGATCCGCAACCGGATCTGGTACAGAGGTGACAGTAATGAGCTGGAGCAGCTGTACAGGGAAGTGCATGATTGTGCTGATCAATATAAGTTCTGGGCAAGTAAGTGTACGCCTGGTTTGGAAATGCGTAAGGTACATACAGGCCTTCCAGGGCTGATCGTCCGCACACTGGCAGCTATTACCATGGCGGATATGAATGATTTTGATTTTGACAGTGACCAGCAGGAACAGCTGTGGGAAAGCATAGCACAGGCAAATGATTTCCGTAAGAAAATGGAAAAAGCCTTAAAAGAGATCCTTTGTATCGGAGATGGTGCATTTAAAGTGACTATTGATACGCAGGCAAGTGAATTCCCTATCCTAGAATGGTATCCGGGAGAACGGATCGAGATCATACGCAGACGTGACCGTATACAGGAAGTGATCTTTAAGACGCTGTACAAAAGCGGTGGAAAAACTTATGTATTAAATGAAAGATACGGATATGGTTATATAACCAATGAACTGTATCAGGGCAATACGCTTGTGAATAAAGCCCTTCTTAGGGAAACAGAAGCGCTTCAGGATGTTTCATTTGATAAGCAGATGATCCTTGCAGTACCGATCAACGTATACGAATCAGCGAAGTATGAAGGCAGAGGTGGATCAGTCTTTGATGGTAAACTGGACAGCTTCGACGCGCTGGATGAGGTATGGTCCCAGTGGATGGATGCTTTAAGAGCAGGAAGGGCTAAGACATACATCCCTGAATGCCTGGTTCCTAAAAACCCAGAGACCGGCGCACCACTCAAGGCTAATTCTTTTGACTGCCGCTTTTTTGCTGGTGACAATGACATGTCAGAAAAGGCTGAAAATAAGATACAGACAGATCAGCCAACAATCCCTCATGACAGTTATCTGGCCTCTTATGTGACCGCATTGGATCTCTGCCTGCAGGGAATCATCAGCCCAAGTACACTGGGAATTGATGTTAAGAAGCTGGATAATGCAGAAGCACAGCGAGAGAAGGAAAAGACAACTCTTTACACCAGGAATGCTATCGTGGAAGCCTTGCAGGAGAAGCTTCCGAAACTGGTCAGTGCTGCCATTAATGCCTACAATATTCTCTTAAAAAATCCAATTGAAGAGGTAAAGGTGGATATTCCG
This sequence comes from Lachnospiraceae bacterium, assembly GCA_025758065.1. Lineage (NCBI taxonomy): Bacteria > Bacillati > Bacillota > Clostridia > Lachnospirales > Lachnospiraceae > Lachnospiraceae bacterium. Next base: position 2,641,839 of record CP107199.1, read on the forward strand.
TTCGGTGAGTACGCAAATCCTTCTTTTGAAAGTCAGGTTGAGACAATGGCAAAAGCGCGGCCTGGCGTCGCACTGATGAGTGTGGAAGCCCAAGTGGAAGAACTGTATGGAGATTCCAGAGATGATCAGTGGAAACAGGAAGAAATAGCACGTCTGAAAGCAGAACAGGGTATTACAGAGGTAGAAGAACCGGGAGTCAATATGGCTGCCGGGCTTTTTAATGTCAATCTTGGGGGTGAAGGCAATGCAGGTGAAGGTAATGAACCGGGTTTACCGAATGAGCCAGAAGGAGTATCAGGGGCTGCTGGAAATAGCCAGTGAGCAGGTACCTTTTGGAATATATGCGATTGAGAAAAAAGGCTATGCAGAATTAAGGGTGGACCGTTGTAGCAGCATGACTCAGCTTAAAGATCTTACCCGTAACTTTAAGGCACAAGGCTATAAGGTATATGCGAACAGGAGATAGTAGTATGGATATTCCAGGATTTACGTTATTATTGCAGGACTTTTGCGCATACTGTCCGGATTTTGAACCGGAGTTAGAGAAAATCGAGTATAGCTGCGTTATGAGAGCACCCAACTGCCAGAATAATATCCGTTGCATAAACAGAAAGCGCTGTGCAAGGATTGCAGCTAATATTCAGAAACGGGTGAATACTGATGCCAAGGAAGAATGAATATGATCTTGCTGCAGCTTTCCAGAAGATAGAGGATGAGCTGATAGCTTCTATGATCCGGAATATGGATCGGCATCGGGCAGAGGAAACCAAAGAAGGTTATAACTGGTCTATGTGGCAGACAGAGCAGCTAAAAGCCCTGGAAAAGTACAAAGTCCGTAACCAGAAGAAATACAGCAAGCAGTTTAAAAGTATTAATGACCAGATTGACAGTCTGATCCGGATGTCACGGTCAAAAGGCGGTATGCAGCAGGAAAGGCGTATACTTCAGGCGATTAAGAAAGGCTTTAAGGGGGCTAAGAAAACTGGCTCGGGAGCTACGGCAGAGTTTTTTAAGCTGAATGACCGTAAACTGGAAGCGCTGATCAAAGCCACCAGAGACGATATGGAGAAAGTGGAAACAGCGGTGCTTCGCAAGGCTAACGATGATTACCGAAAAGCGATCTTCAATGCCCAGGTATATGCCAATACAGGTGCCGGGACCTATGAAAAGGCTGTGGACATGGCTACCAAAGATATGCTGTCCCGTGGTCTTAACTGCGTGGAGTATGCCAACGGTGCCAGACATACGCTTTCAGACTATGCAGATATGGCGATCCGGACAGCCAGTAAAAGAGCTTACCTGCAGGGAGAGGGCGAAAAACGTCAGGAGTGGGGAGTTACAACAGTTATCATGGCCAAGCGTGGAAACCCGTGTCCTAAGTGCCTTCCTTTTGTTGGTAAGGTCCTGATCGATGATGTGTGGAGCGGTGGTAGCAAGGACGGCGTGGATCCGGAGACTGGGAAGAAATATCCGCTGATGAGTTATGCAATCAGCAAAGGGCTTTATCATCCAAGATGCAAGGACAGCCATACTACATATTTCCCTGGTATTTCTACCGCAGATGATACCTGGACTAAAGAAGATCTGGAAGAGATTGGACTTCAGAACCAGCAGGAAGCCAGGCAACAGTATGCAGAGCGCCAGGTGGAAAAGTATGGGAGACTGGCAGAGTATTCGCTGGATAAGGAGAATCAAAAAGAATACCAGATAAAAGCGGAAGAGTGGAAAGACCAGGCGTACAGACCAGTTACCAGAGGTGAAGCATCAACAATATTTATTAAACAGCAGCAGAAAATAAACATTAAGCGAGTTGAAAGCTATTCAGAGATTTACATTTCCAATCAGACGAATATAAAACCTCGTGCGTTGCATACATTGAATCAGAGAACGGAGCAGGCTTTAAAAGAGTGGGAAGTTTCGCTGGAGAGAAGGCCTAAAATTATTATAGTTTCGCCAGATGAAATGCCTACAGCGTATGGGAAGTATGACGCCATACAAAATGTAGTTTTCTATATCCCTCAGATTGCAGACAGTAAAGTGATTAAAGATCAAGGAAATGTTGAATTTCATGAGATGTGGCATATGAAGCAGGCTGAAAATTTTAGAAAACGATACGGTGAAATTACAAGAGAAAACTATGGTAAGTATATAGAGAATGCTTGTAAAGAAGCAAAGAAGACAATTGACAGAGCAGGTATCACGGAGTACAATGTAAGCGACATAAGTAGTTACGCAGATCAAATGTTCTGGATTGATAGGTATGATGAAGTTGAAGCTGAATATATGGTAAAACATCGAAGAGGGAAGAAACATGGTAATTCGCAAGTATCCGGAGGAGATTCAAAAGGCGATGGAAACTTATAAGCCGTATGCAAAATGTATTCATGATGGCGAGCTTGAAGGTGTTCCACAGGAAGCTGTAGAAGCGTTTAAAAAAGTGAAGAATTGGGCTTGGGAACAAGGTCAGTAAATACCACCAGTCAGTAGGCCGGTGGTATTTTTGTACCCATTTTTAAGAATAATTGCGACGTCGCAAATGAAAGAAGGTGATCTTATGGGACTTTTATCATGGATCAGGCAGAGGTTTTTCAAAAAGAAAGAGTGCTGCCACCACTACCGAAAACATTGGAGCCGGGCTTCCGGTCCGTATGGCGGTTATGTAAGACGTTGTACCAAATGTAATAAGATTGAGCAGTAAGCACGCAGGTAAGTCCTGGGTGTTATTTTTATGCCCAAACGCGAGCATGGCATTAAACTCTGCGCGGCCGGTGACACCGATGAGAATGGATCAGTAACAGGAGTGACACTCCCAAAATGGAAAGGAGACTATTAACATGGCAGAAACAAATCAGAACCAGGGACAGCAGACACAACAGGCGGCAGGTACAGCCCAAGCGCAGACACCGACAGCACAGCAGAATCAGAGCAATCAGCAGGGAGCAGCTCCGGCGATTGACTATGGAAAGATTCAGCAGATGCTTGACGGCACTTTGGCAGCTAAGGAAGATACCGCCTTGAAAGCTTATTTTAAGCAGCAGGGACTTTCCCAACAGGAAGTAGAGCAGGCGATCGCAGCTTTTAAGCAGCAGAAAGCCGCCAATACTCCAGATGTGGGAGCTATGCAGATCCAGCTGACACAGGCACAGGAGGCAGCCAAACAGGCACAGATCCAGAACGCTGCTATACTTGCTGCAGTAAGCCTGGGTATTGATGCCAAGACAATTCCATACATCCTCAAAATGGCAGATCTCAGTCAGACAGTAGGACAGGACGGAAAGGTCAATGAAGAGAATTTAAAAGCAGCCCTGAATAAAGTCCTGGAAGACGTTCCGGGATTGAAGCCACAGGCCGCGGGTACTACTGGTTTTGTACAGGTAGGAGCTGCAAGCGGGAATGCCGGTGCGGGTCAGGCACAGCAGGCAACACAGACCCAGCAGACAGGTGTCCCGGCTAAACGCTGGAACCGTTGGAACAACTAACAAATGATTTAAGAAAGGACAAGGTGATCATATGCCAAATTTAAACTATGCACAGGTATGGGAGCCTGAATTATTAGAGATCCTCATGCAGGGGACTTTAACTTCTCCCTTTGTAACAAGTAATGTAAAGTGGTTAGATGCCAAGACATTCCACTTTACCCAGATGTCCACTTCCGGATATAAAAATCACAACAGAAATGGCGGCTGGAATAAGGGCGATTATACCCAGAAGGATGTACCGTTTACCCTTACCCATGACCGTGACATTTCTTTCCTGGTGGATAAGGCAGATGTGGATGAGACCAATGCGACTGCATCCATCCAGAACATTTCCCGCACCTTTGAGCAGACCCAGGTCGTTCCGGAAACAGATGCGCTGTTCTTTGCAAAGGTAGCGCAGGCAGCACAGAAGGCAGAGGGATACCATAGTGCTACAGCAGCTGCTACCTATACCAAGGCAAAAGTATTCGGAATGCTGAAGGATATCCTGGCGAAGGGGAAGCTGAGAAGATACAAAGCAAATGGTACGTTGATGATGTATGTATCCAGTGCCATTATGGATGCCCTGGAGCAGTCTACCGAATTTACACGTAAGATCGAGATGACCCAGGTCGCAGAGGGCGGCATGGGAATTGAGACCCGTGTAACCGATATTGACGGTGTGCCGATCATGGAAGTGGTGGATGATGAGCGCTTCTATGACGCCTTTGACTGGGAGCCGGAAAACGGCGGTTTTGCACCACTGAAAAAGGTGACAGAGGATACCGAAAACCATGTAGCTGCTGTAACAGGAGCGCACAGGATCAATGTTTTGGTAGCGTGCGGTCAGACCTGCAAGATCGTTCCGAAGATCTCCAGCATCTACTACTTTGAACCAGGAGCACATACAGAGGGTGACGGATACCTGTATCAGAACCGTTCGCTGTCTGATGTGTTTGTATTCCCGAATGGACGTGATGGTAAGGTAGACAGCATCTACGTAGATGTGGATACTACAGAGTATACCGGAGCCTGATCGGAGGTGGTCTTATGGCTTATGAGCCGTATGTAACACCGGAATATTACCAGACCGAATATGAAGGCAGTGCTGTGCCAACGGATGAGCTTAAAAAGGCTCTCCGCCAGGCCAGCCGCCATATTGATTCCCTGACTTACAACCGTATCGTAGGTCAGGGATTTTCTAACCTGACACCATTTCAGCAGGACCTGATCCGGGAAGTGGTCTGCCAGCAGGCTGACTTTGAGACAGAAAATGCAGATGAGATCAACACGGTTTTGCAGAGCTACAGCATCAACGGTGTGTCCATGCAGTTTGGTAATTCCTGGAACGTGTTTACAGATAAAGGTGTTGCCATGAAGCGCGATGTATACGCTATGCTGTGCCAGACGGGCCTTTGCTGCCGTTTAGCGAGGTGAGACTATGAAATATCCATGTTTAGTGCCAAAGCGGCTCTGTAAGACGCCTGTGCATGTTCATCTGGAATCGGAAGAACTGGATAATAAGGGAAGGCCGAAGTACAGCCTGGATGCGGATCTGATGTGTAATTTCCAGGATAAAGCCAAGACCATTCTGACAGCGGAAAAGAAGCTGGTGCAGATCACTGGTACTGCTCTTTTTACAGGAGACATCGCGCCGGATATGCCGTCTTTAAGTGGCGGAACAGTAACGGTATTTGGTGAAGAACGCCGGATCGAGCAGGGATGCAAGAACAGGAATCCGGACGGTACGGTAAATTACTGCAGTCTGGAGGTGATCTGATGCAGGTAAAGTCAACTATAAAGCTGAACATGCCCCGTATCAGCCAACTGACCCGTGCAGCAGTAGTTGCTTTGGAGCAGACGGCGGAAGCGCTGCATACGGAAGTGGTACAGGCACAGGTCATGCCGTTTGATACTGGCAACCTGCAGAATGAAAGCACCTTCGTGGACACCAGTGAAGCTTCTAGCGGAAAAGTAAGCCTGGTATCCAGCACGCCATATGCAAGGCGGCTGTATTACCATCCGGAATATCAGTTCCAGAAGTATGAAAATCCTTTTGCAGGCGGTAAATGGTTTGAGCCATGGCTTCCGGGAGGTGTCAGCTCCGGTTTTTGCAAGGAAGCTTTTAAGAAGTTTTATAAAAAGGCGGGTGGCGTATGATGCTGCGGTTAACGGACATACAGGATTGGATCATTTCTCTTGGAATTGCAGAAGAGAGCCATGTTTATATCGGCAAGCTGGATAATAAACAGCAGAAATCCATAGGTATTTATAACCGAAGTGGATCCGGACCACCCAATATTGCTTTAGGTGGCCTGGAATACACTACCTATGATACAAAGCAGCTCTCTCTTCTGGTCCATTGGAACAGGGACAAACCGGAAAGTGAAGAAGCTGCTTATCAACTATTTGAGAAACTTAGAAGCATATCCAGTCTGGACATAGGAGATACCCACATTAATTATCTTCGTTTAATGGTTCCTGAACCCCAGGACGTAGGAACGGATGATAATGGGGTATATGAATATGTGATCTGGCTGGATCTTATCTATCAAAGAAAGTGAGGAATGTGTAATGAGTGAAGTAGGAGGAAAAGTATATCCTGTACACAATAACGTGTTTAAATTTGGTACAAAGGGTATGGACAGCGTGGACGGCGATATGGTAATGCCTGCGGATCTGGAGAACTTTGCGCCAACCATTGACGGTACCACAGAAGAATGGTATGCCATGGACGCAGAAGGCTGGGCCAAATCTGCTATGACTGGCAAAAAACTCAGCTTTGCTTTTAAGGGAAAGCGTTCCGTAGGTGATGCCGGAAATGATTATATCGCAGGCCTTGCATGGAAATTTGGCCAGGATGTAATGACCAAGTTTGAGTGGACCATGACATCCGGGGCTAAGCTGGCTTGTGATGTAGTAGTAAATGTGACTACCCCAGGAGGCGGTGATACAACGAATATCGATGCCCTGGAGTTTGAGGTTACTTGTTATGGAAAACCAACCTATACACCGGTAGTGGCAGCGTAAAAGGAGACAATGAGCAATGGCAAAAGTAGTAGATATTACAGATAAGCTTACATTTGATGGGAATCCATGCCTGATGATCAATGGAGAAAAACTGGAGGTAAATGCAGATGCTCCTACCATGATGAAAGTAATTAATGTTACAAGAAATGGTGGAACTTCAGAAGAAAATATGAATGAATTATACGAACTGGTATTTCCAGAAAAATCCAGAAAGGTAATTGATTCGTTGAAACTGCTGGTTCCAGATTGGATGACTGTCATTCAGGAGGCCATAAAGCTGATCACAGGAGATATCACAGGCCAGGGAGAGCGCTGACCCGTACTACGACCTGTTTGAAGACTGGGACCTGATCATTTCCAGTTTCATGACGCAGTACGGGTTGCGTATAAGGACGAAAGAGTTTGAAACGGTCAGCTGGGATGAGTTCCGTTCCCTGCTGGTCGGACTTGGACCGGAAACTCCCCTGGGACGGGTGGTAGCGATACGTTCTGAAACAGATGATAATGTGATCAAACATTTTACCACTGATCAGCGAAGAATCCATGACAGCTGGCGTAAACATCAGATGGAGCAGATGACTCCGGAGGCTTATGACAGGGAAATGGAAGGTCTGGAAAGGATGTTCGCTGCATTATGCGGAGGTGGTTGAAATTGAAAAAGTAAAGCATGAAAAAGTCCGGTGCCCGTATTGCGGGTATCCGGTCAATGCAATGAAGTCAGAAGATGCCAAATGCAAGGGCATCTTTTTTAAATGTAAAAATAAGGAATGCAGGAAAATATTTGAGTTAAAGATCTAAGACGCTGTGCCGATGTGCCTGTCTTAACGAAAAGGGCAGGTGACATATATGGCAGCAGACAGCGTAGGCCAGATCGGGCTTGATCTGGTAGTAAATAAAAATGAGTTTGACAGTCAGATGCTGGGGATACAGAATCTGGCAAAAAAAGCTGGCAAAGCACTTGCAGCTGCTTTTGCAGTCAAAAAAGTATTTGACTTTGGAAAGTCCTGTATAGAATTAGGCTCTGATCTGGCAGAAGTCCAGAACGTAGTTGATGTTACATTTTCCCAGATGAGCAAACAGGTAGATAAGTTTGCCCAGAATGCAGCCACTCAGTTTGGATTGTCTGAGACCATGGCAAAGCGGTTTACCGGTACTTTTGGAGCTATGGCAAAGGCATTTGGCTTCAGTGAGAAAGCTGCATATGACATGTCCACAACTCTTACTGGTCTTGCCGGAGATGTGGCATCTTTCTACAACATCAGTCAGGATGAGGCATACACGAAGTTAAAGTCTGTATTCACTGGTGAAACAGAAAGCCTGAAAGACCTGGGCATTGTTATGACCCAGACGGCTCTTGACAGCTATGCCATGGCAAATGGCTTCGGAAAGACTACAGCAAAGATGTCCGAAATGGAAAAGGTTGCCTTGCGGTATAAGTTTGTACAGGATCAGCTGACAACGGCAGCAGGTGACTTCTCCAGGACATCCACTGGCTGGGCGAACCAGGTCCGTATCTTACAGCTGCAGTTTGATAGCTTAAAGGCAACCATAGGTCAGGGTCTTATAGCTGCATTATCCCCGGTCATCCAGGTGATCAACACGGTAATAGGCAAGATACTTAGTCTGGCAAATGCGTTCAAGGCCTTTTTTGCAATGATGTCTGGTGGTAAAGATTCAGGAGCATCCGCAACTACAGCTGGTATGGAAGCTGTAGCTGCCGCAGCAGATAAAGCTGGAACGGCTGCTTCCGGTGCTGGGAATGCTGCAAAGAAAGCTGCTAAGGATATCAAAACAGCGACCACAGGCATTGATGAGCTTAATATCTTAAATCCTGATAGTGGCTCAGATAGTGGAAGTGGATCCGGCGGTAGTGGAGCAGGCGGCTACAATGCAGATGACTTTGATATGGGAACGCTTCCGGAACAGGAAGATATAGTCAGTGGTAAGCTGCAGAAGATAGCTGATCTGCTGAACCAGTTAAAAGACTCTTTTACAAGTGGTTTTTGGGATGCTTTTGGTGATACATCTGTATTTGATTCGATCCAAAGCAGCATCCAGTCCATAAAAGACAGCCTTGGGAATATTTTCACTGATTCTGATGTGCAGACAGCGGCTTTAGGTTTTGCCAATACATTAGCCCGGTCCTTAGGGCAAGTCACTGGTTCTGTAGCAAGTATCGGTGCAACGATCGCAGATAATCTTCTGGGCGGCATCAGCAGGTACCTGGAACAGCGCAAAGAACGTATCAAGGATTATATAGTCCAGATGTTCAATATCGGTTCCAGGATAGCAGAAATAACCGGCAACTTTAGCTCAGCATTGGCAATTATTTTTTCTTCACTGAGAAGTGACGGTGCTGTTCAGTTTACATCGGATATTATTGGTATTTTTTCCGAAACTTTTATGGGCATAACGGAACTGGCTGGAAACATTGCAGCTGATATTCTGGACGTACTCACAGCACCATTCATTGAAAATGCTGATTATATACGTGATACAGTAGAAGATACCTTTTCTGCAATAGAGCCAATCTATGGAGCTATCAGATCCCTGGTTGAAACAACTTTTGCCAAAATTGGAGAGGTCTATGATGAGCATGTTGCACCAATGTTAATGGCTTTTAAGCAGGGTTTTACTGAAATCGGAACACTTCTGCTGGATGTTTATAATACCTATTTTCTTCCGGTATTACAGAACCTGTCCACGCAATTTTCAACTTTTACAGAGCAGTATTTAGCACCATTGATCGCAACATTTCTGGAATTTGGTGGAAAAGTAGCAGATGCGATCACCGTACTCTGGAATAATGTACTGCTTCCGTTTATAGAGTGGTTCATACAAACAGCGGCTCCTGTAATTGCAAATTTTGTACAGACAGCTATTAATTCCTTTTTTAGCTTTGCAAGTCATATTGCTGAAATCTTGCAGGATGTGTTGACGGCATTAGGTGGTCTCATTGATTTTATAGTAGGTGTATTTACTGGAGATTGGGAAAGAGCCTGGGATGGAATAAAAACGTATTACAGTGGCATTTGGAACGCCATGAAGGATATCGTAAAAACTTTAATGGACCTGATCCATGCTACTATTACGGGAACTTTACAGAATATCAAGACTTCTTGGGAACTTCGCTGGAATGCGATCAAGGCATTTGCTTCTATGTTGTGGAATGCAATCAAAGCTCTTGCGACATCTATTTTCGAAGCGATCAGAGACAAGCTTTCAGAGATCTGGGACAGTGTAAAAAGGACCATTGAAGAAAAATGGAACGCTATCAAGGATTGGTTTGAAGATATCTGGAAAAAGATCAAAGAAGTGTTTAAACCGGATGCAATGATCGAGGTCGGAAAGAGCATCATGAACAAACTCTGGGACGGCTTAAAATCCGTCTGGGGTTCCATTGCCGGATGGCTGCAGGGCTGTGCTGATTTTGTCGGTGGTGTTTGGGATGGCATTGTGGAAGGCGCGAAGAGTATTTTCAAGAGTGCTAAAGAAGACGCTGAAGATGATGAGGCAGATGACAGTGATGATTGGGACTATGGTACCAATTCGCCGGTATCCGGTAATGCCTCCGGTGGCTTCCCGAAATCTGGTCAGATGTTCGTAGCCCGTGAGGACGGTATCCCGGAGATGGTTGGAAGCTGGGGAGGCCGTGCTGCAGTTGCCAATAACCAGCAGATCACCCAGGGCATTACCCAGGCAGTCCAGAACGGCATGCGTTCCTGTATGGTTCCGCTTGTATCCATGATGTCAAGTGTAGCAGGTAACGCAGCGCCACCGCTGGCAGTAACAGGCCGTGCAGCTGTTTATGAAAATGATGATGACAGGCTTATGAACCTGGTAAGCCGCGCTATGGCGTTATCACAGAATGGTACCGGTATGGATGATTCACGTATCGCGCGCATCCAGGAACTCTTGGAGCGCATTGTGGATCTGATCGAGGCCATGGACCTGACAGTGAGCATTGATATCCGTGATGTAAAGAAGAAACTGACGGATCTGGAAAAGAGAAGCGGTTACACGTTAAGAACAACGTAAGGAGGCGGCAACAAATGGCAGTAATAACGATCAATGGCCGGGAGTTCCCGGCTCCTGATGTAGGTGGTAATCTTGTGGTCGCAACCAATGTCAGCTCCGGAAAAAACGCAAATGGCGAATTTGTTGGACAGAAGGTTGGCAGGGATCAGTATAAATTCGATGCATTGCAGTGGAAATTCCTGGATGCAGCTACCTGGTCAGCTATGTTGCAGGAATTTGACAAATTTGTAGTGACCGCCCGGATCCCGGATATGGTAAACAATCGTTTCCAGACGATCCGCATGTATCCGGGAAACCGTACAGCCACGCCGGTTGAATTTAATGGATCAGGGCTTCCTACAAAGTACCGGGACTGTAAGGTCAACATCATAGACTGCGGGGTGATAGAATAATGCAAGCTGTAAGCAATGCATATAAACAGGAAATGAAAAAGCAGTATCGTGATCATTCCTATATGCGCGTCAGTATTGGTCTGATCAATCAGGAGGCCCAGGCATCTGCTTATATACCTGACCAGGAGAAATATGCTTATTATAGCAATCTGACCTGGCCACTCAACAACTATGAGGTTTCGGAACTGTATGAAACCTGTGACCAGGATTACAGTACCGTAGATGGGAGTATGTATTTTTTGCCAAGGGAACGTCAGGATGCAGTCCTTAACCAGGGGATCGTTACAGATGATCTTTTAGGTGAGGTTGAGATCTGTTTTCCGGTACAGCACGATATAAAAGGTCTCACAGTAGAATTTGGCAAAGCGTATCCTGTGGATTTTTCCATTGTATCAGATGAACATACGGTTGAGATCACAGGGAATGATACAGGGCATTTTGTGACGGAAGAGATCTTTCCTGGTGCAACATTTCTCCGGTTTGTGCCAAAGGATATGGTCAATGGGCAAAGCCGGCTGCGGATCCACCGTATCACGATGGGGATCGGTATCTACTTTGATAACCAGAAGATATTGTCAGCCACAAAGAAAGAGCGGATCAGTCCTGTTATGGAAGATCTGCCATCCATTGATCTGAACATAACCATTGATAATAAAAACCGTGCATATGACATTGAAAATGAAGAGAGTACGGTAAATTTCCTGGAAAATGGCCAGGAGATCAATGTAATTTATGGTCAGGAGTTGGATGATGGAAATGTGGAGTGGATGCCCGGTACCACGGTATATCTGCGGGAATGGTCTGCAGATGATGAAGAAATGAGTTTTACTGCTACGGATCGTTTTGATGGCATGGATGGAACTTACCGCCGCGGAAAATATTATCCTGATGGAATAAGCCTGTATGATCTTGCAGTTGATGTCTTTGGCGATGCCGGAATAGACAGCCGTACCTATTGGCTTGATAATTATCTAAAAGATGTTATGGTTTATAATCCAATGCCAGTAGTATCCCATAAAGAAGCACTGCAGCTGATCGCAAATGCCGGACGCTGTATCCTTTACCAGGACCGGAATGGAAATATATTTATGAAGTCCAGTTTTATACCGGACATGCAGGCAAGTTCAGCAAATGAAACTTACTTTTCTAATACGGCTTCAGTACTGGATGCAACAGAAAAAAGCACTTATGCCACACCGGAAAAGGATCACACAGAAGCATCAGCTGTACAGTTCTTTTTGCCATATCAGGATAAAAACTATCTGGATGTGGGATATGTATCGGAAGCAGTAGCTGATGAAGATGGGACATTTACAGAAGATCCATTGGTGACTATCGTTCTGGAAGCGCGGTACAAGTGCTTTGGCCTTACATTGGAATTTGGAGGTAATCATCCGTCTGGTATGGTATTCCGTTCCTATTTGGGAGAGGAACTGGTGGAAGAGTATAAAATATCTTCTCTTTCTGAAGTTACTGTGGTCAATCATGAATTCCCGGAATTTGATAAGCTGCAGATTGAATTTTCAAAGGGAGTACCGTTTAACAGGGTAAACCTGAAACAGATCACATTTGGGGACGGTACTGATTATGAACTGTCTTATGGCAAAGAACTGAAAAAAACTCCCAAAGGCACCCAGCTGGCAAAAGTCCGTGAACTGCAGATGACCAGGACGATCTATGCATCAGGAACTGAGAAAAGGCAACTGGTCAAGGAAACTGTACTGGCAGATGAAACCAGGCATACATTTTATCTTAATGCAGCGGCTTATGATTATGAAGTAGATGCAGCTGGTGGCACAAATGTCCAGATCATTGATAGCAGTGCATATTACGTTACGGTAGAGGTTGCCGGTGGAGCAGATACGGAAGTGACCATAAATGGATATGAATACAATGTAACACAGGCGCTTGTGACCAGACAGTTAAATCCCACAGGGACTGTTGAAACGTGGGAAAATCCGCTTGTATCTACGTCAAAGCATGCAAACGATCTTGCTGAATGGATAGGAGATCATCTGCGTTCTGACCGGGAATATGATCTGGAATATCGTGGAGAACCGCGTATTGATGCAAATGATATTGCATTCCTGGAAAATAAATACGTTCCGGATCTGCTGCTGCGGATATATGAACATACATTGAAGTTTAATGGGGCATTGTCCGGCACCATAAAGGCAAGGAGGGATATGAGCAATGTGGCAACAGCCAAAAACAGACTGGCAGGCCAGTGATTATTTTAATATCAAGGATTATAACCGCATAAAAGGAAATCTGAATGAGATCCGGCGGCAGGCGCTTATCCTGTGGCCGGATTTTACGTTTGAAGATATGGGCGGGGATAAAGCCTATACGGATTATGGCTTTTATGCAGATGAGATCAACCGGTTTGAAGCCAATGTGGAACATATCTGTGTAGGTGTGTTCCCTTTTAAGGTAGGTGAACGGAAGACGTTTTACGAGAACCAGCCTTTTATTGACTGGAAGGAACTGAACCGTATCGAAGAGGCCTGCAGACTGATGTACAGTAATATCCAGAGCCGGATCACAGGGAGGCGTAAGCTTGCATTTACCCTAAACGGAGGAGAGATATGTTAAAAACGGATTATAAAGATGCCATGTATGATGGCGCACGGAAATATAAGATCACATCAAATGCCGATGGGACTTCCGGTATTACAGATGAAACAGTCTATACGCAGGAAGGGGATCCCTTTGGAGCAAACGATATCAATTCCACAAACAAAGCTATCAACCGTATAAATGGTGAACCTGCTAATGTCACTCTTACAGCAAGCGGCTGGACGGGCGATGCAGCCCCATATAGCCAGACAGTTGAGGTAGAAGGTGTTACAGCAGAAGATAATCCCATCTTTGTAAGTCTGCTGGAAGATGGGGCTCCTGCAGAAACCCAGAAGGCATATATGAAAGCTTTTGGTATCATCGCTTCTGGTACGGGGACAACGGCAGCCGGCAGCGTGACTTTTAAGGTTTACAAAAAGCCGGAAACTGACATTGTGATCGGGCTAAAAGGAGTGTAGCAATGGGAAGAATATTAATGACTGGCGGAGGTGGCGATGCCGATTTAGATGTGATCACAGCTGAAGCAGATGATATCTTATCTGGGAAAGTGATCGTAGATAAGGATGGCAATCCTTTAACTGGTACACTAACCCTTAGTGGCGATGCTGGAGCCGGTGATGTGTTATCAGGCAAAACTTTCTATACCACCAATCCCAAAAGCAAGCAGACCGGTACCATGGGTACTATGGGTGGTGGAACTTATACGCCTAAGGCAGCTCAGCAGACAGTATCATGTAGTGGTAAGAAAATGACCGGTAATATTGTTATCAAAGGTGATGGAAATCTAACTGGCAATAATATACTTTATGGGAAGTCAATATTCGGTGTTTCAGGTAATGTGAGACAATTTGCATCTCGTTATGGGCAAGTAACTTCAGACAGTAACTATTATGTAACATTATCTCTTGGCTTTTATATTCGAAGTTGGATGTTTATGGCGGAAAATGGCCCACATGACTTATCTACTTCTTGTCCTTGGGATCCGGCTAATCTAAGTGTAATATTGCCCAATTATACATTGGCTTCTCCGATTCGAAGCGGAACAACTTTTAAAGTAAAAGTTACAACCCCAAATAAGAAGTACAATTACTACGTTACAGGATACTATTAATAATATCCTGCAATCACATACCAATGTGGATTACCGGCATATGGGGGTGATGCAGAAAATTGTAGAAAAGTAAAAAGATATTAACAGTATATCACAATCAAGAAAGGAACAGAACAAATGAAAGCATTAGTAATTTACGATGCCACAGGTAGAATCTGGTCAATTGTGTACGGGGAAGAACAAGCCCCACAAGGTCTGTTGTCAATGTTCGTGGACATTCCAGACGGAGCAGCTCTTGAAAGAATTGACGTAACTAATCCAGATGAGCCTAAGGCAGTGTTTTCTTATCTGCCGGAATCAGATATTGGAAAACTGCAGATTAGAGTAACAGATTTGGAAAACCAGCTCACCGAAGCCCAGTTAGCTCTTACCGAGCAGTATGAAGCTAACCTGGCATTGGAAGATGAGGTCACTAACACCCAGTTAGCATTGACTGAACTTTACGAAGCAACCCAAACCACTACAACCACAAAGGAGGCTTAATCATGGCAAGCTACATGGCAAAAGTATATGCAAATCTGATTCGTAATGGAAAGAAAAAAATCGAAGAGGTACCAGAGAAAATCAGAGCGGAAGTCGAGGAATTATTAAATGCTTAGACTGCTGCTCTTTTTATTACTGAGGAAGGAGGTGGAGACTATGGCAATCATCTATGCAACCCTTATTATTAAGGGAAAGAAAACCTACGCACAGGTACCAGAAAAGATCAAGCCTCAGGTAAAGCAGGTCTTGATCGACCTGGAGTGCGAGGATCTGATCACGGAGGAGTAAGTCATGGAATCAATCACGCAGTACATATCTGTGCATTGGGTTTCATGGGTGTTTGGGATCATCTCTGTATTGCTTTCCAGAGCATATCATAAATTATCCAAACAGTTAAAGGCAGAACGTGCCAGAACAAATGCTATTAACGCAGGAGTTCTGGCACTCCTCCATGACCGTCTTTACCAGGCATGTACATTTTATTTAAAAAGGAAATATTGTACCTTGGAAGACAGAGACAATCTGGAGTATATGTTCAGGCCATATAAAGCATTGGGTGGAAATGGAACCGGAGAAGATCTTTATAACAGATGTCTGGCTTTACCATATGAGCCGGCAGAACAGGAGGTATAGATATGGATTTTGGAATTGGAAGCGTAACAGCAATCACAGCAATTTGTTACCTGGGCGGCATGGCTTGTAAGGCAACCACTAAGGTCAAGGATGAGGTTATCCCGGTAGTATGCGGAGTGACCGGCGGCATCCTGGGAGTAGCAGGTATGTACCTTATGCCAGAGTTTCCAGCTACAGATGTGATCAACGCTGCAGCTATTGGCATTGTATCCGGGCTGGCAGCAACCGGAGCACACCAGGTCATCAAACAGGTTGGAAAGATGTAGAAGGAGGTGATCCGACTATCTCCCGCAGGCAGTCCGGGTCATGACAGTCATTTGCGACGTCGCAATAAATCAGTAGAATAAAAATCATGCATATGTTATAATGTCTAGGTTACCGCCCCTATACCGGTAAGGAAAGGGGGTGTCTGACATGGAAAATCTTATTTCTTTTATTGTCGCTGTTGCGGCTGGTGTAGTTTGCCACTACATCATCAAATGGTTGGACGGCGGCAAATAGTCGGTAACCAGCCTGCAGATGCCTAACTGCTTAAAAAGGAAGAAAGCCCCTGAGTCTCGACCACTCAGGGGCTTTCGCTTTTGTGTCCAACATGGAAACTTATTTCTTTTTGCCTAACGGCATTATAGCATATGCAGAAAATCTTTTCAAGATACCATTTGGAAGAAAGGAAATGCTATGAAAATATCAGATAACGGATTAAACCTCATAAAAAAGTTTGAAGGCTGCCGACTGACCGCCTACCAGGATGCAGTAGGTGTCTGGACTATCGGCTATGGCACCACTAACGCAGATAAAGCCATTACCGGCACAACCATCTGTCAGGGCTTGAAAATCAGTCAGGCTACAGCAGATGACTGGTTAAGACAGTCTGTAGATAGAAAGTATGGTCCAAAGGTGGATAAGTATAGTGCTTACAACTGGAATCAGAACGAATTTGATGCTCTTGTAAGTTTTGCGTACAATATCGGTTCTATTGACGGATTGACCGCAAAGGGATCCCGCTCAAAAGAGGAAATCGCTGACAAAATCCTGGCATATAACAGAGCTGGAGGAAAGGTTCTGTCCGGTCTTACCAGAAGACGCCAGGAAGAACGAAAACTCTTTATTACTCCGGCAAAAAAAGAAGGTTGGGTAAAAGAGGATGATCACTGGCGTTTTTATGATAATTCTGGAAATTATGTTAGAAACGACTGGCACCAAGACGGTGAAAAATGGTACTGGTTTAACGGCGCCGGTTTCATGGCCCATGACGTCTGGTATCAATACAAAGGTTCCTGGTACTACCTCGGCTCTGACGGTGCCATGCTAAAAGGCCTTCAGACAATCAAAGGCAAGTGGTACTACCTGGATCAGGACGGTCGCATGGCAACTGAACCAGTTATCCTTACTCCTGATCAGGACGGCGCCCTACATTATCCGGGGCTTGCAAAATAATATAAATCCTCTTAAAAACTTTAGGTTCATTTTGCCCTATTGGTCACAATAAAGTCACAAGCAAAAACAAGAAATCCAGTAAATACAAGGCTTTTTAATGATACAAACCTTAATGAATTTTAAGAAAACCCCATTGTGCATTTAAGAAACATTTTCTATGATAAAGTCAGAAAGAAACGAAGAGTTGTTTTCACGGAACAGAATTAAAATTCAGGAAGAATTCCGGGGAAACAAGAAAAGTACAAGGAGGTTATAAAGATATGGAGATCAAGAAACCGGCCATGGCAGGAACTCTGGAATCCAGTGACTGTCAGGTAACCGTAGAACCGGGAAATGGTTCTGTGGAATTTAGCCTGGAAAGTGCTGTCATCAATCAGTATGGCAACCAGATCCGCAAGGTAGTCCTTCAGACACTGGAGAACTTGGATGTAAAGGATGTAAAAATCTCAGTGGTGGATAAGGGCGCTTTAGACTGCACCATTAAGGCAAGAGTTGAAGGTGCGGTATTCCGTTCTGTAGACCAGATCGAGGACATTCCGTGGGGAGGTGCAATAAGATGATCAATGCAAATAAGAAGCGCTTAAGAAGGACCATGATGTTCTTAAATGCACAGAAACCAGGTCTGATCAAGGATCCATATATTTATAAACCAGACTCCATTATGCTGGATCTGGAGGATGCTGTTGCTGAAAACCAGAAGGATGCAGCACGTTTTTCCTTATATCATGCATTAAAAGAGATCAACTACAGAGGCTGCGAGAGAGTAGTCCGCATCAATGGCCTTGACACCCCTTACTGGGAAGAGGATATCCACTGTGCAGTAGCAGGCGGCTGCGATGCCATCCGTATCCCCAAGACAGAAAGCGCACTGGATGTACAGAGAGTGGAGACCGTTGTAGAAGAATGCGAAAAGCAGTACGGCATTCCGGAAGGCCATACACTGATCATGGCAGCCATCGAGTCTGCAAGAGGTGTTATGAAGGCCCTGGATATCTGCGAAGCATCTGAGAGGATGTTTGGCATCGCTCTTTCCGGCGGTGACTATACAAAGGATTTACAGACCCACATTACAGGTACAGGCCTGGAACTGATGGGTGCCCGCCAGAACATGATCATCGCAGCCCGTGCGGCAGGTGTACAGTGCTTTGATACTGTATACACCAACCTGGATGACATGGACGGCTTCCGCAGGGACGTAGAGACCATCCATTTAATGGGATTTGACGGAAAATCCATTATCAACCCACGTCAGATCAATATCGTACATGAGATCTTCACACCAACCCAGAAGGATATCATTTTTGCTGAGAAAGTAGTTAAGGAGATCGATGAAAAGAAGAAACTGGGTATCGGCGTATTCACTGTAGACGGCAAGATGATCGATATCGCATTCTATGACGGCGCAAAGAGGACCATCGAGCTTGCCAAGGCATCAGGCGTATATAAGGGGGATCTGTAAAATGATAAACGCAGTAGGAAGAGATATACCGGAAGAGATCCTGGAGATGACCGGTAAAGAGGTATTCCAGGGAAATCATTACAGGGACGGATATGTGTACAAAAAGGACGGCCCGTATACAAAGTGTGTAGTCAACAATACACAGAGCAAGCTGGTTGCAAACATCCATGATGTGCTGGTAAAATGCGGCGTCAAAGACGGTATGACCTTAGGCTTCCATCACCATTTCCGTGAAGGTGACTATATCGTAAATATGGTCATGGAAGAAGTACATAAGATGGGTATCAAGGATATCACCATCTGTGCCAGCTCCCTTGGCAAGGCACATGATCCCATCGTTCCTTACATCGAAGACGGCACCATCACCAACATCCAGTCTTCCGGTGTACGTGGCAAGATCGGTGAAGCCATTTCCGCAGGTAAATTAAAGGGACTTGCTATCATGCGTTCCCATGGCGGCCGTGTAAGAGCCATTGAAAGCGGCGAGACCAGGATCGATATCGCATTTATCGGAACACCTACCTGTGACGATTACGGCAACTGCCGTGGTATCGGCGGCAAGAGTGACTGTGGCGTGCTTTCTTACGCTATGGTAGATGGTGACTATGCAGATAAGGTAGTAGCGATCACAGACTGTCTGGTACCGTTCCCTAACTTCCCGGCCCATATCTCCATGACAAAGGTTGACTATGTAGTAGTGGTAGATGCTATCGGTGATCCGAAGAAGATCGCTACCGGCGCAGCAAAGCCAACTACGGATATGAGAAAGCTGATGATGGCTGATTACTGTACCCAGTTCGTAGTAAACAGCCCATATTTCAAGGATGGCTTCTCTTACCAGACCGGTGTAGGCGGTGCATCTATCGCATCCACCATCTCCCTGTCTAAGATCATGAAGGAGAAGAATATCCGCATGCGTTTCGGCGTAGGCGGCCTGACCAAGCCAATGTGTGACCTGCTGATCAACAACCAGGTAGACTGCCTGTTAGATACACAGGACTTTGACCTGGCAGCAGTAGAGTCTGTAAAGAACTTAAAGCATTTCCGTATTTCTGCCGGTGAGTATGCAGACCCGTTTAACAAGGGCGCTGTAGTAAATAAGCTGGATTTCGTTATCCTTGCGGCACTGGAAGTAGACGTAAACTTTAACTGTAACGTGGTTGTAGGCTCTGACGGTGTGATCACCGGTGCCCAGGGCGGACATCCTGATACAGCAGCAGGAGCTAAGTGTACCATCGTTATCGCACCACTGCTTCAGGGAAGAATTCCTGCAATCTGCAGCGAAGTTACCACTGTAACCACTCCGGGAGAGAGCATTGACGTAGTTATCACTGATTACGGTATTGCCATCAATCCAAGAAGACAGGATCTGATCGAGGCAATGAAGGGCGTAGACCTGCCATTTAAGACCATTGAAGAACTGCGTGACATCGCATACTCTATCGTAGGCGAGCCGGAGAAGGTTAAGTTTGGAGACAGAGTAGTAGGTATCATTGAAGCCCGTGATGGCACGATCATGGACGTTGTACGCCAGATCAAGCCATATGCATTCGCTGATGAGAAATAGATATAATGCGAAATAGCAATACAGAATAAAGATACAAAATAAAAAAAACAAGTATAAAAAAAACAAGTATATAAAAAGGCCCATGTGGCTGTCAGTACGGCAGCTATATGGGCCTTTTCGTGTCAATCTATGTTCAGTTCTTTTAAAATATCCAGATCGGATACAGGTTTGATCATATAGTTATCAATAATATTCCTTTCTTTTGCTTCTGCCAGTTCACGGTCTACCTGGTCGGCCATGATCAGACGGAGCATTCCATTATATCTTCCTTTAACAGACATGCAGAAATCCACAGCGGAATTTCCGTCAATGAACTGTTCTACAACCAGAGCATCAAAACGGTATGATTTCAATTTTTCTGCAGCTTCTTTAAAGTCCATAACGCAGGTGACCTGTATATCTCGTTTTGAGAAGTTGCGTTCTAAGAGACGGAGTACCTTAGGGTTATCATCCACGATCAGTAATGAGATTTTTTCTCCTGATTGTTCTGGGAGATTTTTTCTCATAAAATCCAATGAATCCTGTACAGATGGTTCGGAACTGCTTTTCTCATTGGATGCAGATGCCGGGAAATACAGGTGGAATACAGAACCAACGCCAGGTGTGCTTTCGGCATTTACTACACCGCGGTGGGAAGTGACGATCTGTTCTGTAAGAGCCAGCCCCAGTCCTGTTCCTTTTCCGCCTTTTTTTGTAGTAAAAAAAGGATCAAAGATCTGTTTTAATACATCAGGACTCATACCACAGCCGGTGTCCCGGATATCAATGCGAATATATTGATCCCATGCATTTTCATTTCCAATATGGAGGTCCGGATCCATATCTTTTTTGTCTAAGAGAATGGCAGATACTTCAATCTCGCCTGTTTCATGTCCAATGGCATGAATGGCATTAACGCCAATATTTAAGATGACCTGGTTTAACTGTGTTTCATTTCCTACTATAGTAACACCGGGAAGTTCTATGTTTTCTTTTAGTTCTACATTATCCGGACATACAGAACGGACCATTTTTAAGGCACGTTTGATCACCCGGTTAACATCCAGCGTCTTAAAGGCTGTTTCCATATTTTTACGGCTGAGAGAAGAAATCTGCTGTATGATCTCCTTTGCTTTTACGGAAGCTTCATAGATTTCTTTTGCGCTGTCGTAGTTATCGGAATCTTCAGGAAGATCCATCATGAGAAATTCTGCATACCCCATGATAGGTGTCAGCAGATTGTTAAATTCATGGGCAATACCGCCGGTCATGGTTCCCATGATCTGTAAGCGCTGCTGGTGGGCAATGGTCTCTTCACTTTGATGCATCTGCTCTAAAATACCGTTTAATTCCGTTAAATAGGTAATCTGCTGACGGTCTTTTCTGCTCTTTAACATCAAATGGAAAATGTAGGAAGCAGCAGCAAGGATGGTAAAAAGAACACCTGTGAAAACAAGGAGCAGTTTCAAGGCACCTTCCTCCAGTGGGACATACATATCGCTCTGATCCATAACAGCACTGACGATAATGAAATCCTTTCCTATATAAGCAGGAGTATATGCACTAACTTTTTCTACACCTGGAGCGCCTGGTTTTGTCCACCAGTAGGAATAATATTCATCTACAGCAGTCAGCCCCTGTTTCTGACAATCGATCATGGTATTTAAACTGGTGAGATTTTTTCCCGGGAACATTTTTTCGCGTCCATGGATCACATCGATGCCCCATTGTTCAGCCTGGGGATGCATCAGTACAATGCCGTTGTGATCTTTTAATACAAAATAACCGTTGGTCCCTACATTTAAAGGGCGCATGGTCCTGTTATAATAAGCCATGCCATTTAAGATCATGGAAATGGTCTCACCGGTATCTGTTTCATAGTAGAGCATAAGATAATGATTTTTATTTCCGATTTTTACCAGTCGAAAACACATCTGGCTATCGATCCTGGATTCAGAGAGGATTTCTTCCGGTTCATCATCTGTACCGGCGGTTAAGATCGTCTCCCCTTTTTTCTTAATGATAACATCCTGGACCACAGGCCCATGTTCTTCTACATAGGTATCCCACAGTGCTTCCTGTTCATTTTCATCCAAAGAATGACTGCAATTCCAAAGGCTTCTTATATCAGCTGCATATTCGTCTATGGTTTCTTCCAGGCGGCCGGAGATACTTTCTACTGCTAAGAGCATCTGGTCTTTCTGGTTTTGCACAGCAGAATTGCGGTATTCATTCCAGATGCTGTTTCCAATACACATGAACGCTAGGATAATGACAGTTAAAAACAATGTGACCATATAAAAACGGCTGTTTTTCCGGATGCGTTCCTCAAATGCAGATCCTTTTGATGCTGAATGTTTTTTATTTTCCATAGATGATGTTGTATCCTTTCTGGTTGACTTGCTTCTTTGGTAATATTATAATGAATTAAGCGCATATATGCAAAAGTTTTATGATAATTCACGAAACAAAGAACAGGATAAGACGGGAAAAAGAAGACATGGCAGATAAAGTACTGATCGTTGATGATGATATTTCCATTTGTAAATTACTGGAAAAAGTGATGCATAGCAATGAACTTGATACAGAAACAGCAGGAAGTGGAAGAGATGCCTTGGAACTGCTGAAGCACCACACATATGATGTGATCCTTATGGATATTATGTTAGGGGATATGGAAGGTTTTGATGTGATCAAGGAGCTTCGTGCAAACGGGATTCAGACTCCGGTGATGATCGTCAGCGGACGAAATGAAGATTATGACTCTTTGTACGGGCTTTCTATTGGTGCAGATGACTATATTACCAAGCCATTCAGACCTTTAGTGCTGGGAGCAAAGGTAAAAGCACTGATCCGTCGCACCAAAAATATGGGAAATCACTCAGATATTATCCAGTGCGGGCCGTTCAGTTACGAAAGTTCTACTATGCGTTTCTATAAAGATGGGGAAGAGCTGATCTTATCCTCAAAAGAAAGTGCCCTGCTTTTACTTTTTATTAAGCATCCGGGCCAGGTATATACAAAAGATATGATCTATGAACAGGTGTGGGGAACTACAGTAGCCATTGATGATAATGCCATCATGGTATATATCAACCGCTTACGCAGTAAGATTGAAAAAGACAGACAGAAGCCGGAGCATATTATTACGGTGCGAGGCATGGGATATCGTTTTCTTCCATAAAAACATATAAAGACTGAGTGATAATGAGGACTGTCAGGGCAGGCAGTCCTTTTATAGTATATGAATGTACAAAGATTAATACAAACCTTAAAAAATATTAAGATAAATCCCTTATATCTGTAAGGTTACCTTTGTATACTCGTTCCAGATAGCAAAGTAAGGTACTTAAAAAAGTACATACAATGCACAATAAGAAAAAGGAGAGAAAGAGTATGTCAGAGGTTGTAGTAGGTCTTCTTGGTTTTGCCTGCATCGTTGCCATTGTTGTAACACTTTTTAAGAGCAAAACCCTTCCCAGCATCGCATTTATCATTTTCCCGATGATTCTGGGAGTCATTCTTGTATTCGGCGGTTATTATTCATGGGAAAACATTGGTAAGCTGATCAAGAGCGGTTTTTCCAGCACAGGTCCAACAGCGGCATTGTTCGTATTCAGCGTTCTATATTTCGGTATCATGACCGATGCAGGAATGTTTGATGTAATCATTGGAAAGTTAATGCTGTTAGTAAAGGATAATGTCATCGGCGTTTGTGTCATGACCTGTATCATTGCCCTGATCGGACATCTGGACGGCGGCGGTGCTTCCACTTTCTGTATCGTAGTTCCGGCAATGCTTCCGGTTTACAAGAAAATGCATATGCGTCCAACAACATTGCTTCGTATTTCCGTTATTGCCATGGGCGTTTTAAACCTGATGCCATGGGCTGGCCCTACTATGAGAGCGGCAACTGTTCTTGGTATTGAGGCAGGTTCTTTATGGCAGACCATTCTGCCGATCCAGGCATGTGGTATTGTCCTGGCATTAGCAGCAGCAGTATTAAATGGTATTATTGAGCAGAAGAGAGGCGCTGGCTTAAACGGTAAACTGGCACAGGAAGCTACTCATCTGAACAGTGTAGTAGAGGCAGCAGCTGAAGCAGAGTCTGCAAACAATGATCTGGCCCGTCCAAAGCTGTTTGTGTTTAATATCATTTTAACAATCGCAGTTATCGCACTGTTGATCAAGGATATCTTCCCAAGCTATGTTCCTTTCATGATCGGTGTTGCCATCGCTATCCTGGTAAACTATCCAGGCGCAAAGATGCAGAAGAAGATCATCAATCTTCATTCAGGTCCGGCTTTGATGATGTGTTCTACATTAATGGGCGCAGCAGTATTAATGGGTATCCTTGTTAAGGATATTGAAGGTGTAAATAGTGTTATCACCTGTATGTCAAACCTGATCAGCAGCATCTTGCCAACTGCACTTGGACAGCATCTGCCATTAGTAATTGGTATCTTAAGTGTACCGTTAGCACTGGCATTCGATACAGACAGCTACTTCTATGGAATGCTTCCTGTTATGATCGGAATCGGCGAAGGATTCGGTGTTGGAGCAATGCCAATCGCAGTTGCCATGGTTGTATGCCGTAACTGTGCAACATTCATCAGCCCAATGGTACCTGCAACTCTGTTAGGTGTAGGTCTTGCTGATGTAGATATTAAAGACCATATTAAAAACAGTTTCCTGTGGGTATGGGCTTTCAGTATCATCTGTATGTTTATTGGTGTAATTGTAGGAATTATTCCATTATAATCAACAGTCCGGTATCAATAGAAATAATTTATGATACCAGGGTCAAAAGGTCATAAATCCGATGCAAGCTTGCTTGCAGGAGGATTTTTGAACTTGGGACCCGCCAAAAATATGAGTAAGGAGCCATTTTTTGAAGAAAAATGAGCGGATTACGAATGTTTTTAGAATTGCGGGAGTGCAAAGCACGTAGCAATTCGGTATCAGAGGGGTCAAAATACCTTTTGACCCCAACATCAATTTATTAAGTCACATAGAAAATCATATAAATAGATTTAAGATTCAAACCCTCCCCCATAAAGGAGCTGCTGCAGGCTGATGGTTGCAGCAGCTCCTTTAATCATAACCAGTACATCGTTTCGTAAATAACGGTACTAAACCTTAGTGTTGACTTTCCACTCAAATCCGCCTAATATTAAAACTAGTACATCGTTTTCGAAATAACTATACCACTCACTTGTCTGCGAATCTGATTGCACAGGCCTAAAAGCCTCAGCGTAGCCCGCTACGCCTGCGTTTTTAGGCCTGCACACTCAAATTCGCATCCTACGTGATTAGTACAGTTATTTACGAAACGATGTACTAGGTCATTTTTCAAAGAGACCATGAGATACAAGGAGATAAAGGATTATGACAAAAGATCTGACAACTGGGAAGATCATGCCTATTCTGGTGAAGTTTACAATTCCGCTGGTTTTGGGAAATCTGTTCCAGCTTACTTACAATGCAGTAGACAGCATCATCGTAGGTCATTTTGTGGGAAAAGAGGCACTGGCAGCTGTAGGTATCTGCAATCCTATCACAACACTGATGATTTTATTTTTAAATGGTCTGTGCATGGGTGCCAGTATTTTAATGGGAATGCAGTATGGGGCAAAAGACTATGATACTCTCCATCGCCAGATCAGTACCACTATGATTTCGGGTGTGGTCTTTTCCGTTACATTAACGGTACTCTGCGTTATATTTGCAGTGCCCATACTGCAGCTGATCCAGGTAGACCCGTCGATTTTGGACCTGACAGCAGAATATCTGCGGATCATATTCTGGGGACTGATGTTTACATTTTTATATAACTTCTTTTCCAGTACGTTAAGGGCACTGGGAGACAGTAATTCCCCTTTATATTTTCTGATCATCAGTGCTGTGTTAAATGTATTTGGGGATCTGTTTTTTGTAGTTGTATTAAAGGATGGAAGCAGAGGCTGCGCTATTTCTACAGTTCTCAGTGAGGCACTGTGCAGTCTGTTCTGTTTGATCTATATCCAGAAAAAAGTACCCCTACTGCGCCTTGGAAAGAAGTGGCTTGTTTTTGACAAGAGCCTTTTAAAGAAAACCATTGCTTTTGGCTGGGCCTCTGCCATGCAGCAGGCTACTGTACAGCTTGGAAAGATCGGTATACAGGCCATTGTAAATACCATGGGGGTATCAGTTTCAGCCGCATTTGCAGTAGTCAACCGCATTGACGATTTTGCTTATACCCCAGAGCAGAACATTGCCCATGCAATGACTGCCCTTATGGCCCAGAATAAGGGAGCCGGAAAGATCGACCGCATGAAAGAAGGATTTAGGTCAGGTATTATTCTGGAGATTATTTACGGTATACTGATCTTTATCATTTGTTTTGTGTTTGCAAGACCATTAATGCTTATGTTTGTAAAAGATGAAGAGGTTATTGGACATGGTGTTACGTATCTGCATCTGATCTCTGTGATGTATCTGCTTCCGGCGCTTACTAATGGCATTCAGGGATTTTTCAGAGGGATCGGTGACCTGAAGATCACATTAATAAGCAGTTTTATTAATATGGCGCTGCGTGTTCTGGCAGCTGCGCCATTAGTACTTATATGGAAAATGGGAATCGAAGCACTGCCATATTCCTATCTGGCTGGCTGGATCGGAATGCTGGTTGCAGAAACACCATTACTTTTAAAGACTTATAAGACCTGGGGAAAGAAAGCTGGGCAGTAGAGCTGGGCAGTCCTGCAGGAATGCAGATTATATGAAGGGAGAGAAAATTCGTGTTAGAAGGAAGACCATTAAAGGGATATGACCTGGAGCGTTTGAAAGAATTCTTAAAGTCCATGGACTTGGATTATGATACAGGAATTGAATACAGCATCTGCCTGGAAGATGAGGATTACCGCATTATTGCAGCAGGTTCTGTAGAGGAAAATGTATTAAAATGCATTGCCATTTCTCCGGATCATCAGGGAGAAGGGCTGTCCGGCACTATTATTTCCCATCTGACCCAGTATGAGTTTGAAAAGGGCAGAAGTCATTTATTAATGTATACAAAACCGAAAAACCAGGCTATGTTTGAGGACCTGGGTTTTTATACCATTTTAAAGACAGACCGGGTTTTGTTTATGGAAAATAAAAAGACCGGTTTTACAGATTTTATAGAAAAAGTAAAGGCAGAAAGTCCGGAGGATGCCTTAAAAGAAGGAAAAGTCATTGGTGCGATCGTAGCAAATTGCAATCCATTTACACTGGGACACCGCTATCTTATAGAAACTGCTTTAAAACAGTGTGATTATCTTCATCTGTTCGTGCTTTCTGATAAGCGTACCTTTTACAGTGCCTCTGAGCGTTATGAAATGGTGAAAGAAGGTGTAAAGGATCTGGACCGGGTGATCTTACATCAGACTTCTGATTATATTATTTCTGCAGCTACCTTTCCAACCTACTTTATGAAGGAAAAAACAGAGGCAGGAAAAGCAAACTGCCGCCTTGATCTGGAATTATTTGGGAAAAGGATCGCGCCGGAATTACACATTACAAAGCGCTTTGTGGGAACAGAGCCAAACTGTGCTGTTACGGACTGTTATAATGTGACTATGAAAGAGGTCCTTTCGGGATTGGGAATTGAAGTAACAGAGATCCAAAGAAAAGAACAGGAAGGAACCGCCATCAGCGCTTCCCGGGTGCGTCAGGCAGTAAAGGAAGGCAAAATAGAAGAGATACGGGGCCTGGTACCGGAAAGTACCTGGGAGCATATTTCTAAGAAGGCATGACTTAAAAAACAGGAAAGAACCGGAAAAGACAGAAAATATATAAAGCAAATATAAAAAACAATGTCATAAAAATGACAGGAGAATGATTATGACAAAAGAAGAACTTGCCCTTGTTATCATAGAACGTCTGAAAAAAGAATATCCTGATGCAGGCTGTACCTTAGACTACAACCAGGCATGGAAGCTGTTAGTCAGCGTCCGCCTGGCGGCCCAGTGTACAGACGCCAGAGTGAATGTGGTAGTGGAAGATCTGTATAAAAAGTTTCCAGATGTAAATTCACTGGCAGAGGCTCCGGTGGAAGAGATAGAGGCCATTGTAAAGCCCTGTGGTCTGGGACACAGCAAGGCAAGAGACATCAAAGCCTGCATGACCTGTCTGAAAGAAGAGTATAACGGAAATGTGCCCGATGATTTTAATGCTCTTTTAAAGCTGCCGGGTGTAGGGAGAAAAAGTGCCAACCTGATCATGGGAGATGTATTTGGAAAGCCTGCTATTGTAACAGATACCCATTGTATCCGTCTGGTAAACCGCATGGGACTGGTAGAAGGCATAAAAGAGCCGAAAAAGGTGGAAATGGCTCTTTGGAAGCTGATCCCGCCTGAAGAAGGCAGTGACTTCTGCCATCGCCTGGTGTACCATGGAAGAGCAGTGTGCAGCGCAAGGACAAAGCCGGACTGTGACCACTGCTGTGTGAACGATGTCTGTAAAAAAGCGGGCGTGGAAGGCTGAAAACACCTTGTTAAGAAGCAATAAAAATTACGCTAAAAAAGTGTTAATACAATTTAATAAAAAGACAAAATAGTCTTGTAAAAGATGAAAATTGTCCAGAGAAATCCCTCTCTTTTTTTACTATACTTAGTGCATAAGTTCCAGGCAGATCAATGGCTGGGAAACCAGCTGGTGACAGGTCCTGAAAGTGCAGCGATCTATGCCGGGAACAAGATCAAGTAAAGAAGAGAGGGATATTTTTATGAAAGGGATCATGAAAAAAGCGGTTTTCCTTGCAGCTGCCGGTATGACAGCGCTGGCACTTTCAGGATGTTCAGCAGGCAGCAGTGGAAAGCGGATCGTACGTATTTCCCATGCACAGTCTGAAACACATCCGGAGCATCTGGGGCTTCTGGCGTTTAAGGAATATGTGGAGGAACGTCTGGGCGATAAATATGAAGTACAGATCTTTCCTAATGAATTGTTAGGATCAGCCCAGAAAGCCATTGAGCTGACACAGACAGGTGCCATTGATTTCGTTGTGGCAGGTACAGCCAACCTGGAGACTTTTGCAGGTGTGTATGAGATCTTCAGTATGCCATATCTTTTTGATTCCGAAGAGGTCTATAAGTCAGTTATGGAAGATTCTGAGTATATGGAAAATGTATACGAGTCTACAGATGAAGCAGGTTTCCGTGTAGTTACCTGGTATAATGCAGGAACCAGAAATTTCTATGCAAAGACGCCGATCTATACACCGGAAGATCTGGCAGGTAAAAAAATCCGTGTGCAGCAGAGTCCGGCCAGTGTTGCAATGGCAAATGCCTTTGGCGCGGCAGCAGCCCCCATGGGCTTTGGTGAGGTATATACAGCCATCCAGCAGGGCGTGATCGATGGGGCAGAGAACAATGAGCTGGCACTGACTAATAACAAGCATGGTGAAGTTGCAAAATATTATACATACAACAAACACCAGATGGTGCCGGATATGCTGGTTGCCAACCTGAAATTCTTAAACAGCTTAAGCCCGGAAGAATATCAGGTATTTAAAGAGGCAGCCAGTAAATCAACAGAAGTAGAACTGGAAGAGTGGGATAAAAGTATTGAAGAGGCGAAAAAGATCGCAACAGATGATATGGGGGTAGAATTTATCGATGTGGATATCAATGCATTTAAACAGAAGGTACTTCCCCTTCATGAAAAGATGTTAAATGAAAATCCCAAGATCTGTGATCTTTATGAGCATATTAAAGAGGCAAATGAGGCAGCGGCCGGAAAGGAAGGCAAGTAATGGAAAGTATGCGAAAAGTAAGAAAAACCATGATGAAAGTGCTGGGTTATCTGATCATTTTCCTGTTCATGATGATGACAGCAGTGGGAAGCTACCAGATCATCACAAGATATTTCTTTAACAGGCCAAGCACAGTATCAGAAGAATTGCTGACCTATTCCTTTACCTGGATGTCCCTTCTTGCATCTGCATATGTCTTTGGTAAAAGAGACCATATGAGAATGGGATTTATGGCAGATAAGCTGACTGGAAATTGCAGAAAATATCTGGAGATCATAATTGATCTGCTGTCCTTTAGCTTTGCGGCAGTTGTCATGGTTTACGGCGGCTGCTCTATTACAAAACTGACTATGATCCAGACCACTGCATCTTTGCGTGTGCCAATGGGTTATATTTACGTGATCGTACCTGTAAGCGGTATCCTTATTATGATTTTTGCGGCTATGAATGCAGTGGAAATGTTCCATCATGAGTTTAAAGAAGCCGGGGAGGTGAGAGTATGACAATAGCGGGACTTTGCGGGCTTATTATATTTGTATTGCTGGCGGTCATGCTGATCGCAGGTGTGCCTATTGCAGTAGCGTTGGCTGTTTCTTCCATTTGTGCTATTTTGCCTGTTTTAAACATGGGAGCAAGCGTACTGACTGGTGCACAGAGGATCTTTTCAGGTATCTCCGTATTCAGTCTTCTTGCCATTCCTTTCTTTATTCTGGCAGGAAACCTGATGAATAAAGGTGGTATCGCCATCCGCCTCATTAATTTTGCAAAGCTTTTTACCGGCAATATCCCGGGCGCATTAGCCCACACCAATGCAGTGGCAAATATGCTTTTCGGAGCTATTTCCGGCTCTGGTACAGCAGCAGCTTCTGCCATGGGTTCTATTATTGGACCTATTGAAGAGGAAGAAGGCTATGACCGTGATTTTTCAGCAGCAGCTAATATTGCAACTGCTCCTACAGGGCTTTTGATTCCTCCAAGCAACGTTATGATCACATTTTCACTGGTCAGCGGAGGAACTTCTGTAGCAGCTCTTTTTATGGCAGGTTATATCCCGGGTATCCTCTGGGGTCTTGCATGTATGGTAGTTATTTACATTTTCGCAAAGAAAAAGGGCTACCGCAGCACAAAGAAATATACTTCATCTGAAAAGATCAGGGTATTTTTACAGGCGATCCCATGTCTGTTTATGATCATTGTTGTTATCGGCGGTATTATTTCCGGTATATTTACAGCAACAGAGGGAAGCGTGGTTGCAGTTGTATACAGTATGGTACTGGCAATTTTCTTCTATAAGTCTATTAAGCCCTCTGAGCTGCCACAGATATTCCTTGACAGTGCAGAAATGACAGGTATCATTATTTTCCTTATTGGTGTATCCAGTATCATGAGCTGGGTCATGGCATTTACCGGCATCCCAACTGCAGTAAGTACAGCTATGCTTGGTATCAGCAATAACCGTTACGTGATCCTGTTCATTATCAACATCCTGCTGCTGATCGTAGGTACTTTTATGGATATGACACCGGCATGCCTAATCTTTACCCCTATCTTTCTGCCCATCTGTCAGGCACTGGGAATGAACACGATCCATTTTGGCATCATGATGATCTTTAACCTGTGTATCGGAACCATTACACCGCCGGTTGGAACTACACTGTTTGTAGGTGTAAAAGTAGGAAAAACAAGGATCGAACAGGTGATCTCGCCGCTGCTTTATTATTTTGGGGCAATCTTTATTGTTCTGATGCTGGTATCTTATATTCCGGCCCTGTCATTATGGCTGCCGGGACTGTTGGGATACGTATAAAAAAAGCAGGATCTGCCTGTGGCTGCAGGCGCAAAGGCATCTGAATTCTGTATTCAGATGCCTTTTTTTGTTGCCAACATTTTGTCAGTATAGTATAATTCTGGGTGATAACAGGGTAAAAATTTCATTAACGTACGCAGTGCGTACGCCTCAGAAATTTAGGTACAACTGACAAAAATCTTCTGGCAAAATCAGATACAGAAAGATTTAGAGAGAACATTTTATTAGCAGGCGGCAGCCCTGGTGACAGAAAGGAAGGACGAACATGATGATCAAGATAGGTATTTTAGGTTATGGCAATCTGGGAAAAGGAGTAGAGTGTGCCATTAAGCACAATCCGGATATGGAACTGAAAGCAGTATTTACAAGAAGAGACCCTTCAAGTCTTTCTATTCTTACAGAAGGAGCAAAGGTATATTCAGTTGAAGATGCACCTGCGATGAAGGATGAGATCGATGTCCTGATCATCTGTGGCGGAAGTGCAACAGATCTTCCAAAACAGACTCCTGAAATGGCAAAATATTTCAATGTGATCGACAGTTTTGATACTCACGCAAAGATTCCGGAGCACTTTGAGGCAGTAGACAAGGCAGCAAAGGAAAGCGGCCACATCGGACTGATCAGCGTAGGCTGGGATCCGGGTATGTTCTCCTTAAACCGTCTGTATGCAAATGCTGTTCTTCCAGGCGGAAAAGATTATACATTCTGGGGAAAAGGTGTAAGCCAGGGACATTCTGATGCTATCAGACGTATTGCAGGCGTTAAGGATGCAAGACAGTATACCATCCCGGTAGACAGTGCATTAGAGGCAGTAAGAAGCGGAAGTGAGCCGGAGCTTACTACCAGACAGAAGCACACCAGAGAGTGCTTTGTTGTGGCAGAAGAGGGCGCAGATCTTAAAAAGATCGAAGAAGAGATCGTTACTATGCCAAATTACTTTGCTGATTATGATACTACAGTACATTTTATCAGTGAAGAAGAATTGTTAAGAGACCATGCAGGCATCCCACATGGCGGTTTTGTGATCCGCACAGGAAAGACCGGCTGGAACAATGAAAATTCCCATGTGATCGAATACAGCTTAAAGCTGGATTCCAACCCTGAATTTACTTCTTCTGTACTGGCTGCATATGCAAGAGCCGCATACCGCTTGAGCAAAGAAGGACAGACTGGCTGCAAGACTGTTTTTGATATTGCACCAGCTTACCTGTCAGCAGAAGACGGAGCATATTTAAGAAAGCACATGCTATAAAAAGGAGTACCTGTTGAAACGATATTTTGCACCATTTAAAGAAGCACGCTCTTTGAGAAGAAAAGAGAAATTCATAGTATTGTCCCTGATCCCGTTATATTTTATTTTGATCGGCTTGTTCCTTCAGCCTATAAATGAGATCATTCCGGGAATTATCCGTATTGTGCGGGAGCCGGACGTGCTGATCACTGATTATTTTGCAGTAGGCGGGATCGGGGCAGCCTTGATCAATGCCGGGCTGACAACGCTGCTTAGTATTGGACTGCTTTACTTTTCCGGAAAGGAAATGGACGGCCATACGATCACTTCTGCCTGCCTGATGTTTGGATTTTCTCTTTTTGGAAAGAACATTGTCAACATCTGGGCTATTATGGCAGGTGTTGTTTTATATGCAAAATATCATGGGACTTCTTTAAACCGTTATCTTTATGTAGGTCTGTATGGCACCAGTCTTTCGCCTATCATGACCCAGATGATGCACATTGGAAAATTTCCTATGCCAGTCTGTTTTATGCTGTCCCTGCTTTTAGGACTTGGCATCGGTTTTGTGCTGCCGCCATTGTGTACCCATGTACATTACGCTCATCAGGGATATTCCCTGTACAACGTAGGTTTTGGCGCAGGCATTATTGCAACAGTAGTAGTATCACTGGCTAAATCTTTTGGGATCCACATAGAATCCCGTCTGATCTGGTCCGTTGGAAATAATACATTGTTTACCATTTTCTTAATGGTATTATTTGGCTTTATGATCGCATCAGCAGTGGCAGTCAGAGGAAAGACGATTTTGAAATCCTATGGCCGTATCCTTAAAACTACGGGAATTTCAGGTACAGACTATCTGAAGGATGAAGGCGGGGCAACAACTGTATTTAATATGGGGGTTAACGGTCTTTTTGCCACTTTGTTTGTTCTGGTAGTAAATGGTGATCTGAACGGCCCTACCATATGTGGTATTTTTACCATTGTTGGTTTCAGCTCCACAGGAAAACATCTGAAAAATATTGCTCCTATTATGTTTGGGGTCTATCTTGCAAGTTTTACAAAAACATGGGCGATCAATCAGCCTTCACCGATCCTGGCATTACTGTTTTCTACTACACTGGCACCGGTGGCAGGTAAATTTGGCCCTGTAGTAGG
This sequence comes from Lachnospiraceae bacterium, assembly GCA_025758065.1. Lineage (NCBI taxonomy): Bacteria > Bacillati > Bacillota > Clostridia > Lachnospirales > Lachnospiraceae > Lachnospiraceae bacterium. The sequence continues at coordinate 2,675,980 of CP107199.1, forward strand.
TATTATTGCCGGTTATCTCCATTCTTCCGTGGCCTTGAATGTAGGAATTGTATACGGAGGAATGAATTTGTATAATAATGGCTTTGCAGGAGGTATCGTTGCCATCTTTCTGGTACCTGTGGTGCAATCCATCAGTGACAGAAGAGCAAGAGCAAAAGGTGGACTGTCCTTGTAATATGGGATACCGGGTCAAAAAGCTGGGAATCCGGCGAAAGCCTGTTGGCAGGCGGATTGCTTTAACCTGAACATTATTGGAAAAGAGAGGAAACGGCATATAGTATGGATGAACGTTTGAAGAAACAGCTGGATTTTGCCTTGGAGATCGATAAAGAAAAAAACATTTTCCGCCAGACCCATTTATCCGGTCACGGAAGAAATGAAAATGATGCAGAGCATGCATGGCATATGGCGATCATGGCTTATCTTTTGCGGGAATATTCCAACGAGCCGGTCGATATTACCAGGGTCATGCTTATGTGTCTGATCCATGATGTAGTGGAAATCGATGCAGGAGATACCTATGCCTACGATGCAGAAGGATTAAAGACCCAGAAAGCAAGGGAAGAGGCTGCAAAAGAGCGGATTTATTCCCTGCTTCCTGAAGACCAGAAAAAGGAACTGGCAGCTATATTTGATGAATTTGAGGAAAGTAAGACACCGGAGTCTAAGTTTGCCCATGCAATGGATAATCTCCAACCGCTAATGTTGAATAACAGCAATGACGGAGGGGACTGGAGAGAACATGGTGTCAGCGCAAAGCAGGTTTACGGCCGCCAGGACCGCACAAAAGAAGGCTCTGAAAAACTGTATGAGATTACAGAACAGATCATAAAAAAACATGTGGAGAAGGGAAATTTAAAATGAAATTAGCGGTTATTTATGATTCAAAAACAAATAATACAGCTGCAGTAGCAGGCTATATGGCAGATGGAATGAACAGTATTGAAGGGGTAGAAGCAAAAACATTCATGTATTCAGAAGCCGATACAGAATTTATAAAAGAGTGTACTGGTGTAGTATTTGGCTGTCCTACTTACATGGCAGGTCCTACTGCTGATTTTTACACCTGGATGGAAAAATCAGCAAAAACTTTAAATCTGGCAGGAAAATTAGGAGGTGTATTTGCTACAGAGCAGTATATCCACGGTGGTGCTGACCTGACTATGAATGCACTGCTTATCCACCTGTTAGTATATGGAATGATGATCTATTCCGGCGGCGGCTCCTATGGTAAGCCGGTGATCCACATGGGACCGGTGGAGGTCAGCCCGGAGAAGGAGAATTTCAGGGAATTGTTTGAAATCTACGGAAAGAGATTTGCAACCCAGGCGCAAAAGATAAGCAAATAATTAGTTACAGTTTAGCCATGACATCTTCTTGAAAACAAGAAGCATGGTGGGTTCACCATCACCATATGTTGATTTGGATGAAAAAGTGCTTATGCAAGCAAAATTACAACACACTTTCTCATTCAAACCAGCTCATGGCTGAATTATAATAATGATCAACGTTCTATTATGGTTACGATCATCTGATTAGGAAGGCAGACAATAGTATCTGTATCCAGATGCTTTTTTCCCTGCTTCACGCAAAGTTTGTCCGGGCAGCTGGCATCATAACACCAGATCTCCCCGTCTTTGACGATCAGCTGATTGGTGCCGCCATTAGGCGTCTGGATCGTCACTTCCTGGTTTTTAGACAGGTCCAGGACCTGAGTTACCTGACCGCTGCAGGAGATTTCTGCAGCGGCTCCTTTTTTTCCGGGATGAAGATACTGAAATAAAAGGAACGCAAGGGCAAAAACAATGAAAACGCCAGCCAGAATAAGGCTGCGGTATCTTAAATGGGATTTCTGATCCATGGAAAAATCCTTTCTATAATGATGTCCTGTTGGGTTTAGCTTCTTGCTCATGTTTCCGGCGGGTCTCAAGGTCAAAAATTATCCTGCAAGCAAGCTTATATGGGATTTCTGGCCTTGGGATCCTGGTATCATACAAATAACGTAGGTATAGTAGCATAGAATGAGCGTGTTTGCAAGGAATGCTGCGCTGATAAGACAGAAGAAGGAAATAATCAAAATGACAACAGCAGGAAAAAATAATAAAACTACATCAAACCGCGTAGCCCTTTACGGCCTGCTTATAGCCTTAGCCTTTGTGCTAAGCTATATCGAAACATTATTCCCGGTTTATATGGGGGCACCGGGAGTGAAGCTGGGGCTGGCGAATCTTGTAACAGTGATCGCTCTTTACGGCCTTGGGGTTAAAGAAGCTTTTGCCATCAATCTGGTGCGGGTGATCTTAGCCGGTTTTACTTTTGGGAATATGGCATCCATTCTATTTGGATTAGCAGGGGCGTTTTTAAGCCTGCTTTTAATGGTCACATGCAAATATTTTCGCCTTTTTGATATGGTAGGAATCAGCATTTTAGGCGGCGTGGCCCATAATATTGGCCAGTTTTTAATTGCTGCATTTGTGACAAAGACTTTTGGCGTATTTTCATACCTCCCAGTGCTGCTGATTGCTGGCACTGTGGCAGGAGCTCTCATCGGACTTTTAGGTGGATTGATCCTAAAGCGAATCAGCCGAATTCTATAAGACAAGAGAAATTCAATGATGTGAGTGTCAAAAGTAAATTTTGCCACTCACTGATGTAACCGGATTGCTACGTGCTTTGCACTCCCGCAATTCTAAAAACATTCGTAATCCGCTCATTTTTTTCAAAAAATGGCTCCTTACTCATGTTTTTGGCGGGTCCCAAGTTCAAAAATCCTCCTGCAAGCAAGCTTGCATCGGATTTATGACCTTTTGACCCTGGTATCATCAAATTCAATAAATATCCAAAGAAAATGACATTGTTTTATGAACCTCTTACGCTTATAATGAAATTATCAGCAAATTTGTAAAGATAATGTGTAAGAATAAAGGGGGATACGCAGATGGTTTATCAGGCGATCAAAGCATTGGTACAATATGGACTGGAAAAGGGTCTGCTTACAGAAGATGATGTTATTTATGCCAGAAATCAGATTTTGGAAGCATTAAAAATGGATGAATATGAAGAGCCGGAAGGAGAAGGGGAACTTGCAGGAGCGGATCTGGAGAAGATCCTTAAGGTGCTTCTTGATTATGCAGCTGAAAAAGGGCTTTTACAGGAAAACAGTGTTGTATACAGAGATCTTTTTGACACAAAACTGATGAACTGCCTTATGCCAAGGCCAAGTGAGGTGATCAGGGAATTCTGGGAGAAATATAAAGATTCGCCGGAGGCTGCCACCGATTACTACTATAAGTTAAGCCAGGATTCCGACTATATCCGCAGATACCGTGTATGCAGGGATATGAAATGGACCACAGATACGAAATATGGTACGCTGGACATCACAGTTAACTTATCCAAGCCGGAAAAAGATCCCAAGGCTATTGCGGCAGCAAAACTTGCAAAGCAGAGTGGCTATCCAAAATGTCAGCTTTGCATGGAAAATATCGGCTATGCAGGCAGAGTGAACCACCCGGCAAGAAACAACCACCGTGTGATCCCAATCACTATAAATGACAGCAAATGGGGCTTCCAGTATTCACCTTATGTTTACTATAATGAACACTGTATCGTGTTTAATGGCCAGCATGTCCCTATGAAGATCGAACGTGCTACTTTCAGAAAGCTGTTTGATTTTATCATCCAGTTCCCACACTATTTCCTGGGATCAAACGCAGACCTTCCGATCGTAGGGGGATCTATTTTAAGTCATGATCATTTCCAGGGCGGTCATTATACCTTTGCAATGGCAAAAGCACCGATCGAGAAATATTATAAGGCAGAAGGATACGAAGATGTGGAAGCAGGCATTGTTTACTGGCCAATGTCCGTACTGCGTTTGCGCTCTAAGTCCTGTGATTCCCTGATCGATCTGGGAGATAAGGTGTTAAAAGCGTGGAGAGGCTACACCGATGAGGCAGCTTTTGTGTATGCCGAAACCGATGGGGAACCGCACAATACCATTACCCCGATCGCAAGAAAGAACGGGGATATGTATGAGCTGGATCTGGTGCTGCGAAATAACATCACCACAGAAGAGTTCCCTCTGGGCGTTTACCACCCGCATCAGGAGCTGCACCATATTAAGAAAGAAAATATCGGCCTGATCGAGGTAATGGGACTGGCTGTACTGCCGTCCAGACTGAAAAAAGAACTGGCCGGGCTGGCTGAGTATATAGTAGAGGGCAAAGATATCCGAAGCAACCCGGATATTGAAAAGCATGCAGACTGGGTAGATGGTTTCCTTCCTGCATATAAGGAGAAGGGAATTACCATTACAAAGGAAAATGCAGAAGATATCTTAAAAGAAGAAGTAGGACAGGTATTTGCCAGAGTCCTGGAAGATGCCGGTGTTTATAAGTGTACACCACAGGGCAGAGAAGCATTTGATAGATTCCTTGGTACGGTTGGTTTTCATAAAGAATAAAAGACTAAGGTCCCGCCTGATGGCGGGGCCTGTTTTGCTGCCTGGGAGAGTTTTGATTTCCATTATCGCCCGGCTTGTGAGAGTTTTAATTTCCATTATTTCCCAGCTTGTGAGGCAGTCTCCCGCGCAGGAATCTCTTCTTTAACTCATTTAAGTGAAGGGGGATCAATGGGTAAATATAGCTTTTTCCTGCAATGGTCCTGTTAAAAATAATGGCGCAGAAGGAGAAGATGATTCCGGCTATAAAGCCCCAGATATTGAAAACAGCAGTGCAGACCAGGATGATGATACGCATAAATTTCATGGCGTAGCCAAGTTCAAAACTGGCCTGGGAGTAATTGGCGATGGTGACAAAAGCCATGTACAGCATGGTCTCGGAGTTAAACCATCCGGATTCTACAGCATATTCTCCCAGTACGATACCAGCGATAACACTCAGTGGCGTGGTGAGCATATTTGGAGTGTTCACCGCGGCCAGACGCAGGCCGTCAATAGCAAATTCAAGGATCAGAAGCTGCCAGACCAGAGGAATGTTACAGGAATCTGACAATTGGATAAACCTGAGCCAATAGGGGATCAGTTCAGTATTTTGCATCAGCATTAACCAGGTAGGTGTAAGGAGCATGGAAAGCAGGGAGATCAGCATACGGCTTAAACGCAGGTAAGTGCCTGTAACTGGGGGAAAGTAATAATCATCAGCTTCTTCTATGATGTCAAAGACGGAAGAAGGCAGTATCATGGCAGAGGGGGAATTATCCACCAGAATAACGATATTTCCTTCTAAAATAGAAGCGGCAGAGGTATCAGGACGTTCAGAAAACTTAAATTTAGGAAATGGATTGAACCATTTTCCAGGAAAAATACATTCGGCAAGACTTTCCTGGTTCATGGAAAGGGCATCTACTTCTACAGTCTGTATCCTTTTTCTGATCTTTTCAATCAGCTTTTTGTCAGCCCGGCCTTCCATATAACACATGGCAATATCTGTGTGTGAGCTTTCTCCGGCAGTAAGGATCTCCATGATCAGCTTAGGGTCACGTATCCTGCGGCGGATAAGAGCTGTGTTAAATACCAGGGTTTCCACAAAACCGTCTCTGGAACCACGCATAACTTTGTCTTTTTCCGGTTCGCTGACACCTCTGGCCGGGTAAGTACGGCAGTCGATGGTGAGGCACTTGTTATAACCATCAATAAAAAGACAGGAAACACCGGAGAGAAGCTGGATGATCATTTCCCTACTGTCTGATAAAAGACCGATCTCCCCGTAAGGAAGATATTTTTTTGAAAAGCTGTGGGCATCTTCTGGCATATCATCTGCTTTGATAGAGGAAAAGCCCTGCAATATTTTTAAGAGAGAGTCATCTTTTGTAAAACCGTCAATAAAATATAAGCAGGCTTTTTTATCTGCAATAGTAAGGACGCGGTATACAACGTCAAAATTTTTATCTACATGAAGTGCCTGGTTCAGCCAGGCCATGTTTTCTTCTAACTGATCCGTAAAATACATGAAAAAACTCCCTTCTGCTGATAAATGTACGAAAGGACAAATGTCCACCACACGAGGACAAAGCAAAAAGTCATGAAACTTAAGTATATATAATACACCAATAGTTTCTGCAATTGTCAGACTTATAGGGTAGTATATCCGGAAATGAGAAAACTATGTAAGAGCTTTGAAAGATATGTTACATCTGCCAGTGGGAAAAGGAATGAAAATCGACAAAAACCGACGAATTTCATAGGATACTACCTAAAAAAATAAAAGGTATTTGCTAAAATGTACAAAAAGATTGACAAAACTATGAAACAATGCTATAGTAACACTTGTAAGCAGCACAAAGGAGTGCCTTACAGGTTTTTGTTTGGTATGGGGATGCCAGCAATATTTTATAGTGTGACGGTTTTTGATCGTGACTGAGAGCTGCCTTCTGTGGGGGAAGGGCAGCTCTTCTTGTATCTGTGGGAAAAACACATGTGATGGCGAGAGGACGGGACTATATGGGAAAAACGAGCAGTTTGAAACACATACCTGAACAGATAAAAATCCTGGAAAAAAATAAAAAAATACGACTGGTGATCACCATGTGCGCAGTGCTTCTTTCCGCCTTTATCCAGGCTTGGGTTATACAGGTGTTTGTAAGACCGGCCCAGATCATTTCCGGCGGTTTTTCAGGTGCAGCCATGCTTATTGAACGTGTGGGAAGTTTGAATGGTTTAACTATCCCTATGCAGGTGACCATGATCCTTTTAAATATTCCGGTGGCTCTCATGTGCTGCCGGGGCATCAGTGTCCGTTTTACAGTGGTATCATTGCTTCAGGTCGTATTTGGAAGTATGTTTTTGCAGATATTTTCATTCCAGCCTATCTTTACAGATGAGATTTTAAATGTGATCTTCGGAGGTGTTATTTACGGTACGTCCATTGTAATAGCTTTGCGGGGCAATGCATCTACCGGAGGCACCGATTTTATTGCACTGTTTGTATCTAATAAAACAGGAAAATCTATCTGGAGTTATGTATTCTTTGGAAATGCACTGATGTACTGTGTGTACGGTGTGATCTTTGGCTGGAAATATGCAGGATATTCCATTATTTTCCAGTTTATATCCACTCATATGATCTCCGCTTTCCATCATCGTTACGATCTGGTGACTCTCCAGGCTACAACAGAAAAGGGACCGGAGGTAGTATCACTTTATATCAAACATTTCCGTCATGGTATTTCCTGCGTAGAAGCCGTAGGCGGTTACAGTGGAAGAAAGATGTATCTTTTAAATACGGTGATCTCTTCTTATGAAATAACAGATGCCGTCCACGTAATGCAGGAGGCAGATGAGCATGTGATAATCAATGTGCTGAAAACAGAACAGTTTGTTGGACATTTTTACAGAGCGCCTATGGAATAGGTGCTCTTTTTCACCTTGTATATCGAAAACGTATTTCGGGCAAAAAAATAAAGCCCTGACAAGTGTGGTAGTAGTGGTGCAGGGCTTTATAAAATGCACAGAACAGGCGTTCTGAACACTTAGAGTATACAGCAGGTTGAACAAATAGTCAAGAGAAATTTGCGAAGGAAAAGTGTTGTGAAAAGTGTTGTCTATGTTTTTTGCTCTCGATGTGGTATACTAACTTTCAGCAAAAGATACACGGAGGATACAATGAAAGACGGATTTATAAGGGTAGCAGCGGCAACGCCGGACATCCATGTGGCAGACCCGCAGTATAACAGCGAACAGATCATAGAATTAATGGAACAGGGGAGTGCCAGAGGCGTGAAGGTCATGGTGTTTCCGGAGCTGTGTTTAACAGCCTATACCTGCTCCGACTTATTTTTACAGGAAACCCTGTTAAAAGAAGCAAAAAACGGATTAAAGTGCATTTTACAGTCATCTAAAAGCAAAGACATGGTCCTTTTTGTGGGAATGCCCTGGATGCATAAAGGGAAATTGTACAATGTGGCAGCTGTAGTAAACAGAGGACGTATTTTAGGTATCGTTCCCAAAAAGCATCTGCCAAATTATTCCGAATTTTATGAGCTGCGCCACTTTACACCGGGAATGGAAAAAGTGGAGATGACAGAATGGGAAGGACTTCAGATCCCTATGGGTATGAAGCTGCTGTTTTCATGCCGTACCATGCCGGAGCTGGTTTTGGCAGCAGAGCTTTGTGAAGATGTGTGGGTTCCATGTCCGCCAAGCATTTCTCATGCATTGGCAGGAGCAACTGTGATCGCCAACTGCTCTGCCAGCGATGAAACTACAGGAAAGGACCGTTATCGCTATGATCTGATCTGCGGACAGTCTGCAAGGCTGGTGTGCGGTTATATTTATGCAAATGCAGGAGAAGGAGAGTCTACCCAGGATCTGGTATTTGGAGGTCAGAATATTATTGCAGAAAATGGTACCTGCCTGGTACAGTCCGACCGGTTTAAAAATGCCTGCATCTGTGCAGATATGGATCTTGGAAGAATCATCAGCGAACGCCGCCGTATGACTACATTTAAGGATGAAGAAAATAAGGCTTCTTCTTATGAAACAGTTTATTTTGAATTAAATACAGAGGATATTACAAAGAAGGACAGCAAAAAAGCAGGCCAGAAGAACAATGAGATACTCCGCTACATTGATCCGGCTCCATTTGTGCCTCATGATGCAGGACAGAGAGAGCGCCGCTGCGAAGAGATCCTTTCTATCCAGGCAATGGGATTGAAAAAGCGTCTGGCACATACAAACTGCAAACATGCAGTGATCGGTCTTTCCGGCGGTCTGGATTCTACACTGGCACTTTTAGTAACGATCCGTGCCTTTGACATGCTTCGGATCCCAAGAGAGAATATCCACTGCATTACCATGCCGTGTTTCGGTACTACAGACCGTACTTATACAAATGCCTGCACCATGGCAAAGAAAACCGGAGCTTCTTTAACAGAGATCAATATCCGTGATGCTGTTACCGGCCATTTTAAAGATATTGCCCATGATATGGAAAAACATGACGTAACTTACGAAAATGGCCAGGCGAGAGAGCGTACACAGATATTAATGGATATTGCCAATGAAGTAGGCGGTATGGTCATTGGTACAGGTGATATGTCAGAGCTGGCATTAGGCTGGGCAACCTATAATGGGGATCATATGTCTATGTACGGCGTCAATGCATCTGTGCCGAAAACATTAGTCCGTCATTTGGTGCGTTATTACGCAGACACCTGTGGAGAAAAGGAGCTTTCCGATGTGCTTTTAGATGTTCTTGATACACCGGTAAGTCCGGAGCTTCTGCCGCCTGAAGATGGAAAAATTTCCCAGAAAACAGAAGATCTGGTTGGACCTTATGAGTTACATGACTTTTATCTGTACTATGTGCTCCGCTTCGGTTACAGTCCGGCAAAGATATTCCGCCTGGCTGTTCAGGCTTTTGAAGGAAGCTATAACAGGGAGACTATTTTAAAGTGGCTGAAAACATTTTACCGCAGATTCTTTGCACAGCAGTTTAAGCGTTCCTGTTTGCCGGATGGTCCAAAGGTAGGTTCTGTGGCTGTTTCACCAAGAGGTGATCTTCGTATGCCAAGTGATGCCTGCAGCCGCCTGTGGTTAAAAGAGCTGGAGATGATAGAAAAGGGAGAAAGATAATATGATAAACAGCACTTCAAATAAGCAGGTGAAACGGGTGGCAAACCTGAGAGATAAGGCTAAAGCCCGCAGGGAAGAAGGTGTATATGTAGCTGAGGGACTGCGTATGTGCCGGGAATATAAGCCAGATGATGTGGAAATCTTATATATCACAGAAAGCTTTGGAAAGCAGGAAGAAAATAAAAAGTGGCTCAGGGGCTTTAAATTCGAGATCGTTACAGACGAAGTGATGCATTATATGGCAGATACAAAGACTCCCCAGGGGGTTTTAGCTGTTGCAAAGCAGAAAAAGTGTACTATGGAAGACATTTTAAAGAAGACCAGTACACCTAAGCTGATCATGATCCTGGAAAATATCCAGGATCCGGGAAATCTGGGAACCATTATCCGTGCAGGAGAAGGAGCGGGCATTACCGGTGTGGTCATGAGCAGTGATACAGCAGATATTTACAATCCAAAGGTGATCCGTTCTACCATGGGATCTGTGCTGCGAGTGCCCTTTGTATATGCACCTGACCTGAAAGAAGCCTGTGAGCAGATGAAAAAGGCGGGGATCCGTTTGTATGCAGCCCATTTAAAAGGCATGCATAATTATGACCAGGAAGACTATACTAAAGCTACAGGTTTCCTTATTGGAAACGAAGCCAAGGGACTGACAGATGAGATGGCAGCAATTGCTGACACCTATATTAAGATCCCCATGGCAGGACAGGTGGAGTCCTTAAATGCAGCAGTGGCTTCCTCTGTTTTAATGTTTGAAGCGGCAAGGCAGAGACGGAACGTATAAAGAATATAGATTCCGGGAGAACATATTTAAAGAGCATATTTAAAGAAGGGAGGTGCAGGAAAATGACAGGTATCTGTGGATGGTTTCTTGCATTTCTCTTTTTTTTAGGTGCAGAATGTATCTGCAGATGTCTGGTCTCCCTGTGGTTTGTTTTGGGAGCATTTGCTGCCTTTGTATGTGCTGTTATGGGAATGGGGACAGAAGAACAGCTGCTTGTTTTTCTCCTGTCATCTCTGGCTTCATTTCTGCTTATCAGGCCCATTGCATTTCTGGGAAGATCTCCTGGAAAATTTTTTGCAAACAGAGGATTTTTTCACAAAAACCGGAAAGAAGGTGAGCAGCCATGGAATTAAAGCTGGATATTAATATAGAATATGGCCTGGTATTAGAAGGCGGGGGAGCTAAAGGTGCTTATCAGATCGGTGCATGGAAGGCATTGAAGGAGGCAGGTATCCACATAAAAGGGATCGCTGGAACCTCTGTAGGAGCTTTAAATGGTGCCCTTATCGCAATGGATGACTTTGAAAAGGCGGAAAAAATATGGGAGACCATCCGCTATTCCAGGGTTATGGATGTGGATGATGACCTGATGGAGCAGTTAAAAACATCCGGATTAAAGGATATTGCGGTTTTAGGGCTTTCTGAACTGATCCCGGCTGCAAAAAAAGTATTAAAAGACAGAGGCTTTGACATTGGGCCGCTGCGCAGTCTTATTGAAGAAGTAGTAGATGAAGAAAAAATACGAAATTCCGAAAAAGAGCTGTATGTAGTTACCTATTCTTTAAGTGACAGAAAGCCTATGGTAGTTAATGTAAAAGAAGTGCCGGAAGGCGAGATCGCAGATATGCTTATGGCAAGTGCTTATTTGATCGGCTTCAGGCGGGAAAAACTGGCAGGCAAGTATTATATGGACGGTGGCGGAGTAAATAATGTACCCATAGATGTGCTTATGGAAAAGGGGTACAAGGATATCCTGGTCTTCCGCATTTACGGATATGGTGTTGATACAGAACGTCATTTAAAAGTTCCTGATGACATCCATCTTTACCATGTAGCTCCCAGACAGGATTTAGGCGGACTTTTGGAGTTTGACAGAAGGCGGGCGAGGAAAAACATGGTCCTTGGCTATTTTGATGCTAAACGGATGCTTTACGGTCTGGAAGGAAGGGCTTTTTATCTGGATGCCCCGGAAAGCGAGATCTATTATTTTAACCGGCTTTTAGCAGAGGCCCCGGAATTACTGGCAGATATCTGGCCGGAACTTTCAAAAACAGAGCTTTTTACGGCTCAGATGGCCTCCTGCCGCAGATATACAGAAGAGTGGTTTCCCAAGCTGGCAAGGGCATTGCATTTAAAAGATGACTGGGATTATAAGGAGTTATATTTAAGTCTTTTAGAGCACCTGGCAAGACAATATAAGATCAGCCGTTTTAAAATTTATACCCCTCAGGAGTTGCTTCTTATTATTCAGAGAAAAAGAAAAAGGATTTTTCTTGACAGATAAAAACACGAGTGGTATATTATGCATAAAAGTTGCATAAATATTAATTTGCAAACATTAAAAAACACTTCAAAAGAGGAAAAAACTATGAATTTAAAGGGAAGAAATTTTTTGACACTGAAAGATTATACAGAAGAAGAAATCACATATCTTTTAGATCTGGCTGCAGAACTTAAGGAAAAGAAGAAAAAAGGAATTTTAGTAGATACCTTAAAGGGCAAAAATGTAGCTCTTATCTTTGAAAAGACCAGTACCAGAACAAGATGTGCCTTTGAAGTGGCAGCCCATGATCTGGGAATGGGTTCTACTTATCTGGATCCTTCAGGCTCCCAGATCGGTAAAAAAGAAAGCATCGCTGATACAGCAAGGGTGTTAGGTCGTATGTATGAAGGAATTGAGTACAGAGGCTTTGGACAGGAGATCGTAGAAGAGCTGGCTAAATATGCAGGTGTACCTGTATGGAACGGTCTGACGAACGAGGATCACCCAACCCAGATGTTAGCTGACCTTTTAACCATCAGAGAGCATTTAGGACACCTTAAGGGAGTTAAGCTTGTGTATATGGGCGATGCGCGCTATAATATGGGTAACTCCCTGATGATCGCCTGTGCAAAAATGGGTATGCATTTTGTTGCCTGCGCTCCAAAGAAGTATTTCCCTGATGAAGCGTTAGTAAAAGAATGCCAGGAATTTGCAGCTGTCAGCGGTGCTACCATTACTCTTACTGAAGATGTGGCAGAGGCTGTTAAGGGAGCAGATGTTATTGATACAGACGTATGGGTATCCATGGGTGAGCCGGATGAAGTATGGGCAGAACGTATTAAAGACCTGACTCCTTACAAGGTAACAAAAGAAGTAATGGATGCAGCTGGTCCACAGGCCATTTTCCTTCACTGTCTGCCATCTTTCCATGATTTAAAGACCAAGATCGGTAAGGAAATGGGAGAACGTTTTGGTGTATCAGAACTGGAAGTAACAGATGAAGTATTTGAATCCAGCCAGTCAGTTGTATTTGATGAGGCTGAGAACAGGATGCACACCATCAAGGCAGTTATGTTGGCTACTTTAAGCGAATAACACTGAAAGAAGCATCCTGGAAAACAGGAGATTGGGATATGCAGGGCCAGAGAGGAAGAAATGAGCGCCGGGCCGGGGTTTTTCTGGATGTGGCGCACTTGATCCTGGGAATCGCAATTGTGATCTTTGCAGTGCTGTCATTTTTTGATCCAGAGGGAAATGAGATGCTTTTCCCTCTGGTATTTTTACTGGCAGCCTTGTTAAATGGAATAAACGGAGTCTTTGAGCTTAAGACCTGCGGCAGGGATAAGAAACGTTTCCGTATGGGAGTGTTTCAGTTGGTACTGTGCGCAGGCCTTGGGCTTATTGGCGTGTTAAGCGCTCTCAGTTTATGGATTTAAAGGCTTTAATGTCCTCTAAGATTATAATTTAAGATCATATTTGAGATTACATGTACATGACGTACAGGATTAAGGAAAATTAAACGTAATGAAAGCAGAGATATTAAAAATATTAAAAAAAGCAGAGGGATATGTATCCGGTCAGCAGTTGTGTGAACAGTTAGGCGTGTCCCGGACTGCTGTGTGGAAAGCTATCCGCCAGCTGGAAGAAGAAGGATATGTAATAGAAGCAGTGCGCAATAAAGGCTACCGTCTGGTAGAAGATGCTGATGTGCTTACAGTAGCCGAACTGCGTTCTGTTCTTGATACAAAGTGGCTTGGACAGGAAGTAGATTATTTTTACGAAACAGATTCTACTAACAACCGTGCAAGGGATGCAGCAGAAAAAGGAGCTTCTCATGGCTATCTTGCAGTAGCAGACAGCCAGACAGCAGGAAAGGGACGCAGAGGCAGAGTGTGGAATTCTCCGCATGGAACCGATATTTTTATGAGTTTTCTCATGCGTCCGTCATTTGGACCGTCCCAGGCGTCCATGCTGACTTTAGTAGCAGGAATGGCAGTCGTAAAAGGCGTACAGAAAGCCACCGGGCTGAATGCTATGATCAAATGGCCAAATGACGCTGTGGTAAATGGAAAAAAGATCTGCGGTATTTTAACAGAGATGAGTACAGAAGAAGATACCATCCGTTATGTGGTTGTAGGGATCGGCATCAATGTAAATGCCAGAGAGTTTCCGGAAGAGATCAGGGATAAGGCAACTTCTTTGAAACTGGAACTGGGAAGAAGCGTAAAAAGAAGTGAAGTCATCCAGGCTGTGGCTGAAAGCTTTGAAGAATATTATGCAGTTTATGAAAAGACCTGTGATATGTCAGGGCTTCAGGCTGCATACAATGAAATGCTTGCAAATATGGATAAAGAGGTTTGTGTACTGGATCCCAGGGGAGAATACCGGGGAAAAGCCCTGGGGATCGATGAAGAGGGGTGTCTTTTAGTAGAAAAAGAAAATGGGGAATTGATCCATGTCCTTTCAGGAGAAGTATCTGTGCGGGGAATCTATGGATATGTATAAAGCTTCGCAGCATCACACAGAAAAAACACATTCCCAGGGTCTGCATTTTTATGATGATCTGCAGATAATAGAACATGAGGATGAGCCTTTAAACAGGGCAGAACGTCTGAAAGCAGTGGAAAAGCCTCTCCTTGCCTGGTATCATTCCAGAGCTAGAAGTCTTCCCTGGAGAGATGATCCAAAACCATACAGAGTGTGGATCTCTGAGATCATGCTCCAGCAGACCAGGGTAGAGGCGGTAAAACCATATTTCGAACGGTTTATGGCTGCGTTTCCGGACATAAAGGCGCTGGCAGAAGCAGATGATGACTATCTCATGAAAATGTGGGAGGGATTAGGTTATTATAACCGGGCGAGAAACTTAAAGGCTGCGGCGATCATGGTCATGGAAGAATTTTGCGGTCAGATCCCGGCAGCAAAAGAAGAACTTTTAAAGCTTCCTGGGATCGGCAGTTATACAGCAGGTGCTATTTCTTCAATTGCCTACGGAGTCCCCAACCCGGCTGTAGACGGAAATGTACTCCGGGTGCTTTCAAGACTCTGGGGTGATACTTCTGATATTAAAAAGGCTTCTGTAAAAGCAGTTATGGAACAGGAGATTGCAGAAGTAATGCCGGAAAATGCAGCCAGCAGTTATAATCAGGGGCTGATCGAGATTGGCGCATTGGTGTGCATTCCTGGCGGCGAGCCAAAATGCAGTGAATGTCCTCTGGCATCTTTGTGCATTACAAAGAAAAGGGGACTTTGGAAAGAAATACCTGTAAGATCAGCACCTAAGCCAAGACGCATGGAAGAAAAGACCGTATTTTTGATAGAATGGAATGAGAAAGCAGCTATCCATAAACGTCCGCCCAAGGGGCTTCTGGCTTCGTTATATGAGCTTCCAAATACAGAAGGACATTTAACGGCAGATGAGGCAGTCTGGCAGGTGAAAAAATGGATCTGTGACAAAATGCAGACAGGACCAGAAGATCAGGGCGGATACGCTGCAATAATGGCTCATATGAAGGCTCTGCAGGTCGTGGCAGAACCAATAGGCGTGGCAAAACATGTATTTTCCCATGTTCAGTGGGATATGGTGGGATACAGAGTGAAGATCCTTTGTGAAAATAACGGGAATACAGAGGAACTTTTGGAAAACATTTCAGAGAATGAACATTTTTTTATGGTTGATAAGACAGCGTTAAAGGAAGAATATTCTGTTCCATCTGCCTTTGGCGCCTATATAAGACTCCTTGGATAAAACACAGAGAATATGGACACAATGAAAGCGAGGGATGCAGGGTGAAGAAAATGCTGTTTCTTTTTAATCCACGTTCCGGAAAGGAGCAGATCAAAGGACATCTGCTGCGGATCCTGGATATTTTTTCAAAAGCAGGGTATGATATCCGGGTACATGTGACCCAGTGCTCCAAAGACGCCCAGAAAACAGTGGAACATCAGGGAAAAAACGTAGACGTGATCGTCTGCAGCGGCGGTGACGGAACTTTAAATGAGACCATATCCGGAATGCTTAAACTAAAAAAGACCCCTCTTTTAGGCTATATCCCGGCTGGCTCCACGAATGATTTTGCCTCCAGTCTGAAGATCCCTAAAAATATGGAAAAAGCGGCACAGTCCATTGTGACTGGCGTGCCAGTCCTTGTGGATGCGGGACAGTTCTGTGTGGACCGGAGTTTTATTTATATTGCAGCTTTTGGGGCATTTACAGAAATATCTTACCAGACCCCTCAGGATAAGAAGAATCTTTTGGGACATCAGGCATATATGTTAGAAAGCGTAAAAAGCCTGGCATCCATTAAGCCTTATCATATGCGGGTAGAATGGGATAATAATGTGCTGGAAGAGGATTTTGTATTTGGAATGGTGACTAATACAAGAAGCGTAGGCGGATTTAAAGGGCTGGTGAATCAGTCGGTATCGTTAAATGACGGCGTATTTGAAGTGCTCCTGATCCGTATGCCAAAGACACCGGCAGACTTAAGCAACATTATTTCATATATGTTCCTTGTGGAAGCCCCAAATGACTATGTATATAAATTCAAGGCTTCTTCTATCCGGTTCTTCTCGGAAAACAGTGTGGACTGGGTCTTAGATGGAGAATACGGCGGTGCCAGGACAGAGGTAGAGATCGAAAACCTGAAAGAAAGGATCCCTATTATTCTTTCGTCTAAAATGTGATTAAACCGTGTTGCAGTTCAGCCAGCATACATCTTCTTGTTTCCATATTCATGAAAACAAGAAGCATGGCTAATAGTTGAAAAACTTGTCGATTAATGTTGAAAAAAAATTAAAACTGGTATATAATGATAAGTTGTGGGAGTATCCACGTTTACCTTTAAGCGAAAGGACGTTTATCATTGGAAAAGGACGATTTTTTAAAAAAGCTGGAAAAGCTGGTTGCCCATGCAAAATCCAAGCATAACACTGTGGATGCAGGTGAAATCAACGATTTCTTTGTAGGAGATAACCTGACACCAGAGCAGATGGATCAGATTTACAGTTACCTGGAGAACCGTAATATTGACGTAGTTCCCGTACTGGACGAAGCGATGTTAAATGCAGATCCTGCCCTGGATGATATTGATATTGATCTTGACTTGGATGATGACAGCTTTATGAAGGATGCGGAAGATGAGGATATCGATCTGGATGCCGTAGATCTTTTAGAGGGTATCGGAACAGAAGATCCGGTACGTATGTATTTAAAAGAGATCGGTACAGTACCTCTTCTTACAGCAGACGAAGAACTGGAGCTTGCACAGCGCAAGGCAGATGGGGATGAAGCTGCCAAAGAAAGACTGATCGAGGCAAACCTGCGTCTGGTTGTCAGCATTGCAAAGCGTTATACAGGCCGTGGAATGAGCTTTCTGGATCTGGTCCAGGAAGGAAACCTGGGACTGATCAAGGGCGTTGAAAAGTTTGATTATACAAAAGGCTATAAGTTAAGTACATATGCAACATGGTGGATCCGTCAGTCAGTGACCAGAGCGTTAGCTGATCAGGCAAGAACGATCCGTGTACCAGTGCATATGGTAGAGACCATTAATAAGATGTCAAAGATGCAGCGTAAGCTGACACTGGAACTGGGCTATGAGCCATCTGTTGCAGAACTGGCAGAGGCACTTGATATGACAGAGGATAAGGTTATGGAGATCATGCAGATCGCCAGAGAGCCAGCTTCCCTGGAGACACCTATCGGTGAGGAAGATGATTCCAACCTTGGTGATTTTGTTGCTGACAGCAATGTAGTGACTCCTGAGGGAAATGTAGAGTCTGTTATGTTAAGGGAACACATTGATGCACTTTTAGGAGATCTGAAAGAGAGAGAACGTCAGGTAATCGTACTTCGTTTTGGTCTGGAAGACGGACATCCAAGAACACTGGAAGAGGTTGGAAAAGAATTTAACGTAACAAGAGAGCGTATTCGTCAGATCGAAGCCAAAGCACTGCGCAAACTTCGCAATCCGGTAAGAAGCAAGAGGATCCGTGATTTCTTATAGAGATGGCTATTGCTGAAGATCCTTATACCATAGCAGGCAGCAGGGCGTTAAATAAAAAGAATAGTAAAAGGGCGGCTTTAAGGAGCGGTCCTTTTTCTAGTACATCATTTCGTAAATAACTGTACTAATCACGCAGGATACAGGAGGGCAAAAATGGCAGTACAGCAGCAGAAAGAAAATTATCAGAGGATACTGGATAAGACGATAGAACAGCTTGGAAAAGAAGGAAAAGTGCCAAGCCTTCTGCTGCATAGCTGCTGTGCACCATGCAGCAGCTATGTGCTGGAATATCTTTCTGAATATTTTAAGATCACAGTATTGTACTACAACCCCAATATTTCTCCAAAAGAGGAGTATGAAGCCAGAGTAAGGGAACAGAAACGCCTGATCGGGGAAATGGATTTTACTTATCCGGTAAGCTTCTTAGAAGGAAACTATGTTCCGGAAGATTTTTATGAAATGGCAAAAGGACATGAAAATGATAAAGAAGGGGGAGAACGCTGCTTTTTATGCTATGAAATGCGCCTGCGTGAAGCTGCAGAAGCAGCAAAAATGGGCAATTTCGATTATTTTACCACTACACTTTCTATCAGTCCTTTAAAGAATGCCCAGAAGTTAAACGAGATCGGTATACGTCTGGCAAAAGAATACGGCATAGCTTATCTTATGTCGGATTTCAAGAAAAAGAATGGATATAAGCGGTCTGTGGAACTGTCTGCAGAACATCATCTGTACAGGCAGGATTATTGCGGCTGTGTATTTTCAAAAAGGGAAGCAAAACTGCGGGATAGTATTAGCTTGACATCACCACTCAGATGTAATAAAATTTAATCATAAGATCCGGCGAAAAGCCTGGATCCGGCGTATAAAAATGCGATAAGGAGAGTATAATTATGATCAGCAAGAATTTAACAGTAGTTAATCCATCCGGTTTACATTTAAGACCAGCAGGTGTTTTATCCCAGACAGCTATGAAGTTTAAAAGTGACATCACTATCGTATCAGGTGAGAAGAAGATCGTTGCAAAAAGCGTATTAAACGTAATGGCAGCTGGTATCAAGTGCGGAACAGAGATCACTCTGATTTGCGATGGTGAGGATGAAGAAGAGGCTATGAAGACTGTCAGCCAGGCAATCGAGAGCGGCTTAGGTGAGATGTAATCCCTGCTTTTTGAAGTAGTAATTAAAATAACTAAGAAATAATATGAAGGAGCCACTCCTGGTGTTGGGGGTGGCTTTTTTATGTTAAAATGGTGCCCCTCCGCTATACTTAAGATATGAAAGTGAAAAATTAAGAAAATAAAGTGCGCGAAGCGGTTTAAATTGCACGAATAATACAAAAATAAAAGAAATAAATTCTATAATATTCAGATAAATCAACACAAAACATATAAAAAACTAATTATCAGACAATAATCCAAAAATCAATTATTTACAAATGAAAAAAATCGTAGTATTATCTGCTCAATAAAAAAGTGCTGATGCTTGTAAGTCATACCCCAACTGTGAAAGGATCCCCCCATATAGTCCTTTCCTGTGACTAAAGCTAAAAGGAAATCTTATTTTCCAAGGCACGTAAAGAAAGGAAGAACACTATGGACCCCAAACAGAAACTGCCGGGACTGTATGACCCTCGTTTTGAGCATGACAACTGCGGTATTGGCGCAGTTGCCAACATCAAAGGTATCAAAACACATAAAACAGTTGACCAGGCACTCCACATTGTAGAAAACTTAGAGCACAGAGCAGGTAAGGATGCAGAAGGAAAGACCGGTGATGGTGTGGGGATCATGCTCCAGATCTCCCATCGTTTCTTCAAGAAAGCAGCTTCCCAGGCTGGTATTACCTTGGGAGATGAGAGAGAGTACGGTATTGGTATGTTCTTTTTTCCACAGGATGAACTTGCCAGAAAACAGGCCATGAAGATGTTTGAGATCATCGTCAAGAAAGAGGGTCTTACCTTCCTTGGCTGGAGAAAGGTTCCAACTGCGCCGGAAGTATTAGGCAAAAAGGCAGTAGACGTTATGCCTTATATCGCCCAGGGCTTTGTGGCAAAACCGGACAATGTAAAGAAAGGTCTGGATTTTGACAGAAAGCTGTATGTAGTCCGCCGTGTATTTGAACAGAGTAATGAAGATACCTATGTAGTATCATTAAGCAGCAGAACTATCGTATATAAAGGAATGTTCCTTGTAGGTGAGCTGCGTCTGTTCTTTGCAGACCTTCAGGACAAGGATTATGAATCAGCGATCGCCATTGTACATTCCCGTTTCAGTACCAATACCAATCCAAGCTGGATGAGAGCTCATCCTTACCGTTTTATTGTTCACAACGGAGAGATCAATACGATCCGCGGCAATGTAGATAAAATGGTAGCCCGTGAAGAGAACATGGAATCAGAGTATTTCAAGTACGATATGCATAAAGTCCTTCCTATTATTAATCAGGAAGGCTCTGACTCCGCCATGCTGGACAATGCTCTGGAATTTATGGTCATGAGTGGTATGGATCTGCCTCTTGCTGTTATGGTAACGATCCCTGCTCCATGGGAACATGATAAATACATGGATTCAGAGATCAAGGACTTCTACCGTTATTATGCAACGATGATGGAGCCATG
This sequence comes from Lachnospiraceae bacterium, assembly GCA_025758065.1. Taxonomy (NCBI): domain Bacteria; kingdom Bacillati; phylum Bacillota; class Clostridia; order Lachnospirales; family Lachnospiraceae; species Lachnospiraceae bacterium. Next base: position 2,696,472 of record CP107199.1, read on the forward strand.
GGACGGGCCTGCATCTATACTGTTTACAGATGGTGATATGGTTGGCGCAGTCCTTGACCGGAATGGCCTGCGTCCTTCCCGTTATTATATTACAGATGATGGTTATATGATCCTTTCTTCTGAGGTTGGTGCTATTGATATCGACCAGACGAAGATCGTGAAAAAAGATCGTCTCCGTCCGGGAAAAATGCTGCTGGTAGATACAGTAGAAGGCAAGATGATCAGCGATGAAGAGCTGAAGCTGCGATATGCAGAAAAGAATCCATATGGTGAATGGCTGGATTCCAATCTGGTAGAGTTAGAAGATCTGAAAGTGCCAAACCAGGCTGCTCCTGTACTTGCCAAAGAACAGCGCCTCCGTTTACAGAAGACCTATGGTTATACTTACGAACAGTACCGCACCATGATCCTTCCAATGGCATTAAATGGAGCAGAAGCAGTATCAGCCATGGGTGTTGATTCTCCTTTAGCAGTGCTTTCTAAGAAGCATCAGCCATTATTTAACTATTTTAAGCAGCTGTTTGCACAGGTTACGAACCCGCCTATTGACTCTATCCGTGAAGAGATCGTTACTTCCACTACTGTATATGTAGGTGAAGAGGGCAATATCCTGGAAGAAACACCGGAAAACTGTAAGATCCTGCGTGTGGAAAATCCGATCCTTACAGAAACTGACCTGCTGAAGATCAAAAATATGAAAAAACCTGGTTTTAAGGTAGAAGTGATCCCTATTACCTATTATAAGAACACTTCCCTTGAAAAGGCCATTGACCGCCTGTTCTTAGAGGTAGACCGTGCACATAAGGACGGTGCCAATATCATCATCCTTTCTGACCGTGATATTGATGAAAACCATGTGCCGATCCCATCCTTACTGGCTGTTTCTGCCCTTCAGCAGTATCTGGTACGCACCAAGAAGCGTACAAGTGTAGCGTTGATCTTAGAGAGCGGCGAGCCAAGAGAGGTTCATCATTTTGCAACTTTGTTAGGTTACGGCGCCTGTGCTATCAACCCGTATCTGGCTCATGAGTCCATCCATTATCTCATTGAGACTGGTATGTTAAACAAAGATTATTATGCAGCAGTAAAAGACTACGATCTGGCAGTGCTTCACGGCATTGTAAAGATCGCATCCAAGATGGGTATTTCCACCATCCAGTCTTATCAGGGATCCCAGATCTTTGAAGCAATTGGTATTTCAAAGGAAGTAGTGGATAAGTATTTTACGGATACTGTAAGCCGTGTTGGCGGTGTTACATTAAAGGATATTGAAAATGATGTGGATGTGCTTCATTCTGCAGCTTTTGACCCGTTAGGACTGGATGTAGACCTGACTCTGGACAGTGTAGGAAGCCATAAGTCACGTTCCGGACAGGAAGAGCATTTATACAATCCTCTAACTATCCATCTTCTTCAGGAAGCAACCAGAAGGGGCGATTACAGCATTTTCAAGCAGTATACTGCTACATTGGACGATCAGGGCAAGACCTACCATCTGAGAAACCTTATGGACTTTAATTATCCGGAAGATGGCGGTATTCCTATCGATCAGGTAGAAAGCGTAGATTCTATTGTACGTCGTTTTAAGACTGGTGCTATGTCTTATGGTTCTATTTCCCAGGAAGCACATGAGACATTGGCAATCGCCATGAACCGGATCCATGGCAAGTCAAATACAGGTGAAGGTGGTGAAAGCCTGGATCGTCTGGTACCGGGACCTTCTGACCACAACCGCTGTTCTGCGATCAAGCAGGTAGCTTCCGGCCGTTTCGGTGTTACCAGCCGTTATCTGGTAAGCGCCCAGGAGATCCAGATCAAGATGGCCCAGGGCGCAAAACCTGGTGAAGGAGGACAGCTTCCTGGAAAGAAGGTGTACCCGTGGGTTGCAAAGACAAGACATTCAACTACTGGTGTAAGCCTGATTTCCCCGCCGCCTCATCACGATATTTATTCCATCGAGGATCTGGCACAGCTGATCTATGACTTAAAGAACTCTAATACAAGAGCAAGGATCTCTGTAAAGTTGGTTTCTGAAGCTGGCGTTGGCACTGTTGCAGCAGGTGTTGCAAAAGCTGGCGCACAGGTCATCCTGATCTCAGCCTATGACGGCGGTACTGGTGCAGCTCCAAGAAACTCTATCTACAATGCAGGCCTTCCATGGGAGCTTGGTGTTGCAGAAGCACATCAGTCCCTGATCATGAATGGACTTCGTGACAGAGTGGTCTTGGAGACAGATGGTAAGCTGATGACCGGCCGTGATGTTGCTATTGCCTGTATGTTAGGTGCAGAGGAATTTGGATTTGCAACGGCTCCTCTTGTAACCATGGGCTGCGTTATGATGCGTGTATGTAATCTGGATACATGCCCAATGGGTATTGCAACCCAGAATCCGGAGCTTCGCAAGCGTTTCAAGGGTAAACCGGAGTATGTTGTAAACTTTATGAAATTCATTGCAGAAGAACTCCGTGAATATATGGCAAAACTGGGTGTGCGTACAGTAGATGAACTGGTAGGCCGTACCGAACTGTTAAAGAGAAAAGATGATATCCCATACAGCCGTGCAAAAGAAGTGGATTTAAGCCGTATCCTGGATAACCCATATGAGGGCGTAAAGCTGGCTGGTTATAACGAAAAAGAGGTCTATGACTTTAAGTTAGATGAGACAGTAGACGAAAGCATTTTATTAAAGAAGTTAAAGAGCGCTTTAAATAATGGCCAGAAAAAGAGCATTCAGCTGGATGTAAGTAATGTAAACCGTACTTTAGGTACTATTTTCGGTTCTGAGATCACCAGAAAGTATCCGGATGGTCTGCCGGAAGACACCTTTACCATTAGCTGCAACGGCAGCGGCGGCCAGAGCTTCGGTGCGTTTATCCCTAAGGGCCTGACTCTGGAGCTGACCGGTGATTCCAATGACTATTTCGGAAAAGGCTTATCCGGCGGCAAACTGATCGTATATCCACCCCAGGGTGTGCAGTTTAAGGCAGAGGATAACATTATAATAGGAAACGTTGCACTTTACGGTGCTACCAGCGGCAAAGCATTTATCAACGGAATTGCCGGTGAACGTTTCTGTGTCCGCAATTCCGGAGCTACTGCAGTAGTAGAAGGAACAGGTGATCATGGCTGTGAATATATGACCGGCGGCTGCGTAGTAGTCCTTGGACCTACAGGAAAGAATTTTGCAGCTGGTATGAGCGGCGGTATTGCCTATGTATTAGATGAAGATAGAAGCTTTTACAAGCGTTTGAACAAGGAACTGGTTTCCTTTGAAGATGTTTCCAATAAATATGATGTATTAGAGCTGAAAGGCCTGATCCAGGAGCATGTGGCATACACCAACTCCGAAAAAGGAAAGCGTATCTTAGACCATTTCAGCGAGTATCTGCCTAAGTTTAAGAAGATCGTACCTCACGACTACCGCCGCATGATGAATGCCATTGTGCAGATGGAAGAAAAGGGCTTAAACAGTGAGCAGGCACAGATTGAAGCATTTTATGTAAACATCAGAGGTTAAGGAGGCGTCAAAAATGGGAAAGATTACAGGATTCTTAGATTATGAACGCAAAACTGGAAAGGCGCTTCCACCAAAGGAGCGCATTAAAAACTGGAATGAATTCCACATTCCATTAAGTGAAGAGGAACAGAAATTACAGGGCGCACGCTGCATGGATTGCGGAGTTCCCTTCTGCCAGTCCGGCGTGATGATGTGCGGCATGGTCAGTGGCTGTCCTTTAAATAACCTGATCCCGGAGTGGAATGATCTTGTATATACAGGAAACTGGCAGCAGGCATTTAACCGTTTAAAAAAGACCAACTGTTTTCCGGAATTTACCTCCAGAGTATGCCCGGCACCATGTGAAGCTGCATGTACCTGCGGTTTAAATGGTGATCCGGTATCTATTAAGGAAAATGAGCACGCTATTATTGAAAAAGCATATGAAGAAGGCTATGCAAAGGTAAAACCACCTACAGTGCGTACTGGCAAGAAAGTGGCAGTGATCGGTTCAGGACCTTCAGGACTGGCAGCAGCAGACCAGTTAAATAAAAGGGGACACAGCGTAACTGTATTTGAGCGCAGTGACCGTATAGGCGGCCTGTTAATGTATGGTATTCCAAATATGAAACTGGAAAAATGGGTCATTGACCGAAAAGTAAATGTAATGAAGGAAGAGGGAATAACCTTTATTACTAATGCAGATGTAGGCAGAAACTACAAAGCAGCTAAGATTCTCCGGGATTTTGACAGCATCATCCTTGCATGCGGCGCCTCTAACCCGAGAAATATTGATGTTCCTGGAAGAGATGCAGCTGGGATCTATTTTGCAGTAGACTTTTTAAAGGCAAATACAAAGAGCCTTCTGGATTCTGGTTTAGAGGACGGAAACTATATTTCTGCCAAAGACAAACATGTGATCGTTATTGGTGGCGGCGATACAGGAAATGACTGTGTGGGAACATCTATCCGTCAAGGCTGTGCTTCTGTGACCCAGTTAGAGATGATGCCAAAGCCTCCTGTAAAGAGAGCAGAGAACAATACATGGCCGGAGTGGCCGCGTATTTTAAAGACTGACTACGGCCAGGAAGAAGCCATCAGCGTATTTGGTTCTGATCCCCGTGTTTACCAGACGACTGTAAAAGAGTTTGTAAAGGATGGGGAAGGAAAGCTGTGCAAGGTGATCTTAGTAAGCCTTACATCACAGAAGAATCCGGAAACAGGCCGTACCATGATGGTGCCGATAGAAGGCAGTGAAAAAGAGGTGCCTGCAGATCTGGTACTGATCGCAGCCGGTTTCTTAGGCTGTCAGGATTATGTGGCTGATGCATTTGGGGTAGAACGCAATGCACGTACCAACGTAGCTACAGAGGCAGGAAGCTATAAGACCAATGTGGACAAAGTCTTTGTAGCCGGAGATATGCACAGAGGCCAGTCGCTGGTTGTCTGGGCTATCAGGGAAGGAAGAGAAGTAGCCAGCCAGGTGGACCGTGACCTTATGGGGTATACAAATCTGCACTAAGGAAAATCTGGCAGAAAATACATGCCTCGTCCGGCAATCGTACGGGGCATTTTTATAAGCAGTTGACAAAAATCCAGAATCTGTCTATTGCTATATCAGCTGTGCTAACGTATAATAAAACTCTGGTATATCAGGATTACACTTTGATGTACTCTCGGAGTCTTTCATGCACTTGCCTTTGCGGTCGATTTTCCGCCAGTCGCACCCGAATTTTATCACCGTACGCACCGCGTACGCCTCAAAAATTTGGGCACAACTGACAAAAAATCTTCTCGCAAAATCAAGTACAAAAAGATTCCGAGAGTACACTTTGGGCACAGAAGGAGCGGCGTGAAATGGCGGTATTTACGAAAATCGTGATCATGAGGGTATTTGAAGAATTGCTGGCTTTTAAGCAATTAGATAAGATAACGGTAAAAGATATTACAGACAAATGTGGTATCTCCCGCAATACTTTCTACTATCATTATCAGGATATTTACCAGGTTTTTCAGGCATATATAGATTATTCCCTTAATGAGATATTCAAATTTCTGCAGCAGGAAAAAGAAAAAGACCAGGATTATATCTGCGAAAAGGCAGTAGAATATCTGGAGAATCACAGAACAATTTTTGAAAATCTTCTGCGTTCTGTAAAAAGTGAAGAGGTGAGGAAAATATTAGATGACGGTTCCAGCCGTTTTTTCCGTTATGTGGTTGACAGCGTGGGAGAAGGTATTAATTCAGAGCCGGAAGACAGAGAGATGATCTGTGCTATGTGCCAGCATGCAGTCCAGGGGATCATGTATGAGTGGTTAAGCAGAGAAAAGACAGACAAAAAGTCATTGTCAGATATTTTGATGCGTGCCAATTATCTTTTTGGCGGCGGATTAGAACGGGCTTTAGAGAGAAGTGCGAATCGCTCCCGGAATTGATAAAAATGATAAAAAAATAACAATTTAGTACATTTGATGACCGGATGCACAAAAACTGTGCATTCGGTTTTGTTTTGTCTATTGCTCTTTAAACAAAAATCAATATAATGATTAATTGTGACTGAGAGAAGGCAAAATTTCCCCTGTCCCATTTTACGTATGAAAAATACGTGTGTGGAGCAGCAGCCTGGGAAAGAACAGGAGATGAAGAAGGATGCCAACACAAAAGTTCATAAATCTTACAGACAGTAAGAAAAAGACGATCCTCACAGCTATGTGCAGGGAATTTATGAATATCCCTTATTCCGAGATCCGTATCAGCAGTCTGATCCAAAAAGCGGGAATATCAAGAGCCAGCTTTTATCTGTATTTTGATGATAAAGAAGATCTGCTAAACTGTATTGCAGAGTCCTGGGTGGAAGCGATATTACAGAAACTGGCAGATGCGTTTAAGCAGTCAGATGGAAGTTATTATGAAAGTATGAAGTTCTGGATGAGCCAGGCCCTGGAAAATGATATTTCCAGAGAGGTATGGAAAGTTTATAAACGGGTCATGGAAGAAGAGGATTTCACAAAGAAAAGCAAATTGGGAGCTCTTCAGTTTAAAGAAAGCCCCAGATGGCGTCAGACCATAGAAGATTGTTTTGGCTATATGGATCAAAGTAAATATCCGGGACTGACACCGGAAAAACTGGCATATGCTGTTGATATGGGACTGCTGGCAATGATCCAGCTTTCCATGCGCTATGTAGAGCAGTACGCTCCTTTGACGGAGCTAAAGGAGGCAGCATGGCATCAGCTGATTATATTAGATAAAGGAATCAGAGGGTGATCCGAAGGCTTGAGAAAGTTTGAAAAAGAGAAAGGAAGGCACAGGAAAATGAAAAAGAATGTAAAAAGACTTATCGCGGGAGCGGTAGTTCTTTTGGTAGCGGCAGGGATCGTAGTCCGTATTGCCGGCGGAAATAAAAAAGAAGAAGAATACGAAACACGGCCAACAGTAGCTGTTGAAAATCCAAAAACAGGAGATATTACTCTGTATACAGATCTGACCGGTACCATTGAACCGATCTCAAAGGCAGTTGTACAGCCCAAGATCGACGGAGAACTTCTGGAAGTCAATTTTCAGGCTGGTGATCCGGTAGAAGCAGGCCAGGTGCTTTGTAAGATCGATTCTGACGCATTGACCGCATTGCAGCTTCAGATGCAGTCTGCTTCTGTAGCAGCAGACAATGCAGCAAGAGAGCTGGCACGTATCCAGCCTCTGTACGCATCCGGATATATTTCCCAGCAGCAGTTTGACCAGGCCCAGTCTTCTGCTACCAGCGCCCGTCTGGCATATGAATCTGCAAAGAACCAGTATGACCTGCAGGTAAAATATACTACAGTAACAGCGCCTATCAGCGGTGTGATCGAATCCAGAAATGTAGAGCCACATGATCATATTGGTACAGATACCAAAATCTGCGTGATCTCCGGCGGTGACCAGCTTCAGGTGAAATTTGGCATTACAGAAAAGATCCTTCGCAATATAAAGGTAAATGACCCGATACAGGTTGAAAAGAACGGCACAGAATACGATGGAAATGTAACGGAAGTTGGAAGCATGGTAAACTCTGCGACCGGTCTGTATGATGCAAAGGCATTTGTAAATAATGCAGAAAGTCTAACAAGCGGAACAAAAGTTAAATTAACAGTGGTCATGGATCAGGTAAAGGGTGTACTCACCGTTCCTGTTGACGCAGTAAATTATGATAATGGAAAGGCATTTGTATACTGCTATGACAATGGCGCAGCAAAAAAGGTTATGATAGAAGCCGGTATTTATGATGCACAGACTATGGAGGTCAAGTCCGGATTGACTGCCGGTGACCAGGTCATCACAACCTGGAGCAATGAACTGGTAGATGGACAGGAAGTTCTTTTAGACAGTGACAATGAACAGAATGAAAATGCAGACCAGGAAGAGAGCACTGCAGAAAATGCTGGAGAAGAAACACAGAAAGCAGGTGAATAAAAGATGTTAAATCTGACAAAATTTGCGGTACGCAAGCCTGTGACCATTATCATGTGTTTGCTCACCATTGCATATTTTGGTATCCAGTCCCTTTTGGGGACAAAGGTAGAGCTGACTCCTGAAATGGAATTCCCTATGCTGGTTGTCAGCACCGTTTACGCAGGCGCAAGCCCTGATGATATTAAGGACCTGATCGCTACCAAGGAAGAAGATGCGGTTTCGTCACTGGATGATGTAAAGAATGTTTATTCTTTTTCCCAGGACAATGTAGCTATCGTTTTAGTTGAGTATAACTATGGCACCAATATTGATACTGCATATATCAACTTAAAGAAAGCCATTGATGGTATTAAGGGTGATCTGCCAGATGATGCAAATGAGCCGAATATCATGGAAATGGATATGAACTCCCAGCCTGTTATCACACTGGCTGTAGGTGGACAGATAGATGGAAACCTTTATACATATGTAGAAAACAATATCAAGCCGGAACTGGAAAAATTAGGTTCTGTTGGTGAAGTTTCTCTGGCAGGTGGCCAGAAAGAATATATCAGCATCAAGCTGGATCCTGAAAAAGTAGCGCAGTATGGCCTTAGCATGTCACGTATTGCACAGTTTGTAGGTGCTGCAGACTTTACCATTCCTGCAGGTGATGTAAACGTAGGAAAGCAGAATTTGTCTGTCAGCGTCGGAAATGATTTTGACAATACAGAAGCACTGAAAAATGTAGCGATTCCGCTGGCAAATGGAGATGTGATCCATCTTTCTGATGTGGCAACTGTTTCCAATGCTTTGGAAGATGCAGATTCTATTGGCCGTTATAATGGTCAGGACATTGTATCTGTATCCATTAAAAAACAGCAGAGCTCTACTGCTATTGATGTATCAAAAGATGTTTTAAAGCAGGTAAGTGTACTGGAAAAGACTTATCCGGGACTTACATTTACCGTGGTCAATGATTCCAGTGATATGATCACCGAATCAATTACTAACGTATTCCAGACTATGATCATGGCGGTCATTTTGTCTATGATCATTCTGTGGCTGTTCTACGGAGATATCCGTGCCTCTGTTATTGTAGGTACTTCTATCCCTATTTCAATCATGCTGACCTTGATCGCCATGTCGCTTATGGGATTTTCCTTAAACGTAATCTCACTGACATCCCTGGTACTTGGTGTAGGTATGATGGTAGATAACTCCATCAACGTATTGGATGGCTGTTTCCGTGCAAAAGAACATAGAAACTTTTTTGATGCGGCTATTGAAGGAAGCCGTATTATGATCACTTCCATTGTAGGTGGTACAGCCACTACCTGCGTTGTATTTATCCCGCTGGCAATGCTTTCCGGTCTGTCCGGTCAGATGTTTAAGCAGTTAGGTTTCACGATCGTATTCAGTTTGATCGCGTCCTTATTCTCTGCGGTCACCATCGTACCGCTGTGTTATTATCAGTGGCATCCGGTAGAAAAGGAAAATGCACCTGTTGCCGGTTTTATACGTAAATGCCAGGAAATTTACCGTAATATCATGCCTGGTATTATCCCGAAGACAAAGACAGTTATCAGTGCCAGTATTTTACTGCTTGTATTTTCCTTCTTCTTAGCTTCCAGACTGGATGTAAAGCTGATGGTTTCTACAGATGAAGGTATTGTAGATGTAACTGTTAAAACAAAACCGGGTCTTTCTGTTGCTGCTGTTAATGACACAGTGTCCCAGATTGAAAATATGGTGGCAAATGACGAAGAAGTCGATCATTATCTGCTGACCTACGGTTCTAGTGGTTTAAGCACCATGGGAGGAAGCAGTGTTACTTTAAGTGCTTACTTAAAGGATGACCGTAAAATGTCCACAGACCAGGTTATTGACAAGTGGACCCGTGAAACAGAAAAATATAAAGATATTTCTGTAACCCTGGAACAGGGAAGTACCACATCTTCCTCTATGAGCAGTACAAATCAGATCGAAGTTGACTTACAGAGTACGGATTACAATGCTTTAAAACAGGCTTCTGATGAATTGGTGGCAGAGCTTCGCCAGAGAGAAGATGTAATGCAGGTACATTCCTCTATTGAAAATGCGGCACCTGTTATTAAGGTAAATGTAGATCCTGTTTTAGCACAGGCAGAAGGTCTTACGCCTGCTTCTATTGGTTCTCTGATCTACAGCAATTTAAGCGGTATCAAAGCAACCACTGTTCGTGTAAACGGTGAAGATACAGATGTAAGAGTAGAGTTTGCAGCAGATAAATATGACAGTATTGATAAGCTTCAGGGGATGATGATCACCACAGCAACAGGAACCACACTTCCTCTGGAAGATCTGGCAACTATCCATTACGAGGACAGCCCGCAGCAGATCCAGCGTAAGAATAAGCAGTATCAGGTATCTATTACGATGGAGCCACAGTCTGAGTATAAGAAAACAGCTGAAAAAGATGTGAAGGAATTTGTGCGTAACTGGAATATGCCAAATGAGGTAGAAATGGCGCCAAATGCCATGGATGAGAGCATGGGAAGTGAGATCGGTGCTTTAGGAGGTGCTCTTATAACCGGCGTTTTCCTGGTATTCGTTGTAATGGCTATCCAGTTTGAGTCACCTAAGTTCTCACTGATGATCATGACGACCATTCCATTCTCACTGATAGGATCCTTTGGACTTCTGTTCCTGGCAGACAGCCCCATCAGTATGGTATCCATGTTAGGTTTCCTGATGTTAGTTGGTACGGTAGTAAACAATGGTATTTTGTATGTAGATACGGTAAATCAGTTCCTTGCAGAAATGCCTCTGGATAAGGCGCTGGTAGAAGCTGGTGCTATCCGTATGAGACCTATTTTGATGACAACAGGAACAACCGTGATCTCTATGCTTCCTAACGCGGTTGCTTACGGTAAATCCGGTGCCATGATGCAGGGCCTTGCACTGGTAGATGTAGGTGGTCTGATCGCAGCAACGATCCTGACACTGATCCTTCTTCCAACTTATTACAGACTGGTCCACAATATGGGACGTAAGGCAGTTGGGGAAGATGTGCCTATGGTTTCTGATTAAAAATTAAGATGATACCAGGGTCAAAAGTTCATAAATCCGATGCAAGCTTGCTTACAGGAGGATTTGTGAACTTGGGACCCGCCCAAAACATGAGTAAGAAGCCATTTTTTGAAGAAAAATGAGCGGATTACGAATGTTTTTAGAATTGCGGGAGTGCAAAGCACGTAGCAATTCGGTATCAGAGGGGTCAAAATACTTTTTGACCCCAACCTCTTAAGATATGTAAGATAATAAGAGAGCAGGACTTTTGTGGTTTTGCTCTCTTTTGGCGTTGTTACAGTTCAGCCATGACATGGCGTTATGCTTTTTGTATAAACCTGATTGACGTTTTACCTGAAAAATTGTATAATTGATAAAGAATTTGGAAATTTTCAGACGGGAGAATACAAATGATCGCATTAAAGGCCGAAGATGTAAAGTCCTTTACTACCAAACTGTTTGTACGGGAGGATTTTGATGCATTTCTGGTAAAAGAAGTGAACATTACCACCTACAACAGTTTTTCCATTGACGGACATGTAAAACAGGGCTATTACACAGAGGAAGAACGGGAAGAAAACAACATAGAAGAGTTTTCAACCTGGAAAACCTTAAGGCCTTTTTGTTTTTCACTGATCAAAGGAAAAAAGCTTCCTGGAAGTTTTCGCATCGTGCTGCAGCTGCCAAAGGCGGGGACAGATAAATTTGCCGCAAGAACAGGCGCCGGGATCGATGGAAACCAGATCGTAGGGTTATATCTGAATATACGTTACGATAATGGGGAAATGTATTGTATTACCGGAACATCATTAAATTTTTTCACCATGGACAAAACGCTGGATCTTGAATGGGACAAGGCGGTCAAACAGTTTTTACAGTCCCATGAGATTCCATGTACAGAGGCAACTGAAGGATAAAAGCAGGAGGAAATGGCATGGATAAAAACAATTTTTCACAGAAATTGGCGGAACTTACAGCTCTGGCAGCGGTCAGTGAGAACAAACTCCAGATGACACAGGTTCTGGACGCTTTTGCTAAAGAACAGGTGACACCGGAAGAAATGGAATCTGTTTATGCCAAGCTGGAAAAAAAGGGGATCCAGATACTGACAGAGGGGGAAGAAGGGGATTTAGCAGATGAAAGTCTTCTTTTAGATGACGGGGATGATTCGGATGATTCTGTTTCCAGCATCATTGGAGATAAATACAGGTGGAGTCACAACGATTCTTTAGATGACGGGGACAATGATGAGTTTACGTCTTCTTCTGCCGATGATGAAGAAGGGAAAAATGCTACCCAGGAGCAGTTATTAGAGGGCGTTGCAAGTACAGATCCCATTCGTGAATATTTAAAAGAGATCGGTTCTATCCCCTTGTTGACCCAGGAACAGGAACAGGATCTGGCAAAGCGTAAATCCGAGGGAGATGCAGAAGCAGGAAAGAAGTTAGTAGAAGCAAACCTTCGTCTGGTAGTCAGCATTGCAAAGCGCTATACCGGTCGTGGTATGAGTTTTCTGGATCTGGTCCAGGAGGGAAATATCGGTCTAATGAAGGCTGTAGAGAAGTTTGATTATACAAAGGGATACCGTCTCAGTACCTATGCCACATGGTGGGTAAAACAGTCTGTTACAAGAGCTTTGGCAGACCAGTCCCGTACCATCCGCCTGCCGGTCCATATGGTAGAAGCGGTAAACCGCATCAGAAAAGCCCAGAGAGCTTTAGCTGTAAAGCTTGGAAGAGAGCCTTCCAATGAAGAAATCGGCAAAGAAGTGGGAATGTCTGAAAAGCGGGTTACAGAGCTGATGCAGTCTTCCGGTGATACGGTATCCTTAGAGACACCGGTAGGAGATGAAGACGGCTCAAATTTAGGCGATTTTGTGGCAGATGATTCCAATGCTTCCACAGAGGAAAAAGCAGAAAGCGTCTTTTTAAGAGAAGAGATCGAACAGATGCTCCAGGGGTTGAATCCAAGGGAAAGGGAAGTGATCATCTTGAGATTTGGTCTTGAAAGCGGCCATCCCCTGACACTGGAAGAAGTAGGAAAGCGCTTCAAAGTTACCAGAGAGCGTATCAGGCAGATTGAGACAGCAGCGCTTAGAAAGCTTCGCAATCCATCCAGAAGTAAGAAAATCAGGGATTTTCTGCCGTGAAAAATTTACAGAAAGGTCATATCAGGTGACTCACGGACCCACAGTTAATACTTTTTTGCTTGATCCACTGTACAATAAGGTACGGTGGATCTTTTTATGTAAAAATGGTAATGTGAACAGCAGGTGATGTACTTTTGCTAGCACTCATTTAAAATGAGTGCTAATTTTTTGTTGACTTTTAGATATAACGGTACTACAATATATCTTGCGGACAAAATCCGTTTTTAAGATTTTTAAAGCACATATTACTAGTACATCGTTTCGTAAATAACTGTACGAATCACGTAGGATGCGGATTTGAGTGTGCAGGTCTAAAAACGCAGGCGTAGCTGGCTACGCTGAGGTTTTTAGGCCTGTGCAATCAGATTCGCAGACAAGTGAGTGGTATAGTTATTTTGAAAACGATGTACTAGAAAAGATTAAGAAGATTTATAAGAAAGAGGCGTATATTATGGCAAAGAAAGGCAGTTTATCTATAACAAGTGAAAATATTTTCCCTGTAATCAAAAAGTGGCTGTATTCCGACCATGACATTTTTTACAGAGAGCTGATCAGCAATGGCTGCGATGCTATTACTAAATTAAAGAAATTAGAGCTGATGGGAGAGTACGAGAAGCCAGAAGAGGTTGAGTACAAGATCCAGGTCAGCGTAAATCCTACAGATAAGACCATCACCATTGAAGATAATGGTCTTGGTATGACTGAGGAAGAGATCGACAAGTATATTAACCAGATCGCATTCTCCGGTGTTCAGGATTTTATGGAAAAGTACAAAGATAAGGCAAATGAAGACCAGATCATCGGCCACTTTGGTCTTGGTTTCTACTCTGCATTTATGGTAGCTGACAAGGTTGAGATCAATTCCCTGTCTTACCAGAAAGATGCAAAGCCGGTACACTGGGAGTCTGAAGGCGGCATCAACTTTGAGATGGCCGAAGGCGACAAAAAGGAGGTTGGTACTTCCATTAAGCTGTATCTGAACGAAGAAAGCACTGAATTTGCAAATGAATACAGAGCAAGAGAAGTGATCGAAAAATACTGTGCATTTATGCCGGTAAACATTTTCTTAAAGAATGAGACTGCAGAGCCGGAATATGAGACCATCGAAAAAGATGAGCTTACTCACAAGGATACAGTTGTTGAGACAGTTATTGAACCTGCAAAGACAGAAGAGAAGGAAAAAGAGGATGGAACCAAGGAAACAGTAGAAGTAGAGCCATCCAGGGAGAAATATAAGATTTTAAAGCGTCCGGTTGCATTAAATGATACTGATCCGCTGTGGAATAAGCATCCAAATGAGTGTACGGATGAACAGTACAAGGATTTCTACCGCAAGGTATTCAGGGATTACAAGGAGCCTCTGTTCTGGATCCACCTGAACATGGATTATCCGTTTAACTTAAAGGGTATCTTGTACTTCCCGAAGATCAACATGGAATATGACAGCCTGGAAGGAACCATCAAGCTTTACAATAACCAGGTATTTATCGCTGATAATATCAAGGAAGTGATCCCTGAATTCCTGATGCTGTTAAAGGGTGTCATTGATTGTCCTGATCTGCCTCTTAACGTATCACGTAGTGCCCTGCAGAATGATGGTTTTGTAAAGAAGATCTCCGATTACATTACCAAGAAGGTAGCAGACAAGCTGTCTGGTATGTGCAAGACAGATCGTGAGAATTATGAGAAATACTGGGATGATATTGCTCCATTTATCAAGTTTGGTTATATCAAGGATGAGAAGTTTGCAGAGAAGATGGGCGACTATATCTTGTATAAGAACTTAGAGGGCAAGTATCTTACCTTAAATGACTGCCTGGAAGAAAACAAGGAAAAACATGAAAATACTATTTTCTATGTAACCAATGAAAAAGAACAGAGCCAGTACATCAATCTGTTTAAGGAAGAAGGAATTGATGCAGTGATCATGCCTGCTGCTATTGATAATCCGTTTATCAGCCATGTAGAGCAGAAGCATGAAGGACTTAAGTTCCTGCGTATTGATACAGACTTAAATGCTTCTTTCAAGGAAGAGGTAAAGGAAGATGACGAAGCTTTCAAGAAGACAAGTGAAGAGCTGACAGAGGTATTTAAGAAGGCTTTAAATAATGACAAACTGGATATCAAGGTTGAGAAGATGAAGAATGCATCTGTTGCATCTATGATCACTGTATCTGAGGAAACCAGACGTATGCAGGATATGATGAAGATGTACAACATGGGCGGCATGGATATGAGTGCGTTTGGCGCAACAGGAGAGACTCTTGTATTAAATGCAAATCATCCTCTGGTTAAATATGTCCTGGAGAACAAAGAAGGCGAAAATACAGTTAAGATCTGCGAACAGCTGTATGATCTGGCAAGCCTGGCACATGGTCAGCTGTCACCAGAGCGTATGACTAACTTTGTAAACCGCAGTAATGATATTATGATGATCATGGCTGGACAGAAAGCAGAATAAATAGTACAATAAAAAGCACGACACAGATTTGCGGGGGCTGTTTCACAGGCATTTTGCCTGAGTCGGCCCCTGTTTTTTTGGAATATACTGAATTTGGGATATAGGGAGAAATGCACATGAAAAAACGTACTTTATCAAGAAGTCTGCTCACATTGGCTCTTGGCATGTCCTTAGCGGCAGCAGGCGCTTTTGCAGCTTTTGCAGATCCGCTTGGCTTAAGCTATATTAATGGACAGAATGTTACCAGCCGCTTTGGAAGTTTTGAATTGTCTGTACCATCAGAATATAAAGTGGACAGAAGCGGTGCCTCTTCTGCACTTTCAGGAGAACTGGTAGCAGGTCTTGTGGAAAATGGTGGTAAAGTGGATTTTGCTGCATCAATGGTAGATGAGGCGAACAAAAGCTATATTATCAACACAGCACTGGTAATGCCGGCAGATGATGGTTCCGGACAGCCTTTCAGTGTTGCTGCCTTAAAAGCAGAATTAGCAGAATCCGGTCTTGACCCGGAAAATACAGAAAGCGGTACTGTAAGACTGGGGGCTGCAGATTATGAATATCTGAAAGTAAATTACGGAAAAATGATGGCGGACTCCATGCGTAGGCAGCTGGAGTCAGGACGGCTCTCTGAAAAGCAGAAAGCGCAGGCACAGACTTTTATCAACCAGATGGAAAAGATGCTGGTCAATGATTTTTATATCCGGAATACAGGAGACCAGATCTATGTACTCTGCCAGACCTATTCCTCAGACCAGGTGCAGAGGGCTGCTGCATTTCTAAGCCTTTTAAAGCCGTATACAGGTGTAGAAGGCTGGTACAAAAACGGAGAGAACTGGCAGTATAAAAAAGCGGATGGCCAGATGGCAGCAGGCTGCTGGGAGCAGGATGAAAATGGGCTTACCTATCATCTGGATGGAAATGGAAATATTGAGCGCAGCGTCTGGGTACATGAAAACGGTGGCTGGAAATACGTGGATGAAAGCGGTCATATGGTAACTTCTGTGACCAGAACCATTAACGGGACCCAGTATACTTTTGATGATAAGGGAAATATGATCGCCGGAAGTGAGAAAGCGGCTCTGGATTATTCCCTTGGAAAACTGGAAGGAAATACCTATACGAATTACTGGGCAGATATGACACTTTCCTTCCCGGAGGCAGCTACTGTTATGATCGGAAATGGCAGTGCCCAGACCTATGCCCTGGTTGGTGGTGAACATGTGGATGTAAATGATCCTGAATTAAGTTACCGTATTACAGTGGATTTTACAGATGCAGACATGGAGTTGGACCGTTTTATAGATGCAGTAGTCGGTCACGGGGGAACAGATGGATATAAGGTAGATGCTTCAGGTAAAGTGAACCTGGGGGGCTATGAATTCCGCTATTGCAGGACTTCCTACGATTTTGGCGATGGAACCGCCCATCACTCTGACTGGTATGTACGCCAGATCGATTCCAAACTGGTCCTGATTCATTTTGATTACTACGATGAGCTGAAAAACCAGGTACAACAGGTTTATGACAGTATAAGACAGCCACAGGCGTAGTCAGATAGTTGGTAAAAAACGTCAAAGAGTAAGGAAGGCTCTTTGACGTTTTTTCGACATTACTAACGTATTATGAATATTAAAAGTTTTTTGATATATGTGCCGTTACATGGGGCCTAAGTGAATCATTTGAGCGATAAATACCAGGGCACTTCCTACTGCCAACCAGAGAAGCATGATTTTCCACATAAAGCGCATCCAACGATCGTAAGGAATATTTGCAACACTTAAGTTCCCCATTAATGCGGTAGACATAGGAAGAATGTAATTGCAGAATCCATCGCCAAAGTTAAATGCCAGAATAGCAGTTTGACGAGTAATTCCGACCATATCTGCAACGGGAGTAAAAATTGGCATAACTACAGCAGCTTGTCCGGAACCGGAAGTTACCAATATATTGATGATAAAATTAACCCAGTACATACACATGCCACGCAGTGCGGGAGGAAATGCGTTAAGTACAATGGTACATCCGTAAACCAGAGTATCCAGAATATTAGCTGAAGATAAAACACCAGATGTAGCTCTTGCAAGACCAAGGATTAAAGCAGATACAGTGAGTTTTTGACATCCTGCTGCAAAATGTTTAGCAATAGTACTTGGACCAAACCCAGCAAAAGCACCTGAAATTACACCAAGCCAGATAAAGACAACAGATATTTCAGGAAGATCCCATCCTCGTGTTACACAACCCCATACCAGAACAACAAGGGAACCAATTAAAGTTAAAAGAACCAGAAGCTTACGTGGAGTCAGAGAAGAGTCGTGAGAGGCATCAACATCTTCATCATTTCTCAGTTTATCCAATTCGTACATAGGGCTTGAAGCAGGATTGGATTTGACTTTACGTGCGTAACGGATCAGAGCAATACTGGTAAAGATCCAGAAAACGAAGAAGCAGAAGAAACGGTATTGAATACCGGAGTAAAGTGGAAGTTCTGCAATTTTCTGGGCAACAATGGTAGTTGAGGTATTTAAAGTGCCTGTGGAAAAACCAATGGCACCACCTAAAAGTGGCAGTGCAGCACCAGTAATGGAGTCAAATCCCATAGCTCTTGTCATCATAATGATAACAGGAGTAAATCCAATAAATACAGTTACAGACTGTGTAGTAGCAATGGCAGCGAAAACCAAGAGCAGAAGTGGGATGAAAATAGCTTCCTTATTGCCGAATTTTGCAACTACTTTTGCGATTAGTACCTGAAGTGCACCGGTTTCAACCAGAACGTTAAAAGCACCACCAGACATTATGACCATAAAAATCAGCTTTGCACTGCTGGAAAAACCGTCTATAATATAATTAGGAATTAAAAGTGGATTTACAGGGGTTTTAGCAATAAATGAAAATTGATCAGGAACAGCCTGCCAAAACACCGGTTGATACTCCGTATCTGCTTCCGGTGGAGAAAGCGACCCAGAATGTATTTGGTCCGTACATGGTATATCCTAATCGGCCATCAACGGCACCGGATTATTTGTGGACCAATATTCTGGGGCTTCCTACGATCCAGGTGCGTTGGTGTGATGCTACTTCTGATAATCACGCACCAAATGAACATTTAACTTTATCCAATTGTATCAAAGGGACTGAGCTTACAGCTACAGTTTTAAAAGAAATCAGTGAAATGTAAAAGAGGATGGACATGAAAAACAAAAAACTTTTATCAGATATCAAGGAATATCTAAAATATTATGAGAATCAGGTTTTGGAAGACTGGTATGAACTGATCCGTCATATAAGTGTTAGTGAAACAGGGGAAGGAATTGAAACTTGCTGTGACTGGATCCAGAAAAAAATGGAAGAAATTGGAATTCAAGTGACAAAGTATTCTGTAAAACCCGCTCCGGTCCTGGTAGGGAGGTTTGGCAATGATCCGGAAAAAAAGACAGTTCTGATCTATGCCCATTACGATGTGAAACCGGCTGGAGAACGAAAATTGTGGCATTCAGATCCGTTTGTTCCTACAGTACGTGATGGAAAAGTTTATGCAAGAGGAAGTGCTGATAATAAATCACCTTTAATGGCGCATTTAAAAGCTTTGGAATACTTTGTCAGAAAAAAAATGGAAGTTCCCGTAAATGTTATTTTTGTATTTGAAGGGGATGAGGAATGCGGCAGTAGAGGATTGGAAGAATTTCTGGCAGAGCACAGGACGGAATTGGCAGCAGATCTGGTGTTTTTCAGCGATGGTCCAAAGGATCCTAGTGGATTGCCTATCATTGCGCTGGGAGCAAAGGGAGATTTGTCTGTTCATATTACAGTTGAAACGATGAATAGGAATGTTCATGCCCGTTATGCACCGGTACTGCCTTCCGCTGCGTGGCAGCTGGTGGAGATATTGGGAAAGTGCAAGTCAAAAGATAAGATTCTGATACCTGGTTTTGAGGAAGGAATATTACCTTTTACAGAAAAAGAAATTGAGATCATGGATAAACTGCCGAAGTCAGAGGACAGTTTGAATACAATTTATGAGGCAAAGTCGTCTAATTATGGCAAGGACTTTTATCCAAGGCTTTTAGGACAGCCTACATTTAATATTTGCTGGATCAAAACAGGAGCTAATGGAGTAGTTCCTGCAAAAGCGGAAGCATTGATCGATTGCCGTTTAGTACCAGATCAGGATCCTGAGAAGGTATTTCAATGTATCAAGAGGCACGTTGAGATGATGGGATATGATAATGTAAAAATTGAAAATGATGGTTATATCCCTTCTTCAAAAACAGACGTGAACACGCCGTATCTGCCGGCTGTTGAAGAGATTTGTCGTGATATTTATGGTGAATATGTAATCTACCCATGCAGACCATCATCAGCCCCTGATTATTTGTGGACTAATGTTTTAAAGCTACCGGCTATTCAGGTGCGATGGAGTGATGCTGATTCAGATAATCATGCGCCAAATGAACATTTATCCATTAAAGAGTATATGGATGGAATTGCGCTGACAGTGTGTGCATTGCAGGCAGTTTCTGAAATTAATGAAAAGGACTAAATAAAATCTGAAAAACACCTCTTGACATCACCACGTCACAGTGCTATACTCCAGACAACTTCATTAGAAAACCGTTGAAACGGAGATAACGGCAGTTATGGCCTCACAGAGAGTCGGCGTTGGTGGAAGTCCGATAGAACCCAGATTGTCAAATGGACCGTTGAGGGCGCAGTCAAAGAAGGTGACTTCGAGTATTCTGCGACGTGGGGCTGACGTTAACAGCCGGTAGTATGATTGTACTACGCAAAGCGCACAGCTTATGTGAAACAGAGGTGGCACCGCGGTTTATTCCGTCCCTGATGATATATTTGTATCATCAGGGACTTTTTTTGTGACAGGAAAGTTAAAGTTTCATGTTTACAGAAAATTTTGGAAACTGTCACAACAGATGAAGGAAAAGAAGGAAAAAACACTAAGGTTGGCAAGAGGAGGAAAAGATATGTCAAATAAAAAAGGACGTTTCGGGATCCATGGAGGTCAGTATATTCCGGAAACATTGATGAACGCAGTGATGGAGCTGGAAGAGGCGTATAATCATTATAAAAATGATCCTCAGTTCCAGGCGGAGCTGACTGAGCTGTTAAATGAGTATGCAGGCCGTCCAAGCCGCCTGTATTATGCGGAGAAGATGACAAAAGACCTGGGCGGAGCCAAAATCTACTTAAAGAGAGAGGACTTAAACCATACTGGCGCTCATAAGATCAATAATGTATTAGGTCAGGCACTATTAGCAAAGAAAATGGGGAAAACCCGGCTTATTGCCGAGACCGGTGCAGGACAGCATGGTGTGGCAACTGCTACAGCAGCGGCGCTGATGGGAATGGAATGCGTAGTTTATATGGGCGAGGAAGATACCAGGCGCCAGGCATTAAACGTATACAGGATGAAATTGTTAGGGGCAACCGTGATTCCTGTAACTACAGGTACCGGAACATTAAAGGATGCCTGCTCTGCCTGCTTTAGAGAGTGGACCAACCGCATCAGCGATACCCATTACTGCCTTGGTTCTGTTATGGGACCACACCCGTTCCCAACGATCGTAAGAGATTTTCAGGCAGTGATCTCAAAGGAGATCAAGGAACAGCTGATGGAAAAAGAAGGAAAACTTCCGGATGCAGTGATCGCCTGTGTAGGTGGCGGCTCCAATGCTATTGGTGCTTTTTATAACTTTATCAATGATCCATCTGTTAAGCTGATCGGCTGCGAGGCAGCAGGCCGCGGTGCAGATACACCGGAAACAGCAGCTACCATTGCTACAGGCCGTTTAGGGATCTTCCACGGTATGAAATCTTATTTCTGCCAGGATGAATACGGTCAGATCGCTCCAGTATATTCTATTTCTGCAGGACTTGACTATCCGGGGATCGGACCGGAACATGCCATGTTACATGATACCGGCCGTGCAACCTATGTACCTGTAACGGATGATGAGGCAGTAGACGCTTTTGAATACCTGTCCAGGACCGAAGGTATTATTCCTGCTATTGAATCAGCCCATGCAGTTGCCTATGCAAGAAAACTGGCACCGGCTATGGGAAAGGACCAGATCATCGTTATCAACATTTCCGGAAGAGGAGATAAAGACTGCGCAGCGATCGCACGCTACAGAGGGGAGAATATTTATGACTAAGATAAGAGATGCATTTAAAGATGGTAAGGCATTTATTCCGTTTTTGACCTGTGGAGATCCGGATCTGGAGACGACTGAAAAGCTGGTATGCGTTATGGCAGAGGCAGGTGCGGACCTGATCGAACTGGGAATCCCGTTTTCTGACCCAACAGCAGAAGGACCTGTGATCCAGGAAGCAAATGTAAGGGCACTGTCTGTAGGAACTACCACTGATAAGATTTTTGACATGGTTGCCCGCATCAGAAAGACGGTAAAGATCCCGCTAGTATTTATGACCTATGCAAATGTAGTTTTTTCTTATGGTTCGGAACGTTTTATCTCAAAGGCAGCCCAGATCGGCATCAATGGCCTGATCCTTCCGGATGTGCCATATGAGGAAAAAGAAGAATTTGAACCTATCTGCAGGAAATATGGTCTGGATCTGATCTCTATGATCGCACCTACTTCTGATCACAGAATTGCAATGGTAGCAAAAGAGGCTTCAGGATTTATCTATGTAGTATCTTCTTTAGGCGTTACTGGTGTAAGAAGCGAGATCAAGACAGATATCGGGGCTTTAGTAGAGCAGATCCGTGCAGTGACTGATGTTCCCTGCGCTGTAGGCTTTGGTATTTCTGAACCAGAGCAGGCAAAAAAGATGGCTGGCCTGTCAGACGGAGCGATTGTAGGAAGTGCCGTTGTAAAGCGGATCGCCAAATATGGAAAAGACAGTGTTCCGTATGTAGCGGAATATGTAAGGGAAATGAAACAGGCTGTAATGGAAGCTTAATATTGTGATTTAGTTCAATAGGGTCCGAAAGGGTTCCTCCATGTATAAACGCATTCACGGCAATTTTGTCCATTTTGCTCCGCCGCCGATTAGGCAGGTCTCCGGCAAACTCGCTCACTGCGTTCGCTCAAACAATGCCTCCAACCTGCCAGCTATGCTCGCAAAATGGACAAAATTGCCTACCGAATGCTTATTATACATGGAGGAGCCCTTTCTACTGTATTGGATATGTCACATGAAAAATACCATACTTAAGTACAAACCCCCTCCCACATAAAAACTGCTTATTGGTTTGCTCCTACATTTTTTATTGCCAATAACGTAGAAAGCCGCCGGTGCACATGACAGAATAAGCATTTGTTTGAAAATCCGTGAGTGGGCGCGCATAGCGTCAGAACGGAGAATCACTGTTTGAGCACGCAGCGCGTGCGAGTTTGGTTCGCAGTTCTGACAATAGGCGGCGCAAGCCCACGAGCAAAGGATTTTCATTCAAATGCGCATCTGTCATGTGCGCCGGTGGCTTTCGGACCTTAGTCAACAATATCCCAATATAAGAAATCCATTTGAATCATAGACAAATGATTATAACAATTATAGCTATAATAGATAAAAAACAATTGCCTTTTTCATAGTATATCAGATCATATCCAGGAATGTACTAACGATCCGCGGCATATACCTGTTTCGCTTATAATAAAAATTCACTTCCCTAAGAGCGTCCTGATGGTTCAGTTTATAGTAAACCAATCCTTCATCATCCGGCACATGACGCACAAGGGTATCAGAACAAAAAGAGATTCCCATGCCGTATCGGGACAGATTATAAGCAGTGATCTGCTGGTCCAGTTCCAGTTTTATTTTCGGAATAACATGGGCATTGTGGCAGATGCGGTCTGCTCGGGTTCGGGTATCATTTCCGGATTTTAAAAGGAGAAAAGATTCTTCCTGAAAATTTTCCAGAGGTACAGGTGGGATCCTTGAGTTTAAGTGGCGGTTTTCGCGTATATCGGAAGCTGTAAGTGCATAATTTTTCATTTTTTCATTTACAGACAGGCGGATAGGCACAGCCAGCAGCAAATGTTCCTCACAGAAAAAGCTTTTCTGGTAAATGGCAGGATCCATGCTTTTATTGTCAATGAGCAGATCTAAAGAACCGGAAAAAAGCCGGTCTGTAAGCTGGGATGTGGTTGCTTCTACCAGGTTGACCTGAACCTGGGGATATTGTTCTGTAAAGCGGGATAAAAGAGGAGGAAGCACATAGGAGGCAAAAAGGTTAGTGCCGCCTATGGCAATGGTGCCGCTTTTTAATTCTTTCATATCATTGATATAATTCTGAAATCCATTTTCCACATCCATAATGATCTCAATGGAACGTATATATTCTTTGCCCAGCTCTGTCAGCTGGATATGGTTGGAACTGCGGTCAAAAATGGGAAAACCGATCTGGGCTTCTGCTTTCTTTACAGCAGCGCTTAAAGATGGCTGGCTGATAAACAGGTTTCTGGCTGCTTTGGAAAAGCTCATTTCTTTGTAGACCTCGTAAACGTAGTGCATTCCCTGGAACATGGGAGCCTCCTTGGTAAATATGTATTTGACAAATACGCTATAGATGCTTGTCTATAGAAAGTATGAAATTATAAGTATTTGAAAATATTGTAGCCCAGTTCTATATTAGAGTCAAGAGGATGATCATGTGCTAAGGAAAAAGTGACCATGCAACGCATAGAAATGTCCTCTCGGAGTCTTTCTTGCACCTGCCTTTGTGGCCGATTTTCCGCCAGTCGCACCCGAATTTCATCACCGTACGCACCGCGTACGCCTCAGAAATTTGGGCACAACTGACAAAAAATCTTCTCACAAAATCAGGTACAGAAAGATTCCGAGAGAACATATAGATGGAGGAAAGATTATGAAGGAAATCATGAATAATGAAAGCAATGGAAATGAAATTGGAATTAATGGAATAGGAAATAATGGAACTGAGGTGAAAAAATACCGTCTGGAGCATGACTCCATTGGAGAAAAAGAAGTACCCATTGATGCATATTATGGAGTACAGACTCTGCGTGCTCATGAAAACTTCTATATTACAGGCTTAAAAATGCATCCGGAGCTGATCAAAAGTGTGGCGCAGATCAAAAAAGCTGCAGCCATCACTAACTTTGAAGTAGGTGAGCTGGATAAAAAGCGTGCTTCTGCGATCACACAGGCCTGTGATGAGATCATAGGTGGTAAACTTCATGACCAGTTTATTGTAGATCCTATCCAGGGCGGTGCAGGAACATCCCTGAATATGAATGCCAATGAGGTGATCGCAAACAGAGCCATTGAGATCTTAGGCGGGAAAAAAGGCGATTACAGCCTGGTAAACCCAAATGACCATGTAAACTTTGGGCAGTCTACCAATGATGTATTTCCATCCTGCGGAAAAATGGCAGCTTTAAAACTGATCTCCAATGCACAGGAGCAGTTAAAACGGCTGGAAGCAGCGTTAATGGATAAATCCAAAGAATTTGATTCTGTTATTAAAATGGGAAGGACGCAGCTGCAGGATGCAGTACCGATCCGCTTAGGACAGGAATTTCACGCTTATGCATCTGCCATCCGTCGGGATATCAAGCGTTTTGACAATGCAAAAGAAGAGATCCGCTGCTTGAATTTAGGCGGAACTGCTATTGGAACCGGTTTAAACGCAGATGTACAGTATTTCCACAGGGTAGTTAAAAACATGTCTACTCTCACAGGAGAAGAACTGGTTCAGTCCTATGATATGATCGATGCTACCCAGAACCTGGACAGTTATGCTTCTGTATCAGGAATTGTGAAAAACTGTGCAGTGAACCTTTCCAAGATGTGTAATGACCTGCGCCTTATGTCTTCCGGTCCAAGAACCGGCTTCGGAGAGATCAATCTGCCTGCAAGACAGAATGGATCTTCCATTATGCCAGGAAAGATCAATCCGGTCATTCCGGAGGTAGTAAACCAGGTTGCATTTAATATTATAGGAAATGATATGACCATTACCATGGCGGCAGAAGCAGGCCAGCTGGAATTAAATGCTTTTGAACCCATCATTTTTTATAACCTGTTTGAATCCATTGAAACACTGGCTTCTGCAGTGAAGACACTGGTTGATAACTGTATCGTAGGTATTACTGCAAATAAGGAACACTGCCTCAAAGAGGTGGAGAACAGTATCGGCGTTATTACTGCTATCTGCCCATATGTAGGATATGAGACAGCAGCCAATATAGCAAAGGAAGCACTGCGCACCGGCAGACAGGTCCGTGACCTGATCCTAGAAAAGGGCCTGATGGATGAAGAACAGTTAAATACAGTCCTTGATCCATATACCATGACAGAGCCGGGTATCCTTGGTAAGGATCCAATGGAGCAGCTGCGTTAAAAGCGGTCTGATCTGGGCATATTTGCCCGGATATAAAAATATATAAAAAAAGTGCTTGACTTCAACTGGTATTATATGTATAATAATCTTCGCAGTCGCGATTAAGGCTGCGAAGATAAATAATGGGCTATCGCCAAATGGTAAGGCAACGGACTCTGACTCCGTCATTTTCAAGGTTCGAATCCTTGTAGCCCAGCTAAGCGGAAACGCTTTTAAACTTCATAAAATAATGGGCTATCGCCAAATGGTAAGGCAACGGACTCTGACTCCGTCATTTTCAAGGTTCGAATCCTTGTAGCCCAGCTAAGCAGAAATGCTTTAAAACTTCATAAAGTAATGGGCTATCGCCAAATGGTAAGGCAACGGACTCTGACTCCGTCATTTTCAAGGTTCGAATCCTTGTAGCCCAGCTAGAGAGTCTTTGATTTCTGAGTTGTTGGAAATGAAAGACTTTTTTGTTGCACAGCAAATTTTACCGTGTTATACTTGTGGAGAAAAGTGGTTATCTATGATGATGTATTTATAAGAGATAGTAATAAGAAGAAACAGAGGAAATGAATGTATACATTTGACAGTAGGATCCGTTACAGTGAGACTGATGAAACAGGTGCGTTAAGTTTGTTGGGAGTGATCAATTACCTCCAGGACTGCAGTACCTTCCAGTCTGAAGATATTGGGCTTGGAGTAGAGTATCTGGAAGAAAAGAAGAGGGCCTGGCTTTTGTCTTCCTGGAGGATCGTTATTGACCGGTATCCGGTACTGGGTGAAAGGATAAAGATAGGAACCTGGGCTACTTCATCTAAAGGAATTTACGGATATCGTGATTTTGTGATCATGGACCAGGATGGAAACTATCTGGTACGGGCAGAATCCATATGGTTTTTCTGCGATACAGAGAAAATGGTGCCGGTGCGTGTGATGCCGGAAGACATAGCTGCTTATGGAAACGAGGAGGCACTTGATCTGGGAAAAGCGCCCAGGAAGATCCTCATTCCGGAAGAATACGAAGAAGGAATACCTGTTACCATTGCGACTCATCATCTGGATACCAATCATCATGTAAATAACGCCCAGTATGTGGATATTGCAAGAGAAGCAGTGCCGTGTACGAAAATAGTAAAGGGCATCAGGGCTGATTATAAAAAAGCAGCAGTTTTAGGAGAAATCCTTGTGCCGAGAGTGACAAAAACAGGTGAAGATGAGTGGACTGTTGTACTGGCAGATGAAGTTTGCGAGGTCAGGGCAGTTGTATGGCTTCAGTATGGAGAACATAAGAGTAATAAGGAGTATGGATCATGATGGAATTAGGAAAGACACAGGAATTAGAAATTGTCCGCACAAAAGAATTCGGCGTATATTTAAGTGAAAAAGCAGGAGATGAAGCAGCAGTCCTTCTGCCAAAGAAACAGGTTCCGGCCGGAGCAAAGATCGGAGATAAGGTAAAGGTATTTATTTATAAAGATTCCTCTGACCGTCTGATCGCAACAACCGGCACACCGAAGCTGGAGGTAGGTCAGTGTGAGATCCTGGAAGTAAAGGATGTGGCAAAGATCGGAGCTTTCCTGGATATGGGACTGGAAAAAGATCTGCTCCTTCCATTTAAAGAACAGACCCATCCTGTGAGAAAAGGAGAGAAATGTCTGGTATGTCTCTATGTGGATAAGAGTCACAGACTGGCAGCTACCATGAAAGTTTACTCCCACATGAGCAGCGAGTCCCCATATAAAGCAGAAGACTGGGTAAATGGAACCATCTATGAGATCAATGAGACTATCGGTGCTTTTGTTGCAGTAGATAATAAATATTATGGCCTGATCCCGAAAAAAGAGATGTATGGAAAATTCCGTGAGGGAGATACTGTTAAGGCGAGAGTAATGAGAGTCCGTGAGGATGGAAAGCTTGACCTTTGCGTGAGAGAGCGTTCCTATGTGCAGATGGGATCAGATGCAGAGCTGGTATTAAAGGTTATTGATGAGTTTGACGGAGTTCTTCCTTTTAATGATAAGGCAAGACCGGAGACTATTTTAAGAGAGTTTAACATGAGCAAGAATGCATTTAAAAGAGCTGTTGGACGTCTTTTAAAAGAAGGAAAAGTAAGAATTACAGAAAAGACCATAGAAAGGGTATAAAAACCTTTGCAGGAGCAGATCCTGCGGTATCATATGGGTAGCAGAAAGACAGTTGTGTTTATTACAGCTGTCTTTTTATTTGGATAAGGAGGAAGCATAAAATGCAGAAAGTATGGAAAGATTATGGCGCTATCACTTTGGGAACCATTCTTATTGGTCTGGCCACCAAAAATATTTTTGATCCCGCCAATATGGTAACAGGAGGTGTTTCCGGTGTAGCTATTATTGGAAAGGAACTTTGGGGTCTGCCGCTGTGGGTGACTAATACTGTTTTAAATATCCCGTTGTTTTTAGCAGGTTTTAAGATCATGGGGTGGAAATTTATTAAGCGTACACTGTATGCCACGGTATTGTTGTCAGTTGTCTTTTATATTCTGCCGGAAGGCATGTATATAGAAGATGACCTGCTGCTGTCCGCTCTTTTTGGCGGTATCATCACGGGTGTAGGAACCGGCTTTGTACTGGCAGGAGGCTGCACCACAGGGGGAACTGATATGCTGGCAGCTCTGATCCGGGCAAAATTTCCTCATTATTCCGTTGCGCAGATCATGCAGCTGTTAGATGGTATTATTGTGGTAGCCGGTGCTACTGTATTTGGCATCCGGACAGCTCTTTATGCCCTGATCGCTATTTTCTGTTTGGGAAAAGTGGCAGACAGCCTGATCGAAGGAATGAAGTTTTCCAAGCAGGTCTATATTATTTCGGATAAATATAAAGAAATTTCAGATACCATTATGACACGTATGAACAGAGGGGTAACAGGAATTGCAGCAAAAGGAATGTATTCAGATGAGACCAAAAATATGCTATTTTGTGTTGTTTCCAGAAAAGAGATCGTAGAAATAAAAGAAATTGTATCAGAATACGATCCAAGAGCATTTTTTATCGTCAGTGATGCCCGTGAAGTTTTTGGTGAGGGGTTTATTGAAGATAAAAATCAGCTAACATAATAACCAAAGTTTTTGGTGATAATCAAGCGAAAATTTGACAGATACAGCATTTTGTAAATTGAATATACATTTTAACTAAATAACAAATTTGGATTTTGTGGATTTACAGTATGGAATAAAAATACGCTTTCCTGTATGATAAAGACAGTTACAAAAGAGTTACGGATCTTTCTGAAAGAGGGGAACCGGGGCAGAAAGACATCTATCTAATAGGAGGAAAAAGTAAATGGCTAGTTTATCACTGAAGAATGTAACCAAGAAATATCCTAATGGATTTGTGGCAGTTAAGGATTTCAATCTGGAGATCGCTGATAAGGAATTTATCATCTTCGTAGGACCTTCAGGATGTGGAAAATCAACCACTCTTCGTATGATCGCAGGTCTGGAGGATATCTCTTCCGGTGAACTGTATATTGACGGAAAACTGGTAAATGATGTAGAGCCAAAGGACAGAGATATTGCAATGGTATTCCAGAACTACGCTCTGTATCCACATATGTCTGTATACGATAACATGGCATTTGGACTGAAATTAAGAAAGACTCCAAAGGATGAGATTGACAAGAAAGTACATGATGCAGCCAAGATCCTGGATCTGGAGCATCTGTTAGACCGTAAGCCAAAGGCATTATCCGGTGGTCAGAGACAGCGAGTTGCTATGGGACGTGCTATTGTCCGCAGTCCTAAGGTATTCCTTATGGACGAGCCTCTGTCAAACCTGGATGCAAAATTAAGAGGCCAGATGCGAGTTGAGATCTCTAAATTACATCAGAGACTGGAAACAACTATTATCTACGTTACACATGACCAGACTGAGGCTATGACATTGGGTACTAGGATCGTTGTTATGAAGGACGGTGTAGTACAGCAGGTAGACAGCCCACAGAATCTGTATGACAAGCCATGCAATAAGTTCGTTGCAGGATTTATCGGAGCACCACAGATGAATATGATCGATGCCCAGGTGGCAAAAAATGGTGCAGATGTAACATTAGCATTTGGCGGACATACATTAACACTTCCACAGGCAAAGGGCAAAGCTCTGGAAGAAGCTGGCTATGTAGGCAAGGTGGTTACTCTTGGTATCCGTCCAGAAGATCTTCATGATGAAGAAGCATTCCTGGCAGAAAATCCAAAGAGCACATTCCAGGTAGAGATCCGTGTATACGAAATGTTAGGTTCTGAAGTACTTCTGTACTTTGATATTGATGATGCTAACTTTACAGCAAAGGTTAATCCACGTACGACTGCAAGACCTGGCGATACTGTAAAGCTGGCTATGGATCTGGATAAGGTTCATATTTTTGACAAAGAAACAGAAAGCGTTATTATTAACTAATTATAACGAATATCAGAGAAGATAATGAAAAACCTCTGTTAAAAACGACAGTAAAAAGAAGCAGGAGAGTTTACAACTCTCTTGCTTTTTTTGTTATTTTGCATTAAAATATGAAAATAGGGAAAACAGTAACTCCGCCATGGATTTTTATGGCAATGTTCATAAAAGGATTCCGAGAGGATACCAAATCAATAAGATGAAAAGGAGAGAGTGGAATGATCTCAAATCAGATACTTCAGACCACATTAGATGGATTAAAGGGAATTACCAGAGTTGATTTAGGAATATGTGATACCGAAGGAAAGGTACTTGCTTCTACTTTTACAGATGCAGAAGAGTCTGAAAACTCTATTCTGGTATTTGTGGATTCACCGGCAGACAGTCAGGTGATCCAGGGATATCAGTTCTTTAAGGTGTTTGATGAGCATCAGTTAGAGTACATTTTACTGGCAAAAGGTGCCAGTGATGATGTATATATGGTAGGAAAGTTGGCAGCATTCCAGATCCAGAACCTGCTTGTTGCATACAAGGAGCGTTTTGATAAAGATAATTTTATCAAGAACCTGCTTCTTGACAACCTGCTGTTAGTTGATATTTATAACCGTGCAAAGAAACTGCATATTGATACCGATGTAAAGCGTGTTGTATACATTATTGAGACACATAATGAAAAAGATGTAAATGCATTAGAAACTGTACGCAGCCTGTTTGCTTCCAAGACAAAGGATTTCATCACAGCTGTAGATGAGAAGAATATCATCCTTGTAAAGGAAGTACGTCAGGGCGAGTCTTATGTGGAACTGGATAAGACTGCAAACATGATCTTAGATATGTTAAATACAGAAGCTATGACCAAGGTACGGGTAGCTTACGGCACTGTAATTAATGATATCAAGGAAGTTTCACGTTCTTACAAAGAGGCAAAGATGGCTCTGGATGTAGGCAAGATTTTCTATGCAAGCAAGAACGTGATCGCATACAGCAACTTAGGTATTGGCCGTCTGATCTATCAGCTCCCGATCCCACTGTGCAAGATGTTCATCCGTGAAGTATTTGACGGCAAATCCCCAGATGAATTTGATGAGGAAACCTTAACTACGATCAACAAGTTCTTTGAGAACAGCCTGAACGTATCAGAGACTTCCAGACAGCTGTATATCCACAGAAATACTCTGGTTTACCGTCTGGACAAGCTGCAGAAGAGTACTGGACTTGATCTGCGCGTTTTTGAGGATGCAATTACCTTTAAGATCGCCCTTATGGTTGCAAAGTACATGAAGTACATGGAAAGCCTGGATTATTAATGATAAATGGCATTACCCCATAAGAGGAAAGTTAGAGAAAATTAGAAAATGATAGAATTAAGTCATGTAAGTAAATCTTATGGAACCGGCGGCAAGGCCATCCGCGACCTTTCTTTAACCATTGAGGATGGGGAGTTTGTGTTTATCACAGGCCGGAGCGGTTCTGGAAAGAGTACATTGATCAAGCTCCTGATGAAGGAGCTTGATCCTACTAAGGGACGTATTGTGGTCAATGATATAGATCTGGGGAAGATGCCCCGAAGATATGTCCCAAAATACAGGAGAAAGCTAGGTGTTGTTTTTCAGGATTTCCGTCTTTTAAAAGACCGTACTGTATTTGAAAATGTGGCTTTTGCCCAGAGAGTCATTGGTGTCCCACCAAAGACGATCCGTGAGACAGTGCCCCAGATGCTGCACCTTGTAGGTCTTTCTTCAAAATATAAGGCATACCCGGGTCAGTTGTCAGGCGGGGAACAGCAGAGAGTTGCCATTGCAAGAGCGCTTATAAATAAACCGGAGGTGCTTTTGGCAGATGAGCCTACAGGAAACCTGGACAGCTTTAATACCCATGAGATCATGAATCTTTTGGACCAGATCAATCAGAGGGGAACGACTGTTATTGTAGTGACCCACAGTCAGGAAATGGTAGCGGAGATGAATAAAAGAGTCATTACCATGGATCGTGGGGAAGTCGTCAGAGATGAGGGCGGGTCCGGGATTTAGAAACCGTCTGGAACCGCTGGAAAGGCATAAGAGTAAATGAGTACATTTTTATATTGCCTGAAACAGGGCGTTATTAATATATGCAGGAATATATGGTTTTCCCTGGCGTCTGTGGCAACCATTTCTGCATGTATTTTTTTATTTTGTCTGTTTTTTTCCATGGTAGCCAATGTGCAGCATGGAGCCAGGACTGCTGAAGAGACTGTAGGTATTTCTGTATTTTTTGATGAGGGAATGGAAGAAGGAAAGATACAGGCTATAGGAGAGCAGATCCGTGGTTGGAGTGAAGTGCGGGAGGCAAAATATATATCTGCCAGTGAAGCCTGGGAATCTTTTAAAAAGGAATATTTTGAAGGAATGGAAGAACTGGCAGATGGTTTTGAGGCGGACAATCCCCTGGCTAATTCTGCCTCTTATGAGATATATTTAAAGGATATTTCAAACCAGGATATGATTGTAAAACGTCTGGAAGCCATAGAAGGTGTACGTAAGGTCCGTTATTCCAGTGCTCTGGTAGCCGGCTTTACCAGTGCAGGAAAGATGATAGGTGCTTTATCGGCAGTTATCATCGGAGTGCTTCTGGCAGTTGCAGTTTTCCTGATCAGTAATACCATTTCTGTAGCAGCTGCTTTCAGAAGACGGGAAAATGAGATCATGCGTTATATTGGTGCTACCAATTTTATGATCCGTGCTCCTTTTATTGTAGAAGGCCTGATTTTAGGCTTTTTTGGCGCATTGATCCCCCTGGCGGCTATGGCGGTTCTCTATAAAAAAGGACTGATGTATCTGAATACCAATTATGAGATGATAACAGGATTATTTGAACTTCTGCCTCTTGGACAGATTTTTCCGTTTATGGCAGCTTCTGCCATGGGCTTAGGTGTAGGGATCGGTGTGATCGTCAGTTTCCTGACCATTCAGAGACATCTGCGCGTATAGGAGAAAGAAACAGGATGAAGAACCGAAAAAACAGATTTCTGGCTTTTGGAATGGGCTGCGTCCTTGGCTTTAGCTGTGTTTTTTCTTCGTATGCGACCAATGCTGATCTGAAGGATGCAAAAAATAAAATGTCCTCTCTTCAGGAAGAAAAGAAAAAGGTACAGGATACCTTAAAACAGTTAGAAGGCCTGAAATCCGATGCAGCGGCTTATGTAAAAGAGCTGGATAAGAAATTGACTTCCCTGGATGCAGAATTGAGCCAGTTGGAGAAGGATATTTCGGCAAAGGAAAGCCAGATTAAGGATACAAAAGCGGAACTGGAAGAAGCAAAAGCAGTGGAAAAAGAACAGTATGCTTCTATGAAGCTGCGTATCCAGTATATGTATGAAAATGGAAATGTCAGCTTTGCAGACAGCATCATGACTTCTAAAGATGCATCCCAGCTGTTAAACCGGGCGGAGTATGCAAGCCAGATCGCTTCCTACGACCGGAAAATGTTAAAAGAGTATCAGGCTGCAAAGGAAAAGGTAAACCAGAAGGAACAGGATCTGGAGGCAGAGCATGCCAACCTGTTAGAGCTTCAGGATACTACCGAGGCCAAACAGGCGTCGGTGCAGGAACTGATGAGTTCAAAGCAGAAAGAGCTTTCTTCTTATAACAGCCAGATCAGTTCTGCCCAGAGCAGTATTGACCAGTATGATGCAGATATTAAAGCCCAGGAAAACCAGATGAAGGCTATTGAGGCGGAGATGAAGCGCAGGGAAGAAGAAGCCAGAAAGAAAGCAGAAGCCCAGAAAAAGACGTATAAGGTGACAAATCTGGGGAATATTAGCTTTAAATGGCCATGCCCATCCAGTGGACGTATCACCTCTGGCTTTGGAGAAAGAACCTCACCTACAGAGGGGGCCTCTACCAATCACAAGGGGATAGATATTTCAGCCAGTACCGGTGCCCCCATTGTGGCGGCTGCCGATGGTGAGGTAGTGATCGCTACATACAGTTATTCAGCGGGAAATTATATCATGATCGACCATGGCGGCGGTGTCAGCACAGTATACATGCATTGTTCCCAGCTTCTTGCAAGCAAGGGGCAGAAGGTGAAAAAGGGACAGACGATTGCAAGAGTGGGATCTACTGGGTATTCTACCGGTCCCCATCTGCATTTTGGTATCCGTTCCGGTGGGAGCTATGTAAATCCAAGCAATTATGTAAGTCCATAGATGACAGCATTTTTGGCCATGGTAGTATTTATAGTTCAGCCATGATATGGTATTTTATTGAAAAGGGCAGCATAGGCTGTGAATAAGAAAAAGGCACCTGGTGTACAGGCAGATAGGAGACAAAAAAGCAGTGGGAGAGCAGGATAAAGAAGAAATCCAGGATAGTTTAGATAAAAAGAAAGAGGGAAAGGGCGGTCATTTCTGGGCCGGTGTTTTAACTGGCGCCCTGATCATGGCATTAGCTGTTCTTTTAGTAGTAGGTGTATCTGCCGGGATATATATTACAGGCAGAAAGGTGATCCACACAGAGCAGTCTTCAGGTGGTGGAAATGGTGCTCCGGGTATTACAGAGGGAGAAAAGGCCACGAAGCCAGATCTGAAAAAAGTATCTTCAAAAATGCAGATGATACAGAGTATCATTGATCAGGTGTTTTTATATGATGAAGATGCAACAGAAGTGGAAGATTATATTTACCGGGGCATGATGGCAGGTTTAAATGATCCTTATTCTGTATATTATAATGCAAATGACTATAAAGCACTTCAGGACAGCACAAATGGAAGCTATTCCGGTATTGGTGCCATGATCAGTCAGAATAAGACTACAGGACTTTGCACGATCGTGAAAGTGTTTGAAGGTTCACCAGCCCTGGAAGCTGGTATGAAACCTGGAGACATTGTATACAAAGTAGGTGATACGTTAGTAGCAGGAGAAAGTCTGGATGTGCTGGTAAGCAATTATATTAAGGGTAAGGAAGGTACACAGCTGCAGATCACAGTATACCGTGCAGATTCTGATACCTATGTAGATATGACTCTTACCAGACGAAAGATAGAGGTCCCTACTGTAGAGTCCAG
Source organism: Lachnospiraceae bacterium (assembly GCA_025758065.1). Classification (NCBI taxonomy): domain Bacteria; kingdom Bacillati; phylum Bacillota; class Clostridia; order Lachnospirales; family Lachnospiraceae; species Lachnospiraceae bacterium. The sequence continues at coordinate 2,731,871 of CP107199.1, forward strand.
GATGCTGGCTGACAATGTAGGATATGTGGCGGTAAGCGAGTTTGATGCCATTACAGTAGAACAGTTTGAAAAATCCATTGATGAGCTGGAAAAACAGGGAATGAAGCAGCTGGTTATTGACCTTAGGAGCAATCCAGGTGGTATCTTAGACAGTGCTGTTGCCATGGTAGATTATATTCTGCCGGATGATATGAAAAATTTTGAAAAAGGCAATGGAAAGACACTGATCGTGTATACAGCAGATAAGAACGGGGATGGAGATACTTATACTGCATCAGACAGCCATGAGGTTGATATGCCGATCGCTATTTTGGTCAATGAAAACTCTGCCAGTGCTTCAGAAGTATTTACCGGTGCTTTAAAGGATTATAAAAAAGCTGTTGTTGTGGGAACTACCAGCTATGGCAAAGGCATTGTACAGAACCTGATCCCGTTGGGAGATGGATCTGCCATTAAGATCACCACTGCCCATTATTATACTCCAAGTGGTTTTGACCTTCATGGAAAGGGTATTGCCCCAGATGTGGAAGTAGAGTTAGATGAGAATTTAAAGAGCCAGGCAGTAGTCACACCGGAGGAAGATAACCAGGTGCAGGCAGCTGTTAAGGCATTGGAAAAGAAATAAGAGTAGTATATGGGAATAAACTCCTTAGTGTAAAAATAAATCAATTAGTATATTGTTTCATAAATAACCGGCTCAATCTGCATACAAGGGGATGGGCTGGTTATTTTTTAAACAGGGTACTGGTATTGCCCCTCCGTGTAGATATAATGAGCGCAGGGAAAAACAAGCGGCTGCGCAGCAGACATTTGTTTTTCACAAGCCATTAACGAACGAATCGCCTGCGTAAGCAGGCAGTGGAGCGCGTCAGCGCGGGATTCGTGAGTATAAGATATAATGAGCGCAGGGAAAAATAAGCGGCTGCGCAGCAGACATTAATTATATGTATTGAAGGGACATGAATATTACATGTGATAATAATGATACCGGGGGGGGGGTGTGTAAAAAGAATGAAAAGAAAAGCTGCTCATTTAAAAAGTTATACAATAGTGATGGGATTGTTTGTATCATCAGTTATTTTAGGAATCATGCTATTTTTTTGCTGTATGCAGTCTTCTATAGGAAGAAATTCCAGACAGGCTATGATGAATAATGTCTCACGTCAAAGTGAATATTTACGGACGATCTTAAGTATTCACTATCAGTATCTGAATGAGATAGCAGAAGAAATGGCAAAAGAAGAAGATCTTCTTTCAGAGGCAAATCTGGATTCCCTGGTGACGATCCATAACAAGACAGATTTAGAGCGGATGGCGCTGATTGAAGCAGATGGCACAGCTCATTATGATACAGGAGATGTAAAAAATGTATTCCACAGAAGTTATTTTCAAGAGGCATTTGGTGGAAGCCAGACATTAAGTGATCCTATAGAAAGCAGTGTGGATCATGAGGTCAGACTTATACTTGGAGTACCAGTCTGTAAGGAAAATGAAGTGATCGGCGTTCTGGGTGGTTCTTATAATGTGACTGCTTTAAGCCGTATGATGTTTGATGATCTGTTTAACGGAGAAGGTTACTGCCTTATTACGGACAAAGATGGAAAGGTGATCGCCTATGACCGTGTCTATACAGATCAGGAATTGGAAGGATTTTTCGCCAATATATTCGAGTATTTTGACAATTATAAGATCAAGGCAGCTTCCATCCAGAAGGTAAAAGCTGATTTTGCAGATGGGAAAGACGGTATCTGCCAGTTTCGGCTGACTGAAGGAAAAAAAACATCTTATTATATTGCTTACGCACCCCTGGGGATGAATGACTGGATGATCGGTTATATTGTTCCTGTTAAAGCAGCAGAAGCATCTTATGATTTTATCAGGGAATAGGAGATCACTTTTCTTATTATCTTTAGCATGCTGGTGACAGTGGTCATCTTTTATATTATTTATAAGAACCGACAGGAAAAGTCAAGGCTTTTAAAACGGGCCCAGAGAGATGCACTTACCGGTCTTTTTAATAAAAAGACAACCCAGGATATGATCGACCGCTTCCTGGAAGAAAATGGAAAAGACAGATGCAATGCTCTTATGATCATGGATGTGGACTATTTTAAGCAGGTTAATGATACATACGGACATATGGTAGGGGATAAGGTCTTAAAGATTTTTGGACGTCTTCTTGCAAAACAGTTCAGGGAGAAGGATATTGTAGGCCGTATCGGTGGTGATGAATTTATGGTTCTGATCTGTAATATCAAAGATGTGGAAATAGCAAAGGACCGTGCGAAAAAGCTGATCAATGAGGTAAGAGCCCTTCAGATACCTGAGCTGGCCGGAAGCGGTATTACCATCAGTGTAGGAATTGCCTATTCGCCGGATCATGGTACTGCATTTATGGAGCTTTACCGTCATGCAGATACAGCGCTGTATCAGGTGGAACGGGGCGGAAGAGATGGATTTAGTGTGTATGAAAAGGCGAACTGATGGGAAAAATCTTTCAGACATATATGGTGAGAGAAAACTTATATCCTGTTCTTGGAAAAATGAGAAAAATAGAGTATAATGAGAAAAGATAAGCAGTAAAATGTTTCAAATTGCTTCAGGATTATATTCAACAGGAGGACATGACAATGATTCGTAAAGACAACGTTCTGGAAGTGGAACATTTAGGCGGAGGTAAGGGAACAGCGTATGTTCATCATATTGTATCTAAGGAGGAGCTGTTAGGACACGGCAGACTGTATGCTAAGGTTGTTCTTCCTCCAGGTGCAAGTGTAGGCTGGCATCAGCATGTACATGATACTGAGCCATATTATATTTTAAAGGGTGAAGCAGATTTTATTGATAATGACAAGTCTGTGACCAAGGTTGGCCCTGGTGACTGCTGTATTATTGAAGTAGGACAGTATCACAGCATTGAGAATAATTCCGATTCTGATGTGGAGTTTATGGCTCTTATTTATAATGAACCAGGTTATCTGAATGACAGGGATTAATTAAGAAAGAGTAAAATCGTAAAGATTTAGAAGCTCTGGCAGTGAATATTGCCAGGGCTTTTATAATATGATACCAGAGTCAAAAGGCCGAAAATCCGATGCAAGCTTGCTTGCAGTAGGATTTTTGAACTTGGGACCCGATAAAAACATGAGTAAGAAGCCATTTTTTGAAGAAAAATGAGCGGATTACGAATGTTTTTAGAATTGCGGGAGTGCAAAGCACGTAGCAATTCGGTATCAGAGGGGTCAAAATACCTTTTGATCCCCACATCATAATATAAGGTTTTGTGCCTGAAAAGAAGTATGCTGAAAAGAAGGCTGAGAAAAAGGGATATGCTATAGGAAATGGAAGTAGTATAATGATGGTGTATAATCTTTGTGAACAAGAAGGAGATCATAAAATGAGAGGGATCCGCTGGGCAGTACTGGGAACAGGTGTGATCGCCAATGAGATGGCAGCAGCACTGGAAAAAAATGGGAAAAAGCTTTATGCAGTGGGAAACAGGACTTATGAACAGGCCGTAAAGTTTGGGGAAAAGTATGGAATTGGAAAGGTGTATACAGATTATAATGAAATGTTTACGGATCCGGAAGTGGACGTGATCTATATTACAACCCCTCATAATACTCATATCAGGTTTATGAAGAAGGCCATTGAGAACGGGAAACACATTCTAGTGGAGAAATCCATTACTTTAAATAGTGGGGAACTGGATGAGGCATTGGAAATGGCAAAGGAGAAGGGCGTTATTGTTGCAGAGGCTATGACCATTTTCCATATGCCGGTTTATAAGAAACTGCGGGAGATTTTGGATTCTGGTAAGTTGGGAAAGGTGAACCTGATCACCATGAATTTTGGTAGTTTTAAGGAATACAACATGGAGAACCGCTTCTTTAACCGGAATCTGGCGGGTGGTGCCATGCTGGATATTGGTGTGTATGCCCTTTCTTTTATCCGGTGGTTTATGGATTCGAAGCCGGATCAGTTATTATCCCAGATGAAGGCAGCACCTACTGGAGTAGATGAGCAGGCAGGTCTGCTTTTAAGTAATAAAGAGGGGCAGATGGCCACAGTGATGCTGTCTATGCACTCTAAACAGCCAAAACGTGGTATGGTGTCCTGTGAAAAGGGCTATATTGAGGTCATGGAGTATCCAAGAGCCTGGGAGGCGAAGATCGTGGATGCGGAAACAGGAGAGATACAGGTGATAAAAGCGGGGGCACATGAGGATGCACTGGCTTATGAGCTTTCTGATATGGAGAAGGCCATTGCCGGAGATGTTTCCTGTATGCATCTGGATTATACGAAGGATGTAATGAATCTGATGACAGAGTTTAGAAGGTCATGGAATTTTACGTATCCTGAGGAGGAAAAGTAGACGATCATTTGGTAGGAGGTAATAGTCATGAATAAAACATTAGTAGTGTATTTCAGTGCAAGCGGAACAACCAGAAAAATAGCAGAAATGATAGCAGAAGTCGGAGATTTTTCTCTGTATGAGATCACACCAAAGGAATTATATACAAGTGACGATTTAAACTGGATGAACAAGAAGTCCAGAAGCAGTGTGGAGATGAGCAACAAGAAGATCCGCCCGGAGATTACAGATACAGATGCTCATATTAAAGAATATGATACTATTATCCTGGGATTTCCAATCTGGTGGTATGTAGCGCCTACCATTGTAAATACATTTCTGGAAAAATATGATTTTTCCGGTAAAAAGATCGTGCTGTTTGCAACATCTGGTGGAAGCGGCTTTGGCAATACAGTGAAAGAATTAAAACCATCTGCACCGGGAGCTGAGATCGTAGAAGGAAAGCTTCTTAACAGAGCAAATAAGCAGGAAATCGAAAAGTGGGTAAAGTCTTTATAAGTAGCTTTCTGTATAATTCAAAGTTCACGATTAATCCAGAAAAAGAGACAAAAAGCTAAGATAGAGAGAAAAAAGCGGAAAAGTAACTCAAAAAATAGGACATCAGTGGCAGGTTAAGATCCGAGTTATGGTTTATTTACAATTTGACTACGGAGAAAAAGTATGTTATATTAAATATGAAAAGGGAAAGTCAGAAACACACGGCCTACCCTACAATATTTACGTTAAGTCTCATGCGAGACTCGCCGTCACTATTGGTGGTAGTGGCGGCTATTTTTTATCCTTAAAAATCTCATAAATGAGACCAATAAGTGCAACAATGAAGATACCTATCTGGATCAGATCCGAATATGTAATGTACATTGGCATCGCCCTCCTTCCGTAGAGTTGGAGGGTAAGCCCCTCCATGGTGGAGGGTAGGCCGCCTTAGATGTGTTCTGACTTTCCGTTTCATCAGTATATCATAAGATCATCTGTTCAGCAATCACATAAATCCGTAAATATACAGACCAGAAAGTCAGTCATGACCAGATAAAAGCTATTGTAAAAGCAGCGTCACTGGCTCCGTTAGCCAAAAACCGCCAGCCATGGAAATATCTGGTATATGAAGGAAAAGCAAAAGAAAAGCTGCTTTCAGCTATGGAACGGGGGCTGGAAAGGGAAAAGAAGGAACACTGCCTGCTGCCAGGTTCAGCATTTGCTTTGCCGGGTGCATTTCAGACACTTTCTATTATGAGGAAAGCACCGGTTACGATCATTGTTATGGATCCGGATGGAAGATCGCCTTATGAGCCTGTAAACGCTGATGAAAGACTGGCAGAGATCTGCGATTCCTTATCTATTGGGGCTTCAATCCAGAATATGCTTTTGAAAGCTACCCAACTGGGGCTTGGGACTCTGTGGATCGCCAATACCTGTTTTGCCTATAATGATATGGTGGAAGTGATCCCTTCTAAGGGGCAGTTAATAGGAGCTGTAGCAGTGGGATATGCAGCAGAAAAACCGTATCCAAGGCCAAGGAAAAAGCTGGAAGAAATATTAGAATATATGTAAGAAAATGGTAAGTTCCTCTTTCTTGTCAGGCAGTTATATTTATATCTATAATGATGATAGATATAAATGGGAGAAAACAGTCCTGTTTTGTGGGAAGGGGATGAGCCTATGGAGCAAAAGAAACGGATCTGGTGGACATTTCAGTTATGGGAAGCAGATGCTTTTAGACAATATCTGGAAGAAATGGCGCTTAAGGGCTGGTTTTTGGAAAGTGTTGGCGGTGCTGTGATGAAATTTCATAAGGGTCAGCCGGAAAAACGCAGATATGTCGCTCTCCTAGTGCCGGAAAGCTCTTCTCTTACAGGCACAGATAACTGGAAAGCGGGGCAGCTTCGACAGCAATGTGAAGAAGCAGGCTGGAAAGTTCAGTGCAGCAGCACTTATTGGCAGATATTTTATACGACTGATGATGCAGTAAAACGGGTCGGCGATATGAAAGAAGAGAAACAGTTTCAGATCCAGAGATCTCTTTCATGGAACTGGTGGGTGAAAATTTTTTATCCTATATTAGTTGTATTAGAAATTTGGTCCGTGTATCGGTATCTGCAAAATCCAGGAAAATTGTTTGCAGATTCCATGAAGATTTTATTGATCCTGTTGTTAATTGGCATGAGCATTTCCTGGACTGTATCTTATGTGCAGATGTTTCGCTGGAGCCATGGAAATACGGTAGCTTTAAAGAAAGGAGAGCCGCTTCCGAAATTGGATTTTAAACGGATCATAAAATGTAAAAAGCATATTTTGCTGAGTGACGTGATTCTGATACTGGGGGTTGTGGCATTGGCGTTTCTATCTTCTGTGAAAGCGCAGATCACCTTTATGCTTTCTTTAGTTCTCATGTTATTCATCGCCCTTTTTGTAAGAAAATGGGTAAGGAAAAATGGCAGTGGAGATAACAGGGATGACTGGGTGACCTCCTACCTGGTTGGAGTCGGGGTTGCATACATGATCCTGATCCCTTTGTGCAACGGAGTAGCGACTCATTTCCTTGGAGAAGAAGAGCTGGAAACAGGGAGAAAACAGACCATATTTGCAAGTTATGAAGAAGGTGATTTCAGAGGAAAGAGCATTGACAAACCCATCGGTGTCACCGTGTATACAAGCCCTATTCCCTGGATCATCAACAAAACCAGTGAATGTTATCCAAAGGATATGACAAGACTGTGGGAGCAGATAGAAATGGAAGTTCCGGCAGAGGTTGGAGCGCTTCCAGAGGATGTGGAAGTGTTCTGGTACCGGTATATGGTCTGCAAAAACGGGATAAAATCTGATCCAGAGGAAAACGATATTCAAAGGGATGCCGCTAAATATGATCCGGCACCAGCTATGGATGAAGTGATATTAAAAGACAAAAGACGTCTGGTGGTGTTGAACTACGGTGGTGGAACAGATCTTGCTAGGTTAAAAGAAGCAGTAGATGCTTTTATGGGAGGTAATGGACAATGAGTAAAGTTGTGATATCTATGGTTGCCATGTTTATTTTGATGATTTTTCCAGGTGCAGGACTTTGGGGATTACTTTCTAATGTGCTTGGAGGCGGTGTGGCGGAGTCTTTTTTATATCCCATTTACGGAGGCCTTATCCTTTTAGCAGGGCTTATCGTTGGATGCACCGTGCTTATTTTGGAGGAGATGCGGTCACTGAAAGATAAAATTGATCGTTTATCAGATAAGTCAGAATAAATAGATCATATATATAAAAGTTGCTATCTGCCCACTCTTATGGTCATAATTGGAATCGGTGCCCATCGTCAGTCTGGGGACGAATATTATTCTATGTACAGTCCGAAGTCTGTGGTGGAAGCTATGTTGCGACATAGATTTGGTACCTCACACCCAGAAGGAGGCTGATGTATTTGTTCAAAAAATATGTAGAAGTCTACACCACCATGAATCTAACAAAGTTTTTCACTGCAAAAAACTTGCTTGATGAGCACCACATCCCATTCAAAGACACCAGCACCAACAACCAGCTACGGCTTTCTTTTAACAACTTCCGCGGCAGTAATGTACAGTTATCCCGTGATGGATCCGTGAAAAATATTTACAGTCTGTCTGTGGGGAAAAAGAGTGAGCGGGCCGCCAGGGGACTGCTCACACGCCCTTCTTACTGACATAAACTATTCCCGGTCATGCCTGCAACGATAATGGCAATACCAATAAGACCGACCACAGAAGGCAGCGGATCTTTAAAAATTAAAACACCTCCAGATCCCGTCCATTTACTGTCATTCCATCATAACCGGCTGCCCGGATCTCGTCTAAAATAGCCTCATCCCTGCGGCGCATTTCTGCTTCCAGATTAATATGATTATCCTGGATGTTCATGTGATAGATGCGGTGGTAGGTGACAAGAAGCTTTGGTTTGGCTTTTTCAGCCACTTTCGCCAGGTCAGTGCTTAAAGTGTGGACTTCCTGGTGGTATTTCTGCCATTTTGGTTCTCTGCAGGCGATACCGGCGCTGTATTCTACTTCATGAAGAAGGATATCACAGCCGGCAGCTTTTTCTGCAACAATGTCTAACGGGGCGGTATCTCCGGAGATCACAATGGTGCGGTCAGCAGTAACAAATTTATAACCGTAGCTGATGAGTGTTCCGTGACTCACTGGAAATGCTTCCACAGTGACACGTTCATCTTTATAAACAATACCTGGTTCTTCAATTTCTGTTACATCTACCTGATATCCCTGTTCATTTGCTTTTTCAAAGCCATGGATGCGGAAATCAATATCTGTTTCATAAGCCATTAAAATGTGTTTGGTCATATGCTTTAAGCCTTTTGGGCCAACGACCTTTAACGGTACAGGCCGTTCTAAGACCCAGGGGGTAAAAATAAGATCCGGGTATCCAGCAGTATGGTCTGTATGCAGATGAGTGGAAAAAGCCACTGTAAGGCGGTCCGGACGGAGGGCATCAATGCCGTTAAAATAAGCTTTAGAAGCCTGACGTACTACGCCGGGGCCAAAATCTACCAGATAAGCTCTGTCACCAACAACTACAGCAGAAGCAGGTCCGCTGGCATTGGGGCAGGCGTTTGGGGTTCCGGTTCCTAAAAGGACAAGTTTTGTTTCCATAGTGTAAATTCTCCTGTATATCTTGAAATTTTATCATAGATCTATTGGCAGATCCCCGCTCATGTACTTTACCGCCTGTTTATGCAGGCTGTTTGCCCATGAATGGCTTGCCAAAAGCAAAGGTCTGCGTTGCAGCCAAGTCTCCTTGCTGTACTCATTCCATATCAAGCAGCATTTTCTTTACTCCGATCATGCGGTCACGCAGGCTTGCGGCTTCCTCGAAATTCAGCTCTGCTGCAGCCTGGCGCATCTTCTTTTCTAATTCTTTTGCCAGTTTCTTTAATTCCTTTTCATCCATGGACTCAGGATCTTTGGTATCAGCAGCATGGGGATTTTCCACAGCCTTGGAAATGGCGATCAGATCACGGACTGCTTTTTTGATAGTAGTAGGAGTGATGCCATGTTCTTCATTGTACTTCTGCTGGATCTTGCGGCGGCGCTCTGTTTCCTCAATAGCTTTTCTCATGGAATCAGTAATAGTATCAGCATACATGATCACATGGCCTTCAGAGTTCCGGGCGGCGCGGCCAATGGTCTGGATCAGGGAAGTTTCCGAACGGAGAAAGCCTTCCTTATCTGCATCTAAAATGGCAACCAGCGTGATCTCCGGGATATCCAAACCTTCACGCAGCAGGTTAATACCAACCAGGACATCAAAAACGTCCAGACGCATATCGCGGATGATCTGGGCACGCTCTAAGGTATCAATATCAGAGTGGAGATATTTGACCCGGATGCCCGCTTCACGCATATAATCTGTAAGGTCTTCTGCCATTCGTTTGGTAAGAGTAGTAATAAGAACCTTATGATGGGCGGCCGTTTCTTTGTTTACTTCGGAGATCAGGTCATCGATCTGACCTTCTACAGGCCGGACAGAAATCTCAGGATCCAAAAGCCCGGTAGGACGGATGATCTGCTCTGCACGCAGCAGTTCGTGGTCTTTTTCATAGTCAGAAGGAGTAGCAGATACGAACATCATCTGGTTGATCTTTCCTTCAAATTCTTCAAAATTCAAGGGACGGTTGTCCAACGCAGATGGCAGGCGGAAACCGTAGTTTACCAGTGTAGACTTGCGGGAGCGGTCACCGGCATACATTCCCCGCACCTGTGGCAGTGTAATGTGGGACTCATCCACAATGATAAGGAAATCTTCCGGGAAATAGTCGATCAGTGTACAAGGCGGTTCTCCAGGCGCCAGGCCGGTTAAATGTCTGGAATAGTTTTCAATACCGGAGCAGAATCCCGTTTCCCGCATCATTTCCACATCAAAATTGGTGCGCTCAGAAATGCGCTGGGCTTCTAAAAGCTTGTCTTCGCTTTTAAAATATGCCACCCGTTCCTTTAATTCCTCTAAAATGTGTTCTGTTGCCTCTAACATTTTCTCCTTGGGAACAACGTAGTGGGAAGCAGGGAAAATAGCTACATGGCCTAACTGTGCTTTGATCTCTCCGGTCACTGTATCAATTTCCATGATCCGGTCTACCTCATCACCGAAAAATTCAATCCTGTAGGCTTCACTGTCAGAATAAGCCGGGAAAATGTCAACTACATCCCCTTTTACACGGAAGGTACCACGCTTAAAATCCATATCATTGCGGTCATACTGGATCTCGATCAGCTTTTTTATCACATCATCCCGGTCTTTTTCCATACCCGGCCGCAGGGAAATGACCATGTTCTGATAATCAATGGGACTTCCAAGACCATAGATACAGGAAACCGAAGCCACGATCACCACATCCCGGCGCTCAGAAAGAGCAGCAGTGGCAGAATGACGCAGCTTGTCGATCTCGTCGTTAATAGAAGAGTCCTTTTCAATGTAGGTATCAGTGGAAGGAACATAGGCTTCCGGCTGATAATAATCGTAGTAGGAAACAAAGTATTCTACAGCGTTTTCCGGGAAAAATTCCTTCATTTCAGAATAAAGCTGGGCTGCCAGTGTTTTATTATGGGCAATGATGAGGGTAGGACGGTTTAACTGCTGGATCACATTTGCCATGGTAAATGTCTTGCCAGAACCGGTAACGCCTAAAAGTGTCTCAAACTGATTTCCTTCTTTAAAGCCTTTTACCAGCTGTTCAATGGCCTGGGGCTGGTCACCAGTAGGTTTATATTCAGATACTAATTTAAAATGATCCATGAAATCTCAAATTCCTTCCTTTCTCTTTGCAGAAATCCATAGAAATTTGTAAAAAGTATACCATGAATTTCTTAAAAAGTATAGATAAAATAAAGAACATTTGTTCTTGCGCTCGTTCATGCTCTTTTTTGTATTTTTTCATTTCTTCCCATTAGAAAGATTTCATGTTAGAATAAAAACAGAATGTATTTTTAAAGGGGAAAACCGGGGAGGGGAATGAAAAATGCCAAGAAAGAAAAATGATCTGAATACCATTTACATATCAGAACGCTTACAGGAGAAGCTGCGGCCGATCTCCAGATGCACCCTGACAACAGTAGTGGCTCCTATGGGTTACGGCAAGACTACAGCTGTAAACTGGTATTTAAATGAGCGGGTGAAAAAGGGTGGTGCAGTAGTGATCCGCATCAGCATTTACACTAATAACCTTCCTATTTTCTGGAAAAGTGTGCAGAATGCCTTCCGGTTTGCAGGTTTTAACTTCTTCGAGGAATATGAGTGTCCTTCAGATCTGGCAAGTGGCGGTCTGTTTGCAGATGATCTCAGCCATCTTCTGGCAGGCGAAACAGATTATTATATTTTTATTGACGATTTTCATCTTCTTACAGATGCAAGGATAGGGGATTTTTTTTGTACATTGGCAAAACGGATCCCGGATAATATTCATATTATAGTGGCCAGCCGAGACCGTTTTTTATCTGGCGGGGCAGTGGTAGGCTTAGGCGGCAAGCTGCATCAGATCACAGTGGATCATCTGCGGTTGAATCATACGGAACTTTCTATTTATTCTAATCTTTGCGGCACGGAGTTAAACGACCGGCAGATTGAATCCCTTCTTCATTCCAGTGAAGGCTGGTTTTCCGCTGTTTACTTAAACCTTTGTTCCTTCGCAGAACGGGGCGAGCTGCCGGATGATCATTCCGATATTTATGAAATGTTTTCAGCTGCAATGATCGATCCACTTCCTGAAAAACAGCGGGAATTTCTCATTGTATTGGGCCTTGCTGATGAATTTTCCGCAGAAATGGCAAAATTTATTACGGAGAATGAAGATACAAAACAGCTGCTGTCTGCCATGACCAGGCAGAATGCTTTTATCAGCCGCCTTGCAGACGGGGGGACATATCGTTTTCATCATATGATGAAAGAATGTGCAGAGCAGGCTTTTGCAGCAATGGACAAAGAAAAGCAGACTGTTTATCTGGAACGTTATGGAAAATGGTATGAGGAACACAGACAATATCTTCATGCATTGGCTTCTTACCGGAAGAGCGGAAATTTTAATGGGGCCCTGAGGGTGATCCAGAAAGATGCTGGGATCCTTCTGGCATCTTTAAAAGCAGAGGATGTATTAAACTTTTTAAGTAAATGCCCAAAAGAGGATTTAGAAGCCTATCCCTTATCGGTGCTGGTGCTGATGCGTTGTATGTTTAACTGGCGCAAGATCCCGGAAATGTTAAAATTGAAAGAGTTTCTGATCCAGGCTATTGACAGACATAAGGAAATTCCTGAAGAGGAAAGAGGAAATCTGTTAGGAGAATGTGACCTGATCACCAGCTTTTTGATGTACAATGACATTTCCAAAATGAGTCATTTCCACCGCAGTGCCAGCAGGCAGATGTCAAGGCCTGCTATCAGTATCCGCAATGATGGCGGCTGGACCTTTGGTTCGCCCTCAGTGCTTATGATGTTTCATAGAGAATCGGGGGGACTTTTAAAAGAACAGGAAGAAATGAGGGAGTGCATGCCTCATTATTACAAGATCACCAATGGTCATGGTCAGGGGGCAGAACGGGTCATGGATGCAGAGGCATTGTTTGTACAGGGCCATTTTGCAGATGCCCAGATCGCTTTGGAAGGAGCCTATGCCCAGATTGAGAAAAATGGACAGGAATCCATGGCACTTTGCTGCGATTTTCTGTTAAGACGATTGTCTTTGTGTATGGATATAAAACAGAAATATTCCTTTGAACAGCGCCGCATGGTTTTGATGAAGCATCATAATTCCATGTGGATCAATATTTTTAACAGCACCTGTGCCTATTACTATGCACTGATCGGCCGGGTGGAACAGATTCCGGAGATATTTGGGGAACACAGACTTTCGGCTGTGAATTATCTGGCTCCCGGAAGACCTATGATGGAAATGATCGAAAACCAGGTTTATCTGGCTCAGGGCGCTTATGTTAAGGTGATCGGAAAAAGTGAGGGGATACTTGCTGTGTGCCAGGGACTTCATTATGCATTAGTTGCCCTTCATGTACAGATACAGACTGCGGCAGCCTATGAAAAGATGGGAAAGCACGGGGAAGCCAGAGCTATTTTAAAGCAGGCGCTTTCAGATGCTGCTAAAGATAACATGGTCATGCCTTTTGTGGAAAATTTTATTTATCTGGAACCGCTTTTTGAAGGAACTATGCCGGAGATTGAAGAAGGATTCCTGAAAAAGATCATCTTACTTGGCAGAGAGTATGCGCAAAACTGTAAAAATCTGGGAAATGAAAAGACTTATCCGGAACAGTTTAAATGTCTTACACAACAGGAATTAAAGCTGACAGAGTTAATGGCCGCCCACATGAGTAACAAGGAGATCGCAGCAAGGCTTTATCTTTCTGAGGGAACGGTAAAGCAGTATATTAACCAGATCTATTCTAAATTAGAGATAACAGGAGATACGAGAACCAAGCGTAAACAGCTTTTAGAGAGGTTCTATACCAATAACTAACCTTTAGTTAATATGTTTTTAAGAAGATCCATCGTACAGTAAATGTACGGTGGATTTTTTAATATCCTTTCGGAGTCTCTTCTGCAAAATCAAGTACAAAAAGATTCCGAGAGTACATTGTATCTGGAAGGAGGACTCATGTGGAGAGAAAGTATATTTTGGCTGTTAAGCCCTTAGAACCTTATATCCTGCAGATCGACTTTATATCAGGAAGCCGGCTGCTTTTAGATATGAAGCCTTATGTGGATAAAATACGGTTTCGTACCCTTACAGACCCAAAGGTGTGGAACAGCGCAGTGACAAATGGGATCTTTGTACGTTTTGGAAATGTGGAGCTGAGCCATGATGAGATCCTTTCTATGGCAGAGCGGGAACATTTAAACGGCCGGTGACAGCTTTCGGGGATTACACATGGTCAGAAGAAAAGAGAGGAGAAGGAGTATGGCAGATCGGAACGAAGCAGATGCTTTATTTGCTACCAGGAGGAAAAAGCAGCAGGAAGAGCAGGCAGAACAGGAACGAAGAGAAGAAATGAGCCGGAAAAAAGCAGAAATGGAAGCGGAGATCCGGCGCTTAGAGGAAGAGGCCAGACGTCAGAAAGCCAGACAGGAAGAAGACAGACGCCAGGCAGAAGAAGAGGCCAGACGGGTAAAACAGGAGGCAGAAGAAGCGGAGGCCAGAGCAAGAAGAGCTCAGGAAATGGCAGAAGAAGCCAAAAGAAAGCAGGAAGAGGTAAGGCGTGAAGAAGAACGCCGGATCCAGGAAAAACGTGAAGAAGAAAAGCGGGCCAGAGAACGGGCTGTCCAGGAAAAGGCCCAGGCAAAACAGGAAGAGGCAGAGAGAGCGGAAGAAAGAAAAAGGGAAGCAAAAGAACGGGCAGCAGAGAAAAAAGCAGCTAAAGAAGCGGCTAAAGCAGAGGCTAAAAAGGCAGTAAAAGAAACAACTATGGACGCAGGAAGAAAAGCAGATATACAGCCGGGAAAGAAGCTTCCGGTACTGCCGTTGGCAATAGGTGGTGTGGCTGTGACAGTTGTGCTTGTTATCTGTCTGGTACTGTTTTTTGGAGGCAAAAAGGGTGGTGTATTTGGTACGGACTGTGATCTTATGGCCGCAAAACAGGTATTAGGCTACGATGTATTTTATCCGGAAAGCTTTGAAGAGGCATATGCAGATGGCGGTGTCTACTTAAAATATGGCAGTGTGGAAAAGGGAGATTTTTCCTTTGTTTATGTTTTAGGAAGCACACAGGACGATATGAATTACATGACAGAAAGCACAGATCCTACAGATCTTATACATGTTATGGAGGAATACGTGTTTGGCATGAATGACAAGCAGGTATATAAGATGACCACAGAATCTGGACGGGATGTTTACTGCAGCGAATATATCTCCTTTGATATAAGCAGTATTACAGATCAGGAGGAAGGTGTCATGGCGTCTACATCTATTATGATGCTTCCGTTAGAAGGGGAATATCTGGTCGCTGTTTACGCAACTATGAAACCTTCATATGAAGAGCCGCTGGAAGAAGTAACAGCAAGTATCCTTGATAACACATATTAAAGGAGGAAGATCTATGGCATTACTTATGACCGTTTTCTTTGAAAATGGTTTCTCGGAAAATTATTTTCCCAATGTAGACAACCGCAATTTTCCTGTTGCCATACGCCCTTATGTCAGCGGATTAAAAGACGAACTGATCTTAAACGTGCAAGTGTGGGACGGACACTGGCGGCTGCGGGATTCTTCCCAGTATTCACTGATCTTAAAAGGGGATCCGGTAGAAAGCGCTGATCTGGAAGATGGAACTGTGATCGAAGGAATGGTACGAAAAACAGAGCTGTATTTTTCTGTTAAGATCGACCAGGTCCAGAAGGAAAATGTAAATTTTGAAAAATATATGCTGAAAGAAGGCAGTATTTTCAAACTGGAGATAGGCAGTGATGACCTTTGCAATATTGTATACAAAAACCGTTTTGTAACAGGAACCCATGCAGAGATCACCTTTGAATCAGGAGCTGCTTACATAACTGATAAAAACAGTGTAAATGGTACGTTTTTAAACGGCAGGCTGGTAACAGAAAAAACAAGGCTGCATTACGGTGACATTATTTATGTAGTGGGCCTTAAGATCGTGTATCTGAATAATCTCCTGGCGATCAATGATCCAGATGGGCAGTGTAAGATACGGGAATTAAAGGCAGTGGAGATCCCACATTTTGAAGATGAGCCTGCAGAAGATGCAGACACAGAGGATGTGTATTTCCTGCGCACTCCGCGAAAACTTTTAAATCTGGATAAAGAGACGATTTCTATTGAAAAATGCCCTAAAAAACAGCAGCAGAAACGCCAGCCTTTAATCTTCACCATAGGTCCTTCTTTTACCATGGTGATCCCCATTGCACTGGCAGCAGCTATGACCAGTGACGGCTTTGGCGCAGGAAGTATCTGCATGTCTTTAGGAGCAGCCGGGATCGGGGCTATATGGGCGGTAGTTAATTCTGCCTACAATAAAAAAGAAGAAAAAGAGTCAGAATCTAACCGGGTCAGCAAATATTTAGAGTACATGGTCCGGGTGGAAGAAAAGCTGAAAAATAAGACAGAATACAACCGTCTGGTACTGGCAGAACAGTATCCTTCATCAAAAGAACTTCTGGAATTTACTACATCTAATACCAGACGGCTCTGGGAAAAAAGCAGCACCCATGAGGACTTCCTTTCCCTTCGCCTGGGAACCGGTGATATGCTTTCGCCAAATGGGATTGAAGGGGCAAAAGAAGATCTGGGAAGTGAACATGATCCTTTAAATGATCACATGGAGGAAATTCAGGAGAAGTTTAAAACACTCCATCAGGTTCCGGCAGCTGTTTCACTTTATGAGCACCGGCTGTTAGGTGTGGTAAGCGGGGATGAGGAAAAACGGGATCAGCTGATGCGGCTTTTAGCCCTGCAGATCACGGCTCTGCATCCATATACAGATGTACGCATGTGCTATGTATTTCCAGGAAGAGACCTTGAGAAAATGGAATACACCCGCTGGCTGCCACATACCTATACCCCTGATGGAAAACTTCGTATGATCGTCTGCGATCCAAGAGCTATGGGCGATGTAATGTATTATTTATCGGATGTGATCAGAGAGCGGTTGGAAGCAGGGGAAAACCAGAAAAACAGGGAAGAAGAGGAAAAAGTCCTTCCTCATTATGTAGTATTTATCAGTGATATTTCCATGATCGAAGGCGAGCCTGTTTCCAAGTATCTTTTAGATCCACCAAAGAATGCAGGACTTAGTGTGATCTTTAGCGCAGATGCCATTGATAAGCTGCCTTCTCACTGTAATACCATTGTACAGTGGGAAAAGGATTACTGTGGCTGTTACAGTACGTTATCTAAATTTGAAGAAATGGCCGGCATTGCCTTTGACAGCGTGAATTTATCTGAAATGGATGTATTTTCCAGACAGCTTTCCAATTTTAAGGTACGGGAAAATGCTTCTAATGCAGCGATCCCGGATATGCTTACCTTTTTGGATATGTATAAGACTTCCAGGGTGGAAGATCTGGATATGTACCATAAATGGCTGGAAAACCGTACGTATGAAAGTATGCGTTCTCTTATTGGCCAGAAGGCGGGAGAACAGCCGGTGTACCTGGATATCCATGAAAAATACCATGGTCCCCATGGTCTGGTGGCAGGTACTACAGGAAGTGGAAAGTCAGAGACACTGCAGACCTATATTTTAAGTCTTGTGTTAAATTATCATCCTCATGAGGTGGCATTTATCCTTATTGATTACAAAGGCGGCGGCATGGCCCAAAGCTTTATCGGGCTTCCTCATCTGGCTGGTGTGATCACTAACCTGGGAGGAAACCAGACTACCAGGGCGCTCCTTTCTATTAACGCAGAGATCAAGCGGAGACAGCGCATTTTCAATGAATATAAGATCAAGCACATTGACGCCTATATTGAGCTTTACAGGAATGGGGAAGCGGAAGAGCCTATGCCTCATCTGCTGATTATTGCTGATGAGTTTGCAGAGCTTAAAAAAGAGCAGCCTGATTTCGTCCGGGCACTGGTTTCAGCAGCCCGTGTAGGACGTTCTTTAGGCATCAATCTGATCCTTGCTACCCAGAAACCAAGCGGCGTAGTAGATGATGAGATCTGGAGCAATACACGTTTCCGCATTTGTCTGCGGGTGGCAGACAAACAGGATTCCAATGAAATGTTAAAGCGCACAGATGCAGCCTATATTACTGGAACAGGACGGGGATTTTTACAGGTAGGCAATGATGAGATATTTGATGAATTCCAGTCCGGCTGGTCAGGAGCACCTTATACACCGGAAGTACCATTTAATGATGACAGCAAGGCAAAGGCAGTTATCATCGGACTGACAGGCAAGCCAGAGGCAGTTAAGAAGAAAAAGAAGAAAAAAGGGGACAATGTGAAGAAATTCACCCAGTTAGATGCTATGGTACAGTATGCGGCAAATCTGGCAGAGGAAAATCACATCAAACCTCTCCGTCAGATCTGGCTGCCGCCTCTTCCGGGACTTTTTTATCTGGATGATTTGGAGCTTACCTGGGATGAAAAGCAGATAAAATTACCGGTTGGTCTTGCAGACGATCCACAAAACCAGAGACAGTTCCCGGTTTATCTGGACTTTATAAGAGATGGGCATTTGCTGATCTGCGGTTCGGCAGGTTCCGGAAAGACCTCTCTGGTGCAGACGATCCTTTATGGTGCAGCTCTTCATTATACGGCAAAACAGGTGAACTTCTATATTGCGGATTTTTCCAGCCGTACTATGACAGCTTTTGCAGGTCTTCCTCATACAGGCTGTATCTGTATGGAAGGGGATGATGAGAAGATCCAGATGATGATGAGCTTCGCAGAGGAAGAATTAGACAGACGGAAGAAGTCATTTTCCCAGAAAGGAATGGGATCTTACAGGGATTATCGTGAAAGCTACAGTGATGTCCCGGCCATTTTCCTGGTCATTGATAATTATCCGGCTTTCTCTGACAGTTATGAGCAATATGAGAGTACATTGATCCAGCTTTCCAGAGAAGGGGCAAGTTATGGTATTTATCTTATTATTACCTGCAATAATTCCGGAGATATCCGAAGCCGCATTTTACAGAATATGACAAAGGGCATCGGACTTCAGCTGGCAGACAGGTTTGAGTATGACAGTGTTATCGGCATGCGTTCAGAAATCCTTCCAGATGACCGGACCACAGGCAGAGGCCTGATCAAAGAAAGGGTTCCGCTGGAATTCCAGGCAGCTCTTCCTGTAAAGGCATTCCAGGGAGAAAGCATGATGCTGGCGATCCGGGAAAAATTAAAGCCATTGACAGAAAATGGCATATCCGGGGCGAGAAAACTGGGAACAGACCTTACAATGACCGACAGTGGGGAATTTCTGGAAAAGATCAATTTCCGGGATTTGCCAGATAACACCTTTGTAATGGGTGAACAGGAAGGAATGTTTCAGACCTGTGACCTGGATCAGACCTTATGCTTTACAGTCTGTGGATCCGGAAAAACAGGAAAGACCAATTTCTTAAAATATACTGCCTTACAGATGAAGAAAAAAGGGGCAGAGGTTTATGTGTTTGATGGATGCTTAAAGGAACTGGAAGAATTTTCCAGAAAAAATGAGCTGGACGGTTACATGACAGGCAAAGAAGAACTTTACCATTTTATGGAAAATGTACTGCTTTTACAGCTGGGAGAACGCAACGAACTTGTATATGAGGCCAGACAGACAGGTGCTTTGGTCCAGACTGTTTTAAAGGACTACAGACGCATCGTTCTCCTCATTAACAGTGCATCAGAGTTTATGGAAGCAGTGTACAGTGAAGATTTTGATGTAAGCGAGGTTCTTGAAACTGTATTTGAAAAGGGAATGGAACATAAACTGCATTTCTTTATGGCTCTGTCCCCAAGAGAATATGAAGAACTGGCTGGTTACAGGGCGCTTCGTCAGTTTGGCAGCTGGAAACAGGGAATCCACCTTGGAGGAGCTTTTGATGAACAGGGAATTTTTGATTATGAAGTAACACCTTCTGAGCGGAGCAGGACCTATCCGGCGGGAGCTGCATTTACAGAACAGGAAGGAAAAACAGTACTCTTTATGACACCTTTTGTAAAGGAGGGGAAATATGAGTAAGATCCATTTGGAAGTAGAGATACCTGGAAATGCCAAAACTTATGAATTTATGTTAGATGACCGTATGAAGATCGGCACAGCAAAGAAGCAGATCATGAAGCAGATAGCAGAATTAGAAGGCCATGATCTGTTTGCAGGACTGGACAATATTGTTTTTGGTTCCCTTGAGCTGGAAGGTCTGATCCAGGATAATGAGACATTCCGTGAAGTAGGGATCAAAAACGGCAGCCGGGTGGTCATGGTATAAAAACGCACCATCTTCAGGCAGAAACAGGAGGAGAGCATGGCAGGAAGTAAAATGGAAATGGATCCGGATGTGCTGCGTTCAACAGCAAAAAAAATAGAAACTTCTGCTGCTGATATGGGAAAAGAACTGAAACGGTTCCAGGCTGTGATCGAAGGTTTAAGCAGCACCTGGAGCAGTGATGCAAAAGACCGCTTTCTGCAGAATTATCAGAAAGACCGGGCTGCTCTTGCAGAAATGGCAGCCCAGTATGCAGAAGTGTCAGAGGGACTGCTCTGGATCGCAGACGAGTTAGAGCAGGCAGAAGAAGAGATCAGCAGCCAGATCCAGGCGGCTGCAAAGGGATAAGAATTGCAAAAGCACAGAGTACGCAGAAATCCGGTATCAAAGAGGTCAGGTTTAACAGGAGGTAGCATATGGCAGGAGACGGGACCAGCCGGGTCAATACAGAGGAACTGCTGCGGGCAGTAGGGGAGATCACTTCTATAAAAAAGTCTGTTGCAGCAAATACAGATGCAGCTTATGCACATTTTCGCAAACTGCAGGATTCTTATGCAGGAGAAAGCGCTGATGATATCTATGCAGTGGCAGGGCAGTTAAAGAAAAGTTCCGGGGCTATTATTACCATGCTGGGAAATTACGAAAAGGTCTTAAAGGAATTAGCCGGTGTATATGAGGATACAGAGAAAACAGTAAGCAGAAATGCAGGAAAGCTTAAGTTTGGAGGAATGCGGTAATGGCAGCTATTAATTTTGATTCCCAGGCGGTAAAAAAGCAGGCAAAGCTGTTAGAAGAAGCGGCAGACCAGATCCAGAACCAGACTATAAAGGTGATCAATGCTGCCAATGAAGCAGTAGCTGCATCCTGGTCTGGTAAAGCCGGCGGGATATTTGTGAAATTTATGCAGGAACAAAGTGTAGATCTGGCATCAGGGACAGCTTCCTTAAGAGAGATTGCTGCCCTTTTGCGGGATGCCTGCACTTCCATGGATAAAGCAGAAGCACAGGCTAAAGCAGTGGTAAGCAGGAGATAGGAGGGAGAGAAAATGGCATCACAGCAGGTAAATGCGGCAAAATTAAAATCAACAGGGGTAAATCTCACCAATTTGGCAGCCAAAATGAAAAGTGAGATGAATAAGTTAGATGAAAATATCCAGAAGGTATCTTCTGGATGGAGCGGGGAAGCAAGTGCTTCTTACCTGAAGCGGTATCAGGCAGACAAGGCAAATCTGGCCCAGCTGACCCAGATCTTACAGCAGATGGGAGCAACACTTGGAGAATTTTCCAACAGCTATACGCAGGCAGATAATAAAGCTATGGATCTTGTACACAAATATCTGGGCAAATAGGGAGGTGAGTATAAATGGCAGATGCAAACATCAAAGTGGATCCCAAACAATTGAAAAACTATTCCAATAACATTAAAACAGGCTATAAAAACATGTACAGCTATCTTTCTGAAAGCAAAACAGCGGTAAAGAACCTGAAATCCACCTGGACGGGTAGCGGCTCTGCAGAGTTTTACAGTCGTTTTGATGCCATTATCGGAAAGTGCGAAGAGGTATTAAATGTGGTAAATACCTATGCCCTGACTCTGTCAGAAGCAGCAGATGTATACAGTGCCAATGAGAAGAAGATCTCCAGTTCTGCAGGCAAACTGAAGATCAATCTGAAATAGGAGGTTGCCTATGGCTTCTGTAAAGGTGTCAGCCCATAGTTTAGAACAGCAGAAAAAAGAGTATGAAAAGGCAGTTAAAAATTTAGATAATGCTTTAGAACAGATTAAAAAGGTCAATGCATCTCTGGGTAAAGATGCCATGTTGGACGGTGTGCGGCAAGCACTTACGAAGCTGGCAGCATCTTTGGAAACGAGGGCGGGAGTAATTCTCCTTATGACAAAGGCGTTAGAACAGTCAAATGCAAAGTATACCGCAGCCCAGAAAAAGGCGGTGACAAAAAGCAATCAGTTCCGGGCGCATAACCGGGATTTTTATGGAAATCCAGTGGTTGTGACTGTAGTTGCGGGAGGAGCCGGTGCGACAGCAGGTGCATTATCCGGTGCAGCCGCAGTAGCAGAAACGACCGGGACAACACCTGCAGCATCTAATGTGGCATCTGGTACAGTAACAGATGCATCAAATACAGTATCTGGTACAGGTGGAAGCGTCCATATAAAGTCACAGGGTACAGTAAATGTGTCTTCACAAACAGACTCTGATATCCGGCAGGCTGTATACACACAGAGGGGACCATCTGCCACTATTGCCCAGGTAAGTGAACATGCCAGAAATGTGGCTGCGCCGAAGGCAACTGACAGTCTGACAGATATACCGGAGAAGGAAACGGTGGCTATGGCATCTGAAATTCCTGAACCGGGATCTGCCCCGGCTGTTACCGGAGCAGTTGCAGCCGGAGCTGCTATTGGCAGCATCGCAGGAGGATCAATAAAACGTATCAAACAACCGGAACCGTTTACAAAAGAGAAAAAGCAGGACCCGTCTACAGACATAGAGGCACAGTTAGAAGTAGCCAGAGAACGTTTAAGGCGGTTCAATGAAATGGAAATGGAGGAGAAAGAATGAGAAAGATGATGAGTAGTATGAAAAAAGGAACAGCAGTGGCAATGGCAGCCGTAATGTGTATTTCCCTTGCAGGATGCGGCGGGTCTACTAAAAAGGTGGTGGCTGATAAGAAAGAAACGATAGCAACCACCACTGCAGCAGAAACGCAAACAGAGACAGCACAGGAAACAGAGGCTGTTAATGATTCTGATATGGCAGAGATCCTGGCAGGTACTACCTGGGCGGGGATTTCCAGTGAACAGGAGATCATGGTAGCTGCTTTTGATGAAAAAGATGTGTATATGGCAATTTTAGATACAAATGGAGAGGTAACAGATCTGGATGGCTACTGGAAAGCGGATTATGATACATTTTATCTATACGCCAATGAGGATTACTCCGATGATCCCACAACTTTTGAATTTGACTGGTATACAACTGAAAATGGG
Organism: Lachnospiraceae bacterium; assembly: GCA_025758065.1. Lineage (NCBI taxonomy): Bacteria > Bacillati > Bacillota > Clostridia > Lachnospirales > Lachnospiraceae > Lachnospiraceae bacterium. Next base: position 2,755,167 of record CP107199.1, read on the forward strand.
GAGTATATCCAGTTAGATGATATTATCTTATCCAGTGAGGGGGATGGAAGCAACCTGGAAAACACATTAGACCAGATGATGACCACTGCAAGTGTGATCGAGTACGTAGCACAGGGGACTTACTGGATCGGCTCCGGCGACGAAACAGCTATGATCTTCTATTTTGAAGGAGACCAGGCATATTTTGACCTTCTCTACAATGAAAATGGCCAGATCCAGACACAGTCCATTTCCGGTCTGTGGAGTCTTGATTATGATCATCTGACCCTGATCGATGATGAAACAGATATGTCCTATGAATTAGGATGGGATCTGTCTGAAGAAGGTGACAGCTATTGCTTTGAGCTGACAGAGGATGATACTACCTATTATCTTTATGAATCAGCGGCAGAAGATGTAGACAGCACCTTAAATATCCTTACAAGCTATCTTACAGCAGAGGACAGTGTAGATGTAGAGTCTGACGATATCGATCTTAGTGATTTTCTGGCTGGTTATGTAGGCCATTCTGTGATCGATGCATTTATGCTCAGCGGTATTTCTCCTGACTTCGAGACCAGAAAGTATTGTGCAGAGCTGTTAGGATTTACAAACTACAGTGGTACCAGTGATGAAAACCTGGCATTGATCCAGTTAATGGGTGGCACAGTACAGTAAAAATAATAAGCCGGAAAAGACAGTATTTTGTAAACTCTTTTTAAGGATTCTGAAATTGCATCTTATCGTCCTCTCTATTATAATGAAACTAGATAAAAATCAGACATTTTTATAAAAAGTGATAGTAAGGAGGATGGAATATGAAGATGAAAAAAGCCTGGTGTATGGTATTAGCTGCAGCAATGACCTTTATGTCCGTAATGCCTGCATTTGCAGCAGACAAAAAAATTGACACAGTAAAGCTGACTTTTTCTTACGACAGGGCGCCGGCCAGTGGAGATTCCATTGGTTCTATCCATGTAAGTGGTGATACAGACAGTTATTATGTAGAGTCTGCTGAGTATACTAATGCAGAGAATCAGGATACCTGGACTGTAGGAGATGTGCCGGAAGTAAAAGTAGAGCTTTATGCAAAAGATGGCTACCGATTCTCTTATACAAGCAAAAGCCATTTCAAAATTTCCGGCTGCAATGCAGAGTTCCAGAAAGCAAAGATCTATGACAGCGGTGATTACATTGAAGTAACAGCCCAGTTAAAGCGTGTAGGCGGCAAGTTGGAGGGAACATCCAATCTGGAGTGGAATGATGGTATTGCAGAGTGGGATTCCATTGATGGTGCAAAAAGCTATGATGTAAAGCTGTTAAGAAATGAAAAAACAGTGACAACTGTAAATACTACGGCAACTTCTTTTAACTTCTCCGGTTACTTTAATAAAGAGGGAGACTACACATTCCGCGTAAGAGCCATTGCAAGCTACAACAATAAAGCAGGTGAGTGGTCTGATGATTCCTCTTCGTATTACGTAGATGAAGACGAGGCAGGAACTTACAATGGAACCGGCAAATGGATACAGGATAACAATGGCTGGTGGTACTCATATTCCACAGGCGGATACCCGACTAACTGCTGGAAACAGATCAATGGAGCATGGTACTATTTCAATACCTCCGGTTATTGTCAGACTGGCTGGGTAAGAGTAGACAGACAGTGGTATTATTTAACCGGTGGCGGTGTGATGACTACCGGCTGGCAGTTTGTGGGAGGCCAGTGGTATTATCTGAACGGAAGCGGTGAGATGCAGACCGGCTGGCAGTGCGTAGGCAATAAATGGTATTATCTGGATTCCAGCGGCGCTATGAAGGTTGGTTGGCAGCAGATCGGAGGCCAGTGGTATTATCTGAACGGAAACGGTGAGATGACGATAGGCTGGCAGTTTGTAGGCGGCAGATGGTATTATATGGGCGGAAATGGTGTAATGTATGCAAATACATGGACACCTGACGGAAGATATGTGGATGGTTCCGGTGCCTGGGTACAGTAAACGGACATGTACAGGACAGGAACATCACCATAAATGAAAGTCAGTTCAGCATACAGAAGAGGGACTTAGGGAAACAATTGAAAAATCATCTTCAGAGCGGGAATAACGGTAGACCTGATTAGAAAGACGGTCCTGGGCCGGGACTTCTGTCTGGTTGATAAAAGTTACCAGATGGGCAAGATCATTGTAAGAGACCAACTCATCATCAGGTAAAAGAAGAACTTCATGAATGCTGGAGGGAAGGATCAGAATGTTACGGTCCATCCCTTCAGCAAAATTTTTTATTGTGTCTTTGTAAAGAATACAGGCAGCGCCATTTATGCCGTTTTTATTGGTAAGAACGTAAAAAGGAGTATCTGGCAGCGATGGGTCATAGTGTAAATGTCCGGGATCGAGAGATTCCAGAATACATGACATGCTGGAGATAGAAGGAGGAAAAAGACTGGGAGTGTTAATGAGGGATTGCCTGTAAAGATCATCTACAGTAATGCCCCAGGTCTTTATATGATGGTCATAAATGGCAGCTGTCATAATACCGTCTTCATTTTCCTGTATATACAGATAAAAGACAATAGCAAGATCCAGCCAGGGAATATGGGGCATGGTCTTTAAAAGAGACTGGTTGGAAGCAGCATTGATCAGGCGGAAAGCAATACGGGAAGAAATGGAAGCATAGTCAGAAAGTGCGAACTGGTTTAAAAAAGGCGGATAACTGTTTTCATGATAGGCAGTTAAGAGCTTTTTGGTGATCGTTTCCAGAGAAACGCCGTCCAGATAATGCTCATAAAAGGGATTCAGGTAAATAGAAGGTGCTACGGGACTGCCGTTTTTTTCAATACACAGTCCGTCCAGGATAAGACTATTATTCTTCTGTACTTTCCTTAAAGTAAGAGAGTAACCATCCCCCAGTGCCAGTTCCATTTGTTTTTTCATTGTTTCAAGAAATTCATTGTATACCAAAAGATATACCTCCTAATATAATATTTATGAAAACTGCATACGCAGATCCATAGTAAACGGATATGCCATTTGGCGGTGACATCATCATAAATGAAAGTCAGTTGTAAAAATGGATTCATACGGATTCATTATAATCAAGATGTTGAGGCCAAAAGGTATTTTGACCTCTCTGATACCGAATTGCTACGTGTTTTGCACTCCCGCAATTCTAAAAACATTCGTAATCCGCTCATTTTTCTTCAAAAAATGACTTCTTACTCATGTTTTTGGCAGGTCCAAAGCTCAAAAATCCTCCTGCAAGCAAGCTTGCATCGGATTTATGACCTTTTGACCCTGGTATCTAATCAATTACAGATCATAGAAATGATAAAGATTAAATATAAGATATGTAACCAGAATAAGGGATGGGGGATGATTTGTCAAGGGAAAGAGGAAAAAAAGATAAAAAAAGAATGCGTCTGAGAGGAATCGAACCACTGACATACACCAGAGAAAATAAAGGAAAATGCGGTATCTCCAGCCACTGTATGTTGATCTGACCACAAATCTGACCATGAATCGTTTAACGGCAGCCTGCGGTCTGATTTCCGGGTATCAAAATTGTGTATCATTACATTTGGGAAAGTTGATTGTCAAGAAATTGATAGTCGGCTTTTTTTGTACTCATTTTTGGGTTAATCCCTTTCTGAAAAAACGGAAAAGGTTAACATAAATAACAAATAAGGAGGATACGCAACATGAGAAAAGGAACATTAGTTCGTGATGCAGAGTCGGACAGAATGATGATCCGTTACGGAATCGAGGAGTACAGCGATGGATTGCATTGCGGAACACCGTTGGAGGTTAAGGTGGGGAGCCACTGGAGACAGACCAGACTTGAGTATGATGGTGCGGATTGGTATCTGGTAGGCATCCGGACAGAGCAGTTAGAGGGATTAAGCGTCAGAACCGGAAAGTGGGGTAGCCATGAAAATTAAACATATGATATCTGGGAAAAGCAATAGCGAAAAGTTGTTGCAGTGCAGTCAGATGGCATTAAATCTGGCGGTTATCCTGGCACTGAGTCCGTTGGTGTATACAGCTTTGGAGGATGTATACCGTAAAGCATCTGGATGGCCGGAACGTCTCCGCAATGCAGTCTGGGATTATTTATCTGGAGGCAGCGTATAGGCGTGAGTGAGGGGTATCTCCGACCAGTCTGCCCCATTAGCAGTCTGCTGCTCTACGCAGCATCCAGCAGATGGAGCATCCAGCCCCGTTTCCCTTAATTAAAGATATTGTTGGGTAAAAAAGAAAGGTCAGTCGATTTTGCCGATGAAGCGGTAGTAGATTTCTACTTCCTGCTCACGGCTTCCATCCTCGCCCTTGACAGCTTCGTGGACGGTTATTTTTTCAATTAGAGTGTTCAGAAGTTCGGCGGTCAGCTCCACAGGGTTGACATACTGTTTCATTAGGGCAATCCACTTTTCAGCATCCGCTGCGGTCTGTACGGCGGCTTCCATCATTTCGTGAAGCTGTCTTATTTTTGTTTCAAGCTCCTTTTGCTCGTTCTGGTACTTCTCGGACAGCATATTGAAGTTATACTCGGTTATGCGTCCGGCAGACCAGTCCTCATACATTTTAGCAAACAGCCCGTCAACCTCGGCTTTACGCTTCTCTGCCTTTTTCAGCTCCGCAGCCTGCTTTTTCTTCGCAGAGTTCCTTTCCCTGTCGCTGACATTGAGCAGCCGTTTCAGCAGCTTGTCCTCATCTTTCTGTGCCAGCATAGACCAGTATTGCAGTCTTGCAAGCACATAGGCATACAGTACATCATAGCGGATATAGTGCATGGAACACTGGCGTAATTCCTGTCCGTTCTTGCTGCAATGGTAGTACCCGTATGGGTTTTTGTTCTGCTTGTTTTCCCCATAGGCTAAAGACCATCCGCAGTCTGCACATTTTATCAATCCTGCGAAAATCTGTGTCGTACCGTTTCTGCGTTTCCTGCGTCTGCTTGCAATCAGCTCTTGAACTTTTTGGAACACTTCTTCGGAAATGATGGCTTCGTGGGTATTTTCCACACGATACCATTCTTCCTGCGGCTTCCGCACCTTTTTCTTGTTCTTGAATGAAATGTTGCTCTGCTTGTTGTGAACGCTGTGACCGATGTAGGTTTCCTCTTTCAAAATGCTCTTGACCTGTGCAATCGTCCACGCATAGGCTTTTTCTGCGGGCGCACCGGCGTAGATATTGGCGAAAGTCCCGTATCTTTCATAGTTCAGCCAGCCGGGGGTAGGTACTTTTTCCTCCACCAGAATCCGTGTAATGCTGGCGGCTCCACGCCCGTGTACAGCAAGGTCAAAAATCTTCTCTACAATCCAGCGTGTTTCCGGGTCGATCAGAAGATGACCTTTTTTGTCCGGGTCTTTTACATAGCCCAGCGGTGCATAGGCTCCATAGTGTGCGCCATTGGCAAATCTTGACTGTATGCGGGAGAACACAACCAAAATCCGCAACATCAAGCAATATCTGAAAGCCGCCCTTTTCAACGCCCCGTCCACAATCGGCAACTACTACACTTCCCTTGTCGCCCATGACATGGCAAGCGGCGCACTGTCACCGAAAAAGCCGCAGTACGGCGACCCGGACTATTATTCATGCAATGAGGGCGAAAGCCTGTAACCACCCACAACCACAAAAGGAGGATTTTATTATGGCACAGAAAATGACAGGAGCATTGGTATTTGACGAGCGCACCGACCGTTACGACATCCGCTTTGACTTAAACAGCTACTACGGGGGCTTGCATTGCGGCGAGTGCTTTGACGTATTCGTGCGGGGCAAGTGGAAGCCGACCCGGATTGTGATGTTGTCAAGATTGGTTGACACATTTTTCTCAAGGACATCATGGACTATGCTGCTATACGCAGAGAATCATAGTATCTCTGTCGCTTGAGCATGGGAGGAAGACCACCATTGGTGGTGCAAATCCTCCGATTGTTCCAATAACTGATAAAGTATCTCCAGATTAGAGACTTCAGTTCGGACACAGTCAGGTTTTCACTGTTGTATCGGTCATACAATAATTCTGTCTTTAGACGCGCCCACATGCTTTCACAACGGGCATTGTCATGGCATCGACCACCGGCACTGTTCATACTTTGGATGATTTCATATTTTCTCAGGGTGCTGCGGTAAAGCTCACTGGTATATTGGCTACCTCGATCGGAGTGAAGCACTGCTCCTTGAATTTCAGGATATGCGATAAAAGCGTTTTCTACCGTATGCTGGCAAAGCGTTGCCTTCATCGTGGTTTCCATTGCCAGCCCCAGTACTGCTGAATCAAAACAATCGAAGATTGCCGAAACATAGAGTTTTCCATCTTTTGCTTTGATTTCGGTGATATCTGTCACGCATTTTTCAAGAGGCTTTTCTGATGTGAAATTTCTCTTAAGAAGATCATCCGATTTACGAGCCTCACGGTCTGCTTTCGTAATTCCTTTCGGATTACGCTTAGGACGATGACTGAGACCGATTTTTTCCATGACTCTATAAACGGTACGCTCACTGGGGATAGGAATGCCATCAGGTCGTTTAAGAGTTAATGCCTGGAACATACGTACACGTCCATAGGTGTCGTTGCAGACATCCTCAGCATGGATTTCAAGCATGGTATCTGCAAGCGTCTGGTATTTCCACGGACGGTCTTTTACGGACAGATATTTATAAAATCCCTGGCGGCTCACATGTAACATACGACAGTAAAAAGCCAGTTTTCCCTTGATGGTGCCATCGTCAGTCTTAATCGCAATGAATTTCATTCTTTCGGTCTTAGAGACTTCCGACGGCTCGCTGCGAAAAAAGCGCTGGCTTCTTCCAGAAACTCGTTTTCTTCTTTCAGACGACGAATTTCTTTATCCTGATCTTTCACGCGTTTTCGAAGCATGGTTAATTCCTCCGCAAGGCTCATGGCAGATTCTGGAGTATGGGCACCTTCTCCAATATCCAGTTGTCCGGTTCTTACGGCTTTAAGCCAGGTATGGATAGTCCCTTCAGGAATTCCTAATTCTTTAGCGGCTTTCGCACCACCGATTTCTTTTGCAAGCTTAACTGCCTGCACTTTGTATTCATGATCGTACTTACGTTGACTTCGTGCCATAGTTGGGCACCTCCTTATTCTCTTGATTATACTATGAAATCCTTGAGAATAGGCTGTCAACTTTATTTATACACCATCATTGAGTACGGCGACAACTGGTATCTTGTGGGTATCAGAGCCGAGGACTTGAACGGGCTGCGGGTGCGTATCTGACCGCCGCCCCATAAAGAAACGCGAAAGGAGGACGCGACAAATTGCAGGACGAAGTAAACGAAAAGACCATAGCCCTTTACATCAAGACCGGGAAGCTGACCGCGCAGACGCTCCAAAAGGCAATGAAAGCCATACTGTCAAAGGGCAAAAAGCAGCTTGCAAAACCGCCACAGGGCAAGCAGAGCTTAAAGCAGCTTATGAAGCAGAACGCGGGCGTTTCCAACATTGAGATTACCGAGGGCAATATCAAAGCCTTTGAGAGTACGGCGAAAAAGTACGGTATCGACTTTGCGCTGAAAAAGGACGCGACGGAAAGCCCGCCCCGCTATCTGGTTTTCTTCAAGGGGCGGGACGCGGACGTACTGACCGCAGCCTTTAAGGAATTTTCCGCAAAAAAGCTGACACAGGAGAAAAAGCCCTCAATCCGAAAGCTGCTCTCTACCCTCAAAGAAGCTGCACAGGGCAGAAACGCGGAACGGGCAAAGGTCAAGAACAAGGACAGGGAGGTATCGCTATGAAGCCGGAAATCAAGAAGCTGCTTATCCTAAATCTCCCGTATCTGCTCTTTGTCTGGCTCTTTGATAAAGTGGGCGCGGCTGTCCGGCTCTCCCCCGGCGCGGACGCAAGCGCAAAGCTGCTACATCTTGGGGACGGTTTTACCGCCGCCTTTTCCAGTATCGCGCCGAGCTTCCACCCGGCAGACTTAGCTTTAGGCATTGCGGGGGCGGTCATTGTCCGGCTGATTATCTACACCAAAGGCAAGAACGCGAAGAAATACCGCCGCGGGACAGAATACGGTTCGGCGCGTTGGGGCGGGGCTGACGACATAAAGCCGTACACCGACCCGGTATTTGAGAACAATATCCCCTTAACGCAGACGGAACGGCTCACCATGAACAGCCGCCCGAAGCAGCCGAAATACGCAAGAAACAAAAATATCCTTGTAATCGGCGGTTCCGGCAGCGGCAAGACCCGGTTCTTTGTGAAACCGTCGCTCATGCAATGTACGTCAAAGGATTTTCCAACGTCGTATATCGTCACTGACCCGAAAGGAACACTGATTTTGGAAACCGGGAAAATGTTACAGCGGTACAAATACCGTATCAAAGTGCTAAATACGATTAACTTCAAAAAATCCATGAAATACAATCCCTTTGCCTATCTGCGGAGCGAAAAGGACATTTTGAAGTTAGTCAATACCATTATCGCCAACACCAAAGGCGACGGGGAAAAATCCGGCGAGGATTTCTGGGTGAAAGCGGAAAAGCTCTACTACACCGCGCTAATCGGCTACATCTGGTATGAAGCCCCGGAGGACGAGAAGAACTTCACGACGCTGCTTGAGATGATAAATGCGTCGGAAGCCCGCGAGGACGACGAGGATTTCCAGAACCCGGTTGACCTCATGTTTGAACGTCTGGAAGAAAAAGACCCGGAACATTTTGCAGTCAAGCAGTACAAAAAATACAAACTTGCGGCGGGCAAGACCGCAAAAAGCATACTTATCTCATGCGGCGCGAGGTTAGCCCCATTCGACATTAAGGAGCTGCGGGAGCTTATGGAAACCGACGAAATGGAGCTTGACACCATAGGCGACAGAAAGACCGCCCTTTTCGTCATCATCAGCGACACCGACGACACTTTTAACTTTGTCGTTTCAATCCTTTACACACAGCTATTCAACTTGCTTTGTGACAAGGCAGATGATGAATACGGCGGGCGGCTTCCCGTCCATGTTAGGTGCTTACTTGATGAATTTGCGAATATCGGGCAGATACCAAAGTTTGAAAAGCTCATTGCAACGATACGGAGCCGGGAAATATCCGCGTCAATCATCTTGCAGAGCCAGTCACAGCTAAAAGCCATTTACAAAGACAACGCCGATACCATAGTCGGCAACTGCGACACCACGCTTTTCTTGGGCGGCAAGGAGAAAACCACCCTTAAAGAAATATCGGAAATTTTAGGAAAAGAAACGATAGACAGCTTTAACACGTCCGAAACAAGGGGGCGGGAGCTTTCGCATGGGCTGAACTATCAGAAATTGGGAAAGCAGCTTATGACGGAAGTGGGTGTTCAAGGCGTTTGTGGCAGTCTACCTTGTGACGCACCCTTAATATGAGTTTAGGCAATAAGAGGGACAGATATATCAGAACACAAGTGACAAGTATGCACATTATGTAAGCAGATAGCAAAAACAAGTATCATTGAACGACTTCATCAAAACAATAAAGAAAAGCCGGGAGCAAAATTAAGCCTGCTTCCAGCTTTTTTGTATTTGTTATTGTATGTGGTTGACTAAGGAATATTGTTTAAGCGTGAGTTTGTGATATTGGGTGTGGTATCTTTAACTATGGGAAACTCCGGAGAGCCACCTTGAAATATCAGTTGCTTTTATGGGGCATCTGACATTTGCGGTGGCAGGCCAGATACGTCAACGGTTAAACCGTTGACCATCTGGCCAAGGGCGGGAAGCCCGCCCTATGGAACCCACCCTCACTCACGCCTCACGGAAGGAGGTTGAAATAGAAGTGAAAAGAGAATCAAAAAATGATTTTATCGGGATCAAGGTATCACCGACCCAGCGAAATCAGATTAGACAAAAATGCCAGAAAAGCGGTATTTCCGTGTCAGAGTATATGCGTGTCTGTGCTATGCAGGGCAATGTATATATTTACGAGGGACTGCCGGAGTTAGTTTTGGAGGTGCGGAGAATTGGGGTAAATTTAAACCAGTTAACCCACCAGTCACACATGTATCGTGTCCCACCATCAGAATCAGCATTAAGAGAGGTCGCGGAAAGTCTGGAAAAAATCCGTATGGAATTAAAGGGGATGCAGGAAAAGGCGGTGGTATGACATGCCTATTATTAAGATATACCCAAGCAAAAGGGATGTGTCAGCAATTATCAACTATGTCAGCCGGGAAGGAACGGTTGCAGAAACTCTTATTGAAACATCTGGATGCAGCAAGGACACGGCTGAACAGGATTTTAAGGCGATCGCAGAATATTTTGACAAACCTACGGATGCAGGAAACCGCAGTTATTACCATATGATCATCAGCTATAATACCACGCTGGAAAAGATCAGTCCGGAAGAAGTGCGGGACATGGCAGCCCAGTTGTGCAGGGATACCAAGATTGACAATTATCAGTGGTATTTGGCTGTCCATACGGATCGTCCAGATCATTTACATGCTCATGTCGTGATTAATAATGTCAGTTATAGAGCAAATAAGGAACAGCATGTCAAGGTGGGACACAGCTTCCAGTCTACGGCGGGGCTGCGAAAAGAGCTGATGGATCGTGGTAATCAGATCTGTAAAGCGTATGGATATGAACACAGCCTGGTCAATACCAGAAATAAAGCCCAGGAACGTCTGACCAGATGCGAAATGGCATTGATTGCCAAAGGCGAGATCAGTTGGAAAGACCGTCTGCGAGGACAGATTGAGTCGGCAAAGGAATACGCAGAAAATCCAGCTCAGTTTCAGGAAATCATGTGGAATCGTTATCAAGTAAAGGTAGAAGAACATAAAGGTGCATACCGTTATATTCCGCAGGAATTTGACCGTAGCAATTCTGGCAATCAGAAAGAGGAGCATGAGTGCAGGGATTCCAGGAAGGCAAAGCCATGCCATGAACGCAGACTGGGAGACCTGTATACAAAAGACACGATCGAGCATTATTTGCAGCAGAAAGAGAAAAATCAAGAGAAGCTGCACGCATTATCGTTGATGCGGCGGGAAAAAGAAAGGAGCATGGAATATGAGCGATAAAGAGCCGTTTATTCCGAATCCAGAGAATTTTGAGCCATTGACCAAAGAGCAGGAGAGCCTCCGTGACAGGCGGAAAAGACTGACGATGCAGGCCAGATTGGACGAGGAAAAAGAAAGAGACCATAAAAATTTGTTAAACGAATGGGAAGAAAACCGGGATCACGAGTTTGAACAGGAGCCACAGAAAGAGGAAGATGCACCAAAGGTGGAGCCCTTACGCTCAAGTACTAAAAAGAAAGACAAATGGCTGGATTACGCAAAGACAATTACGGAGTTTACCGGACTCTGGATTGCTGCGGCTCTGATGGTCATCTATAGGATTCTGTTAATCCCAACAAAAATCAAAGCAAATGATTTTTTGGATGCATTATGCATCATCCCATCGGGGATTGTTACGGTGCAAAATATCAAAAATTACATAGCGGGGGAAAGATCGTTTGATATAAAGACACTTTTGGACTCCCAAAAGCGAGAAGAACGCAGACTGCCATTAGTAGAACGCAGAGAATTGCGTCCGGCACCGAATTCCAGGTTATATCTGGAAGACAATCCGGGGTTTGTATTTGGAAAATATGGATTAAAATATATCGGCAAGCAGCAGACACTGGATGGACATATTATCTGTATTGGTACACCAGGAAGCGGAAAATCGAGTGCAGTGGCAATCCCAACTCTGCATATGTGGACTGGTGCGGTGTTTGCGATTGATATCAAAGGAGAGCTGCTAAAAAACGCACCGCACCGATATGGACGGTGTGTAGTTGATCCTTCTGACAATAACAGCTATGGGTATGATCCATTTGAGATGCTCCGTCTGGTGCCGCATGACGAATTTACCCATGTTTTAAACGATATTTTGTATTCCATTATTCCGGAAAACCCGAATATTGAGGAACCATTTTGGGATAATGCTGCCAGACGTTATCTGGCTGGGGCATATACATGGGCTTATTATAACTGCATGTCTTTTGTTGCAATCAATAAAGAGATTTATGAGAGAGACATGGATGTATTTATGGACAGAATTATGTCATCTAGTTGCACGGAGGCCATAAAGCATATACGGCATATCCGGGAGGCATCAGACAAAACGAAAACCTCGATCATCCAAAACGTGCTGAACGCCATAGAGTTATTTGCTACTGACCCGGCAATCCAGAGAATGTTGACGAGAAAAAAGACCATAAAGCCGGAATTGTTGTTGCAGGGGCAGCAGATTTTTTTGGAGATTCCAGAAGCCAGATTAAAAAACTGGAAAGCCTTTACATCCATGATGATCAATCAGTTTTTACATGCTATGACTTCGTTCCCAGAGGATGGCAAGGTACAGACACTGGTTTTGTTGGATGAGTTTCCGCAGTTGGGAAAAGCCAGAGCAGTCATTGACGGTATGGCAACCCTGCGAAGCAAAGGATGTACGGTATGCCTGCTGATGCAGTCTTACAGTCAGTTAGATAAGGTTTATGGTCAGACGGAAAGAAAAATCATTACCGATAACGCAGCGTATAAATTGATCCTGTCTGTCATGGACCCGGCAACGGCAAGAGAAATCTCCGATATGGTTGGTCAGCATTACCAGACAGATGTAACGGTGCATACTGGTGGATTATTTGGCGGGCAGCAGCCTAGCAGTGGCCGGAGCAAGCGATTGACACATATTATCCGGCCGGAGGCATTGCAGAACCTGGGAGATGAAGCACTGCTGTTATCGCCGTATGGATTTTGCAGGGTGAAAAAAGCATATTATTTTAAGGAGGACTTTAAAAATGCGTAAAAGAGAGCAGCCATATTTTATCAAAGATGGGAAGTTTATGCCGGAGAAGGGAGATTATTTCCGATTCTGCTTTCATAGAAATGAGTGTTGTCAAAAGCATAGTGGGGTGTGTCCAATCGAAGGATTGTCATTGATGGATATTTATTTTATGGACAGTTTGAAGAAAGACAACAGACCGGAGGAGTTTGAAGCGGCATATTGTGTGAATCTTGCCAAAATGCTGATTGCGGGGAAATTTGAGCGTCCGGTTGATATTTTTTACTGCCGGGATGGACATATTGGCTGTTCCGATGGCCGTCACCGCCTTTGTGTGGCCCAGAAACTGAACCAGTCTGGAAAAGATGTGAAGGTCAGCGTAAAAGTGAATCTGCTTATGGGATAGAAGATTTGAGAGGAATATTGACAAACGGAACAAAATAGAATATGATATAGACAGCTAAGGAATGTGATGGACTTCCATAAGGCAAAAACGAAAACCCCAGAGGCGGCCACCTCTGGGGTTTTCTATTCGTTACGGTGAACTACTCCGTTTAGGCTGTTGCTGCCTATTTATCTCTGTCCAGCCATTTGCATATGTAGTGGCTAACTACTCCTGCTAAAACAGAGACAAGAAAAGTGATGGACAATTCTGCCATAAGGCATTCACCTCCTTTCTGCTGGAGGCTCGGCAGCAGGTATAGAATAACATATTTTGTGGAACTATGCCACATATATTTGAATGGAGAGAAAATGAAGGTAGGAAGACTGGCTTATAAAAATATTGGCATATTGATACGTTTATGAAAAGAGCAGTGAGTGTAATCAAGTACACCTACTGTTCTTTTGTGGTTAAGCCTTAACTATTCAAATACAGTTTAAAAGTACCTTTAATCCTGGTGTTATTGTCCTTGAAGCATTTCCGAGAACCGGAAACAGAAAGGCGGAAAAGGTATTCTATGATATGCCAGAATGTATAAGACTGAAAATCGGAGAGAATACAGAAAATGGCAAAAAGGAGAAAGTGATCCAGGCTACCTTTGATGGAGTACGATTTGCTGAAAGATTGGGATACGAGATTATTGTACAAGAATAAGAATATGCCAAATATTAAAGAGAAAAGAGCAGTGAACATAGTTCATTGCTCTTTTCTCTTTTTTAATTATGGACTTTAGTCTGTTGAGCCCATTGGAGTTTTTCGTTGTTCCGAAAAATGGAGATGGGCGAAACAATAAACCACCCGCTATGCGGGTGCGCGTCGATTGTTATACAAAAAATCACCTTTCCGTTTACAATAGAGTTGTTCAGGCTGTATTGCAGAAAGGAAAGGTAATTTATGGCGAAGAAAGAAAATTCACTTGCGCATATGAAATGGATGTGCAAATATCATATCGTCTTCACACCTAAGTATAGACGAAAAATAATTTACAATCAATACAAAGCGGATATAAGAGATATTATAAAACAATTGTGTAGTTATAAAGGTGTTGAAATTATTGAGGGTCATCTAATGCCAGATCATATCCATATGTTAGTAAGTATTCCGCCAAAGATAAGTGTATCATCATTCATGGGATATTTAAAAGGGAAAAGTGCGCTTATGATATTCGATAAACACGCAAATTTAAAGTATAAATTTGGAAATCGTCATTTCTGGGCAGAAGGATATTATGTTAGCACAGTAGGATTAAATGAGGCTACAATAAAAAAATATATCCAAGAGCAGGAAAAGCATGATATAGCAATGGATAAGCTAAGTGTAAAGGAATATGAAGACCCTTTTAAGGGTTAATGCCAAGTAGTAACAATACCCTTTAAGGGGTAGCGACGAGTCAAGAGCAATATGGCTTGAACGGAGCTGTGGGAAGGCTGTGTAAACAGAATTCCCACAGTCTAAAGAGAAAGCCAGCGCCTTGAGACGCTGGCCTAGTAACAAGGGCTTATAGCCCTAGTGCAAACCACCCGTTGGACGGGTGGTTATGATTATTAAAATATAAATTAAATGTACCTTTTGAATCAACAAAGTAAGGAAGATTTGAAAACATGGATTTCGCATTTTCGGTGGATGGAACTTCATATCCAGTACCAATGCAATAGTCTCCAAAAGCAGTATTAAAAACAGAATCCCCAACTAACTGTGCAGCATTATGATAGTCGTATAATTCAAAATCTGTGTTATGGCTGGTAGGTTCGTGTGCAAACCAAACACCGTCAATGCAATAAACCGGAAATGCATGAGCAGAGAACAATAATTCAACGCCGGAAGTAGGCAAGCCTACACACATTCCGAGAAGTTCGGCAGTATTTGTAAAACCATCACAGGCAGATTTTTTTTCAACTAAGCAACCATATGGAAGATGAACATTTTCACCATTATTATCATATTCTGCTTCATTAATTTTTTTTGCAATCGCAACTGCTTTTTCGTAATCAGAAGCATTTTTCCAATCAAAACTATTCAAGAAACTCCGCAATTCATTTTCGATTCCGAGAACCATTGGATCGTTTTCAAACTGTTCATATCCGCTAATAGGCATACCAGCTAATTTCGCAATCGCAATTATAGCAGAACCTTGCATACCAGTAACCATTTCAAAAATATCCTTATCTTTAATAGCCTGCTCTTTTGCATAAATAAAATAATTCTGAACAGAAGGATTAGATAAATAAATATTCTGGCTGCTCCATTTAAGATCAAGGTAGCCGTCATTTCCTATCACAAGATACTTTTTCAAATGAGCCAATGGATACTGCTCATTTGAAGTTGAATTATTGGTGGAAGAATTAGCACTTGTCTGTGTCTGAACAACACCATTTACAGTCCACGCACCATCTGCATTTACGGTATAGCCGTCTGGGGTGGTTGTATTTGCATACATTATACCATTAGCGTCAAAACAGTATGATTTCCCGTTAATCCACTGCCAGTTGTTTGTAGTAAAAGAACCATCATCATTCTGATATTTCCAAGATGAACCTTCCTGTTTCCACTCTCCTGCAAAGACAGGTGTTACAAACAACATAGAAGCAGCCAATGTACCAGACAGGATTCTCATAACTTTGCTTTTAATTTTTTTCATAATGTATTCTCCTTAAATAACTAAAAATGTCTGATATAACATTATTTTAAACATATTTTATAACATATATTCTAACATATAAATATTAGAGAATCAAACCTAAAATATGTTAGGAGGACATATTTTATGGATGATAAATTGATTATAAGGAAAGTTCGTGGAGAGGATGGATATAAGGTATTCTCGGTCAGAGTAAAGAAAGAACTTGTGAAATCTTTGGATGAAATTGCGGAAGCTTCTGGATACAGCCGCAATGAAATTGTGAACATATTTCTGGAATATGCGATTCAGCATTACATTATTGAAGAATGAAAAGATTTCACAAGTTGGAAAGTGGTGGCTTGAGTATATAAATATGATACGTTAGAGATAAAAATAATCAAAATTATATAAAGAAGCGAGAGATACTTGATATTATTGTTGTACCTCTCGCTTCTTTTTTACTATCATTGCATTTTCTTATATACTGTAATAAGTATAGATTATTACTCATAAGCTACATGATTGTTAGCGAGTTACAAGTTATAGCATGATGCGGCCATCAATCCTGATCGAGGTTACATTAGCGATATTGGCATCAGTGCAGCGGGTTTCATTGGCATCATAAGTGCTGGGTGATGACATTAGTGTAATCTTGAGAGTAGATGTATTTGCATCTAAAGCAGCCAAAGTGGCCAATGTAGCATACAGTAAGGGTTTGACCCGGCCCTGGCTGCATAACCGCTGCAACGCTGTTGGTACAGAGTCTGGTGCAGATTTAAGAGGCATAGGTAAGACTGGCATTTGGCCATAAATTAAAGCCTCGATAAAGTAATTATGCCAAGAGTCTAATGCTTCTTTGACAAATACATTGTTGACATTGCAATGTTGAGATAGATAGATAAGCATCTCTAATTGCTCCCAAGGATCTCGTACATCACGTAATTGTACATATCGCTCGTCGGAGATGTCGAGTTTGGTTGCGATGGTTGTGATATCCCAGTGTTTAGTTTTTGCACGATCCATTAAAAACGATTGCAGTTTAGTTGTTGCAGTAAAGATAAGAGATAAAAATAAATACATGCCGTTTGTATATTTCATAAAAAGCTCCTTATGGTTGGCATGTAGCTGTTGTATTTGTTCAGTCAAATTAAATTGACCAACTACTATTTTGGAATTTACGAATATTGAGAAGATATTGCGATTTTATAAGAAATTTTCAGACAAAAAAGGTTCAACTATTAAACAAAAATAATTGAACCTTGAATTCCGTGAACATAAAATACTTGACTAAATATATTATACCACATTTTTTTGAGTAAAACAAGCACAATTTCTATTTTTTAATACGTTGACAACCTTACCATAAAAGAAACAGGGATTGCATTATTTTGTTAGCTAAAATATAAATATATAATTATATCATATTTAGATATAAAAAACAAGTATCAAAATGCAGGTTTTTACCGCAAAATGGGGGATGTAAAGCAATGATAAAACAGATGTATAATCATGACATCAGATGGAGGTGATAATAACCGCCACCGGAAAAACAAGAATAGGAGCTAAAAAATTATGACATTAGAGTACGATTATGCTACATCTACATCAATTAGGATCGCAGAGCACTTCGATGATGGACGCGGATTTGAATTTTTTTCAGAGACGTTGTACAAAACTAAGGACACAGACGAGTACTGGTTATTATGTGAGGGCGGTGCCAAGACAGATCTTGCTACACGTGATGACTACGGCAGCGTGAGCGGTGGTACCGGGATATGCATCTTGGGTAGTCACGAGAGAGCGTATGAGTGGGCCTGTGAATATTATGAGGAAAAAGAAGCCCACGAATTAATCTATGGCAATGTAGACTAATATAAGGAGTGATGTGTTGGTGGCTGACACTGAGCAGTCAGCCACCAGAAGAAAGGTATATGAATCAAGAGCGAAAGATAAATGATTACTACAACCAAGAGGATTTACAACAGTTATTTGGTTTTGGCCGTGACAAAATGCATCGTTTTTTACTGTCGGGTTTGCTGCCAACGGTAAAGGTCGGTGGCAGATATTACATAAGTAAGGAAGCCTTCGATCGCTGGATGCGAAACAATGCCGGAAAAGTGATAGACTTTTAAGATATAGGTATTGATGATCTTTGAAGGAAAATGCTATAATAACCATGATCAACAAAGTACAGTGGTCAATGGAGATACGGCATTTTTCCGGAGAAAAGGAAGGAAAAATGACGATGAAAAAACCAAATACAACTGCAAATACAGCGACAAAGGCAAAACGCTATGATGGAGAGGGAACAATTCGTGTCCGGGAGGATGGCCGCTGGGAGTATCGCATTAGCTTAGGGCTTGTCGAGGGCAAGTATAAGTATAAGAGCTTTTATGCTAAAAGCGAAAAGGAGTTAAAGAAGCTCATCAAGCAGTACCAGGAGAACCGCAAAAAATATGTAATGGAAGCTGACAAAACGCCATTATCGGTATATGCCTGGAAATGGATAAAGCTTTACAAATTTCCAAATTTGCGAGGCAATTCCAGAGATCGGCTGGAGTCAACTTATGTTAACCATATTGACCCTAAATTAGGCAGTATTCCGGTTAACCAGATTAGCAGCGATGATGTCCAGATGCTGATTAATGAGAAGGCCCAGGAACTGAGCTTATCTTACATCAAAAAGATTTATCAGTTTCTGAATGCTCTTTTTAACCATTTGGAGTGTAACCAGATTGTAGCAATGAACCCGTGTAAGAGTGTAATCCTTCCAAAAGAGGAGCATGTAGCGGTAAAACGCAAAGAGACGGAGATTCTGAGCAGCAAGGAGATTGAGAGACTTTATCAGTTTAGTGATCAGATTCGCAATAGCGGCAATCGGTTTTACAAGCACCTTCCGGCCTATATTTTTATTTTAAATACAGGCTTACGCTGTGGGGAGGCAATCGCCTTGGAGTGGTCAGACATCGACTTCGAAAAGCGGGAATGCCGGGTTACCAAAAATTTTACACTGGTAAAGCAGCGTGACAAGGAAGAAAATCCTGGAAAACGCCAGAAACTGGTCAGTGAGACCAAAACGGCAGCAGGCCGCCGGACAATCCCGTTAAATGATAAAGCGGTAGAGGCATTGCATCAGATCCAGTCTTATAATGAGCAGATGCATATTGACACCACCCATGTGATATCAACAGAGACAGGGGAGAGAATTTCAGAACGATCTTTATTCCGGTCTTTGGATTATGCGTTAGGTGCGATTGGTGCACATCATATCGGAGTGCATGGCTTACGTCACACATTTGCTTCCCGTATGCTGATGGCAGGGATTGATATTACCGTAGTGAGTAAGCTGCTGGGACACCGGGATATCACAACAACGTATAACACGTATATTCACATTGTTGAGGAACAGAAGCAGCAGGTGATGCAGATGATTCCATCAATCTAAATAACAATGAATTTGACCACAACTTGACCCAAATTTTGACCACAAATTTGACCCAATAAAAACAGGAGAAACCAGTAAAAATAAGTAAAAATCAGTTTTTCGGTAAATCAGTAAAAAATATGGACAGGCAATAAAAAAACGCCCGTAAATCCTGGAAATATAAGGGATTCACAAGCATTTCGCATAATTTTTTTCATAATTTATTTTTAGTGAAGATGGCATAAAAAGAATGCGTCTGAGAGGAATCGAACCTCCGCACGCGGCTCCGGAGGCCACTGCTCTATCCACTGAGCTACAAACGCATCTCTAGTATCATACTATATTTTTACCAAAACTTCAAGAGTCAATTTGAAAATGGGAGAAAAGATATGAAAAAGAAAAGAATAGCGGCAGCAGGACTTGCTGTTATTATGGCATTGACAGCAGCTGGCTGCCATCAGACTTCAAAAGAAGATACTGCACAGACAACAGTAAAGGAAAACAAGGAAGAAAAGGATACATCCAAAGAACAAATTGAAAAAGAGGAAACAGAAAAGAAAGTGCTACATCCCTATATCCACACAGACAGTGTAAGCGGATATGTAAACAGTGCAGATGGCAGTGTCCAGATAAATTATAGCCTGAAAACAGGAGGACTGGTATTAAGTGATGAGGAAGCAGCGGCTTATCCGGAACTGAATCAGGCGCTGACCCTGGAGTATGACACATTAAAAAAGAGTACACAGGAAGATCTGAACAACCT
Organism: Lachnospiraceae bacterium; assembly: GCA_025758065.1. NCBI lineage: Bacteria > Bacillati > Bacillota > Clostridia > Lachnospirales > Lachnospiraceae > Lachnospiraceae bacterium. Next base: position 2,775,176 of record CP107199.1, read on the forward strand.
GAAAGAATCGGCAGAGGAAATGGTGGAGTATATGCAGGGGGATGATAATATGCAGTTAATAGCTGAATATGCACCGTATGTCCTTCGTGCAGATGAAAATGTGGTCAGCTACGAACAGTTTTATGATGATTATTACGGTGGAGCACATGGGTATCATTCCTATGCTGGTTTTACCTTTGATACTAAAACAGGAAAAAAGCTGGATCTTTATGATGTGATCACAGGTGAAGAAAGTGTAAAAGCCGGGATCATACAGGAATTAAAAAATAAGTATGCCAGCGAAGACGGGCTGGTGGAGAATAATACTCCTGAAGAAGATGCAGATACATTTTTTGAATATGTGGATTCTAAGGATCAGTCAGGTGCCGTTGCCTGGAGTCTTGGTGCGGACCGGTTGAATATTTATTATAATCCCTATAATATCGGTTCCTGGGCATTAGGCATTGTCAGCGTCAGCCTTCCTTTTGAAAAATATCCGGATGCCGTAAAAGAAGAGTATAAGATGGGGCCATCAGATTACTCTGTAAAGATTGGGATTTATGCAGATTACAGTGCAGATATTTACAATGATGGCAGCTTTTCAGATGTAAGTGTCTATCCGGATGGAACAGATGATTATGCAAACAGTGCCCTTCGCATACAGATCCAGGATGAAAATGGACAGGTTACAAGCCGTGTCTTTGATGATATGTATTATTTCACCATGGAGGCATATTATGTGAAGACTGGAAACAGGCATTTTCTTCATGTTTTCACACATTCAGAAAATGACTGGACTGCGGATAATGTGTATGAGATCACAAATGGGCAGATCCGTGATCTGGGATATGTAGAGGGAACTCCAGCACTGATACGATATGAGTATAATTATAATGAGGACAGTCTTTTTACCAACAGCGAGGATGTGGCTGCATACAATGATCCAGGTGCTCTTTACCTTGAAAAGACTATGAATGCATTCAGTACCTATTCCGGCAGCAGACATTATCATGTAGGAAGCTCTGGACTTTTAGAAAGCAGCGATCCTTATGTGGCAGGACCGGCAGAAATAGTGGTTACAGTAAAAAAGGCACTGACTGTAAAAAAGACAGATGCCTCTGGAAGGGAAAATGGAAAAACAGAAGTGATCCCTGTGGGAACAAAACTGTATTTTTACATGACAGATAATGAAAGTTACGTTATCTTTCGTTATGATGGGGATCAGTACGGAAAGGTATCTATGTATAACAGCGACTGGCCACAGAAAATAAATGGAGAAGAACTTGAAAGTGTACTGGATGGACTCATATTTGCAGGGTGAAATTTTACATAAAAGTTACAAAAATTCCCTATAAGGCCTTGTTTTGTTAAATATGAGTTGCATTTATATGAAATGTATGCTAAAATCTATTCAAGCTGTCCGGGAGGCTTTCCGGCAGACAAACAATGAAATCCTATTCGCATTACACCAGAGAGCCAGGAGATTATCTCCTGGCTTTTTGGTGCCAATAACTGTCTTGTCACATGACAATAGTGATTGACAAGACAAAGAAAAAGAGTTAGAATTGCGAAGATGTTAATGATGTGAGTGTCAAAAGTAAATTTTGCCACTCACTGATGTAACCGGATTGCTCCATTGCTATGCAATTCCCGCACTTACATCATGTTAATATCTTATGAAAAAATAAATCAGTTATAAGCTATGGAGGTATTATGGAAAATGTAAAAGCTTTTCTGCACCGGAAAGACATTGAGATCAGTGTGAAACGATACGGCATTGATGCCCTTGGTGCAATGGCACAGGGACTGTTCTGTTCCCTTTTGATCGGAACCATTATCAATACACTGGGAACCCAGCTTCATATCCCGTTCTTAACCATGACAGTGGCAACTGTTAATGACACAGCCTATACAGTAGGCGGTTTAGCATCTGCTATGAGCGGTCCTGCTATGGCAGTGGCTATCGGCTATGCACTTCATTGCCCACCGTTAGTATTATTCTCTCTGATTACAGTAGGATTTGCGTCCAATGCCCTTGGCGGTGCAGGTGGTCCTCTGGCAGTCCTTTTTGTTGCAGTTCTTGCTTCTGAGGCAGGAAAGGCAGTTTCTAAAGAAACAAAGGTAGATATCCTTGTTACGCCTCTTGTTACCATTGGTGTGGGAATTGCATTATCTGCACTTTTAGCGCCAGCGCTTGGAAAGGCAGCCATGAAAGTGGGAAGTGTGATCATGTGGGCAACAGAGCTTCAGCCATTTTTAATGGGAATTTTAGTTTCTGTATTTGTTGGTATCGCACTGACACTTCCTATTTCTTCTGCTGCGATCTGTGCAGCCTTAGGACTTACAGGACTGGCAGGAGGAGCAGCAGTAGCAGGCTGCTGTGCCCAGATGGTAGGTTTTGCAGTTATGTCTTTCCCGGAGAATAAATGGGGCGGCCTGGTATCCCAGGGAATCGGAACATCCATGCTTCAGATGGGAAATATTGTAAAAAATCCAAAGATCTGGATCGCGCCTATTGTTACCTCTGCTATTACAGGACCTGTTGCCACCTGCCTTTTCCATATGGAAATGAATGGTGCTGCTGTTTCTTCCGGTATGGGCACCTGCGGTCTGGTTGGCCAGATCGGTGTATATACAGGCTGGGTCAAAGATGTTTCTGAAGGAACAAAGGCAGTGATCACAACAGGCGACTGGGCCGGACTGCTTCTTGTATCCATCATCTTTCCGGCAGTGATCTGCCCGGTCATTAATATGTTCTTAAAGAAGATCGGCTGGGTCAAAGAAGGAGACCTGACACTGAAATAAAATGATGTACCAGGGTCAAAACATGAGTAAGGAGCCATTTTTTGAAGAAAAATGAGTGGATTACGAATGTTTTCTTCCGCAATATTAAAAACTTCCGTATCCTGTTAAAACTGGGCTTGTCCCTTAGGATAGGGAAGTTTTTTTATGTATCCGCTGATTTTCGCTGTATTGCATTTTGGTTTGCTTTTTGCTAGAATAGAGCGGAGTAGTGGCAGATAATGGAGGAAGAATAGAATATGAAACAAACTGTTCGAGGAAGAAAAAAACCTGGAAGAAGGTCTGATGATAAAACTAAGTATGCCAGATTGCTGGCAATCCCGGCAGCAATAGTGTTGGTACTGCTGATTGTGATCCTGGTCATGGATAAGAAACCGGGAAGCAGTAAAAATACAGAGGATACCACAGTATCTGAAGCTTCAGATATTTCTATAGAAGGAGATACAGAAAGCAGTACGGATGATGCATCTATTGAACCGGATAACAATGAATATAATCAGGATTTTTCTGCGTATGAACTCCAAAAGGACGCAAATCCCCAGGTCAATGAGCTGATTAGCACTTATTTTCAGGCAAAAGTGGATCAGGATGCCCAGATGCTTTATAAGGTATTTGGAAAAGAAGAGGATGACCGTATAGAGGAGAGAAAGCAGCAGTTAAAAGATGAAGCTGTTTATATCGAGGACTATCAGGATATCACCTGTTATACAAAAGCGGGAATGACAGATGATTCATATGTGGTATATGTGACCTATGATGTAAAATTCAGAAGAGTGGACACTCTGGCACCTGGTCTTATGTGGTGTTATGTAGTGAAAAATGATAACGGCGATTATATTATCCGTGAAAATGTTTTGGGTGATGAGGCGGATTATGTTGCCAGCCAGAACCAGACAGAGGATGTACGCCTTTTATCGACCCAGGTCAATGAACGCTTAAAACAGGCTATTGAATCCGACAGCCTTTTAGCCGGTATTTATAAGGATCTGAGCAATGGTGCAGTAGTAAGCACTTCTGAAGATGAGGAAAATGCAGACAGCCAGGTTATGATCGGTGATGGTACAGATGCTTCTTCTGGTACAGGTGAAGAAACTACAGGTGCAGATGCTGCAGAAGGGACCACAGGTGAGACACCGGCAGAAGGAACAGAAGAAACCCAGACAGAAGCAGCAGGGGATAACTCTGATGCAGCTGTAGCTATACAGTAAGAAAATATGCAGTAAGAAAAATTAAAGGAAGTAACAGAAAAATGAATGTAAAAGATTTTAATTTTGACCTGCCACAGGAACTGATCGCACAGGATCCTTTGGAGGATCGTTCTTCTTCCAGGCTTTTAGTACTGGACAAGAAGACAGGCAAGACACAGCACAGGATCTTTAAGGATATTGTAGAGTATTTAAGATCAGGAGATTGTCTTGTGATCAATGATACAAAGGTTATCCCGGCAAGATTATTTGGCGTAAAAAAGGATACAGGAGCAAAAATAGAGGTGCTTTTATTAAAGCGCCGTGAAAATGATATTTGGGAGACTCTGGTAAAGCCGGGAAAGAAGGCAAAACCAGGAACTGTCATTGATTTTGGTGACGGTATCCTTACAGGAACTGTTATTGAGACAGTAGATGATGGAAACAGACTGATCCAGTTCTCATACGAAGGCATTTTTGAAGAGATATTAGACCGTTTAGGTCAGATGCCACTTCCTCCATACATTACACACCAGTTAAAGGATAAGAACCGCTATCAGACTGTTTATGCAGTTCATGAGGGTTCTGCAGCAGCGCCTACAGCCGGACTTCACTTTACAAAAGAACTGTTAAAGCAGATTGAGGATATGGGTGTGAAGATCGCTCATGTTACCTTACATGTAGGTCTTGGTACCTTCCGCCCTGTAAAGGTGGAAAATGTATTAGACCACCATATGCACTCTGAATTTTATGTAGTAGATGAGGCAGAGGCAAAAAAAGTAAATGAAACAAAAGCAGCAGGAGGCCGGGTGATCTGTGTGGGAACCACCAGCTGCCGTACAGTAGAATCTGCCTCCACAGAGGATGGTATTTTACAGGCAAAAACAGGCTGGACTGATATTTTCATTTATCCGGGATATAAGTTTAAAATCCTGGATGCACTGATCACCAATTTTCATTTACCGGAATCTACACTGGTGATGTTAGTCAGTGCATTAGCAGGAAGAGAGAATATTTTAGCAGCATATAATGAAGCGATCAGGGAAAGATACAGATTCTTTTCTTTTGGCGATGCCATGTTCATCGCTGATGATCCACAGCCTGTAAAGAAAGCGTAGGAAGTAAAGAAAGCGTAGGAAGTTAAATGGAAGAACGTCTGAATAAATGGCTTAGCCGCATGGGAGTGTGTTCCAGGCGGGAGGCAGACCGGCTGATCAGTGAAGGCAAAGTTTTAGTTGACGGAAAAACTGCCCAGATGGGTCAGCGTATAGAAGATGGACAGAAAGTAATATGCGATGGAAAGCCGGTAGGTGGTGCAGACGGCGGGCGGGGAGAAGTAAAACCTCCCCGCCCTGTTCTGCTTGCGGTAAATAAACCAAGAGGGATCGTCTGCACTACTTCCGACAAAGACCGGGCAGAAAATATTGTAGAAATGCTTTCTTATCCGGAACGTATTTACCCTGTTGGCCGTCTGGATAAAGAGTCTGAGGGACTGATCCTTATGACGAATCAGGGAGATCTGGTAAATAAGATCATGCGCAGTACCAATGCCCATGAAAAAGAATATATCGTTACTGTAGATAAGGTTCTGACAGATGAATTTATCAAACAGATGTCAGAAGGCGTGTGGTTAGAGGAATTAGAGCGGAAAACACTTCCGTGTAAAGTACGAAAACAGGGAGAACGCCGTTTTTCTATTATCCTGACTCAGGGTTTAAACAGGCAGATCCGGCGGATGTGCCAGGCCTGCGGTTATCGGGTGCATCTTCTTAGGCGGGTGCGTATTATGAATATCCAGTTAGGCGGTTTGAAAACAGGGGAATATCGTAAGATCACCGGGGAAGAATATAAACGGCTTATAAAACTGCTGGAAGGTTCCACAAGTCTGTCTAAGTCAGACAGAAGAGGAAAACGATATGTGGCTTTTCACTCTAAGAATGAAGATCAGGTGAATAAATGGAAACAGAGATCCGGAGAATGAAAGAACTGATCCCCCAGCTTCGTCAGGCTGCGAAAGCCTACTATCAGGAAAGCCGGGAGATCATGAGCAATTTTGAATATGATAAGCTGTATGATGAGCTGTCTGCCCTGGAGGCAAAGACAGGGATCATCCTGTCGGGAAGTCCCACACAGCAGGTAGGTTATCAGGTTTTAAGTGAGCTTCCAAAAGAGACCCATGAAGAGCCTATGCTGTCTCTTGATAAGACAAAGAGTGTAGAGGACTTACAGCAGTGGTTAGGAAACCAGAAAGGCCTTTTATCCTGGAAAATGGATGGCCTTACGGTAGTTCTTACTTATGAAAATGGAACGCTGGTAAAGGCTGTTACCAGGGGAAATGGGGAGATCGGGGAAGTTATTACACCAAATGCAAGGGCATTTTCCAACATCCCCCTGGCAATTGCCTATAAGGGGCAGCTGATCATCCGGGGCGAGGCAGTCATTACCTATACAGATTTTGAACGTATTAACGATGAGATCGGTGATGCAGATGCCAAATATAAAAACCCGCGAAACCTTTGCAGCGGTTCTGTGCGCCAGTTAAACAGTAAGATCACAGCAGAGCGCAGTGTTCATTTTGAGGCTTTTGCCCTGGTTAAGGCAGAAGGTGTTGACTTTAAAAATTCCAGAAAAGAGCAATTTTTATGGCTGAAAAACCAGGGATTTGAGGTCGTGCATCACGAAGAAGTAACAGCAGCCGATCTAATGGATAAGGTTGCCTGGTTTGCAGGGCAGATCGGGCATAATGATATTCCTTCAGATGGCCTGGTGCTGTTATATGATGATATTGCCTATGGTGATTCACTGGGACGTACGGCCAAGTTCCCGCGAAATGCCATTGCTTTTAAGTGGCAGGATGAGATCCGGGAGACCACATTATCCTATATTGAATGGAGTCCTTCACGAACCGGTCTGATCAATCCGGTGGCTGTGTTTGAGCCAGTTGAGTTAGAGGGGACTACTGTCAGTCGCGCCAGCGTCCATAATATCAGCATTATGGAAGGGCTGGAGTTAGGCGCAGGAGATAAGATCACGGTATACAAGGCAAATATGATCATCCCACAGATCGCAGATAACCTGACCCGCAGCGGTGTAAGGGATATTCCTAAGATCTGTCCTGTATGCGGCGGCGCTACACAGATCCGCCAGACCAATGATGTAAAGAGTTTATATTGCACTAATCCAGAATGTCAGGCAAAAAAGATCAAAAGCTTTACTTTGTTTGTAAGCCGTGATGCCTTAAATATAGATGGATTATCAGAAGCAACTCTGGAGAAATTCATCGGTGCCGGTTTTATCCACGAATATGCAGATATTTTCCATTTATCAGACCATAAAGAAGTGATTACAGAAATGGAAGGCTTTGGTCAGAAATCCTATGATAATCTGATTAGTTCCATTGAAGCTGCCTCCCACACCACACTGCCAAGACTGATATATGGTCTGGGAATTGCAGGAATTGGTCTTGCAAATGCGAAAATGCTCTGCCGTCATTTTAACTATGATCTGGATCAGATGCGTCACTGCGACGTGGAAGAGCTGACAGCAGTAGATGGCATTGGCAGTGTACTGGCTCAGGCATGGGTAGATTACTTTGCTTCTGCAAAGAACAATGAGGTATTAGATCATTTATTGCAGGAGCTTCACATTGAAAAAGAACAGGCAGAGGAAAATGGTACTGCTTTCACAGGAATGACCTTTGTTATCACAGGCTCTGTAGAGCATTTTGCAAACAGAAAGGAATTGCAGGCACTGATCGAGAGCAAGGGAGGAAAGGCAACAGGTTCTGTTACCTCAAAAACCACGTATCTGATCAATAATGATACACAATCCAGTTCTTCTAAAAATAAAAAGGCAAAGGAACTGGGGATTCCGATCCTTTCGGAAGAAGATTTCCTGAAACTGCTTCAGGAGAAGGAAAAGGGGGAAGGCTGATATGCCTATTAAAGTACAGAAGGATCTGCCTGCAAGGGCGATCCTGGAATCAGAAAATATATTTATCATGGATGAAGACAGGGCTATGAGCCAGGATATCCGACCTTTGGAGATCCTGATCTTAAATCTCATGCCTTTAAAGGAGGATACAGAGACACAATTGCTGCGTGCGCTGTCAAATACACCGCTGCAGGTGGACTGTACCTTTTTAATGCTGTCTACCCATGTGTCCAAAAACACATCTGCCAGTCATTTAAACAAGTTTTATGTGTCCTTTGACAGCATCAGAAAGAAAAAATTCGATGGAATGATCATCACAGGTGCGCCTGTGGAAAATATGGACTTTGAAGAGGTAAACTACTGGAAAGAGCTTTCCGGTATCATGGAGTGGAGTAAAACACATGTGACCTCGACTATCCATATCTGCTGGGGAGCCCAGGCGGGACTGTATTACCATTATGGCATCCCGAAATATAAGAGAGAAGAGAAACTTTCCGGTATTTATAAGCACAGAGTATCAGACCGGAAGGTGCCGTTAGTACGCAGCTTTAATGATACCTTCCTGGCACCTCATTCCCGTTATACAGAGGTCCGCAGGGAAGATATTGAGAAGCACCCGGAGCTGGTCATTCTGGCAGAGTCCGAAGAAGCCGGAATATTTCTGGTAATGAGCCGTGATGGAAAGCAGATCTTTGTCCAGGGCCATCCGGAATATGACCGTATGACTTTAAATAACGAATACCACAGAGATCTGAACAAGGGGCTGAACCCATCTCTTCCGGTTAATTATTATGAGGATAATGATCCGTTTTCCGTACCGGAACTTACTTGGAGAAATACTTCTAATACATTGTATACCAACTGGCTGAATTTCTATGTATACCAGATGACACCGTATTTGTTGGATGATGGGGAGTAGGAGCTAGTACATCAGCAGTATCATAGACTATGTAATAAATATGAAAAAACCTTCCGGCACGGAAAATATTCCAATGCCGGAAGGTTTTTAACTTTTTTCACGAATTCCTCCGAAACAGGATCCAACCTCACATTATCTCACATCTTATCCCTGCAGCTTCGCATTAGGATTGATCACATATCCATTGCGGTTTCTCTGAGGGCTTGGAGGCATCTGCCATTTATTATGGTCAGTATGCAGCAGCATATGGGATTTGTGGCTTAATGGCTGTTCAAAGTAGTTGTCATAAAGAGCCTTCACATCAGGATTTTCATGGGAACGGCGGATATCAGCATTCGCGTCCAGGAAATACAGGTTCTTTCCGCGTTCAAAGGCCATTTCCACGCCGTCATGCTGAGGCTGTCCGCCTCCGCCTACACAGCCGCCAGGGCATGCCATAACTTCTACAAATTCGTAATGCTTTTCACCGCGTTCAATGGCTTTTAACAGGTTTCTGGTATTTCCCAGACCGCTGACAGCAGCAATACGCAGGATCTGTCCGTTTAATTCAAATTCAGCTTCTGTAATACCGGTCTCCTGGGAGGAAGCGCGTACATTTTTAAAGGCATCAGGAGCGCAGTTTTCGCCCATGATAGCATAGTAGGCAGTACGCAGGGCAGCTTCCATAACACCGCCTGTAGCGCCGAAGATCACACCGGCACCGGAAGCGTCGTGGAAGATACGATCCGGTTCAATATCAGTAAGACGGTCAGTAATGATGCTGGAACCCTTGATCATGCGGATCAGCTCACGGGTAGTGATCACGCAGTCTGTATCATGACCTGCATATTCCTTGTAGAACAGCTCCATATTTGCTTCGCCCTTTTTAGCCAGGCAAGGCATAATGGCAACAGAGAAGATATCTTCCGGCTTTTTGCCGATCTGCTCTGCAAAATAGCTCTTCATTACAGCACCAAACATCTGCATTGGGGATTTGGCAGTAGATAACTGTTTTACAAACTGTGGGAATTCACTCTTAACAAAGCGTACCCATCCCGGACAGCAGGAAGTGAACATTGGACGGTCTTTTAAATCCCCTTTGCCAAGGCGGACTAACAACTCATTTGCTTCTTCCATAATGGTAAGGTCAGCAGTGAAGCAGGAGTCAAATACATAATCAGCTCCCATTTTCTTCAAAGCGTCAAAAATCTTTCCAATGGTAGCTTCTTCCCGTGTAAATCCAAGACCTTCGCCCCATGCAGCACGGACAGCAGGAGCAACCTGTACAACAACTGTTTTATTAGGATCAGCTAAAGCTCTCCATAATTTTTCTGTATCGTCACGCTCATGAAGTGCTCCAACAGGACAGTGGGTGATACACTGACCGCAGAGAGAACAGTCTGCTTCATTTATCTTACGGTTTCCGGTTACATTAATAGTAGAACGGGAACCGGTACCTTCCAGATCCCAGATATTTAAGCCCTGGATCTTGTCACAGACCTGAACGCAGCGCATACATTTAATGCATTTTTCGGATTGACGGATCAGAGGGAATGTTTTATCCCATGGCTGCTTTTCCAGACGTTCCTCAAAAAGACCATCCTGGACGTTCAGATCCGTTGCGATCTTCTGAAGAGAACAGTTGCCGCTTCTTACACAGGTAGCGCACCGGCAATCATGCTGGGATAAGATCAGCTGAACAGTAAGACGGCGGTCTAAGCGTACCTTTGGGCTGTTAGTATAAACGACCATGCCTTCTTCTACCTTATTGTTGCAGGCAGTGATCAGATGGTCACGTCCTTCTAATTCTACAACGCATACGCGGCAGGCAGCGATCTCATTTAAACCTTTCCAGTAGCATAAGTGTGGGATATGGATGCCGATAGACTCGGCTGCTTCCATTAAGGTAGTGCCTTCTTTTACAGATACAGGCAGTTTGTCGATGGTTAAATTTACCATAATTTCTCACGCCCTCCTTTAAAGATTCCAAAGCCGAAATGATCGCAGCGGAGGCAGCGTCCGGATTCCTGCGCTATTTCTTTCTTGTTCATGCAGTTTTCAACACCTTCAAAATCGTGTTTACGTTCACTTGCTTCCCGTTCAGACAGTTCTACACGGCCGCATGGAGTATGGTCGTTGTTATTTGGGATCGGGATCTCAATATCACAGGTGATTTCATGGTGATATCCTAAATATTCGTCAATGTTGGCAGCAGTTACCTTTGCGGCAGCTACGGCTTTGATAACAGTGGCCGGGCCGGAAGCACAGTCACCGCCTGCAAATACGCCTGGGATATCAGCAAATCCACCGTTTGGCAGAGTAACGATCTTACCTCTGGATACCGGGATACCAGACTCTTCATAATGTTTGACCTCAATATTCTGGCCAATGGCAATGATCATGGTCTGGCATGGGATCACATATTCCGGTTCACCGCTGGCAGTTACACTTGCACGGCCGTCTTTGATGGTACTGATCATCTGAGGAGTGACCCGGACACCACTTACACGTCCATTTTCATCAACTTCAATGCCAGCCGGAGCAACCAAAGTGAGCAGTTCTACACCTTCTGCAACAGCTGCCTCGATCTCAGCAGGAAGAGCAGTCATATCAGCTACGCGGCGGCGGTAAACGATGCTGACTTTCTTTGCACCCAGACGGATGGCAGTGCGGACAGCATCCATGGATACGTTTCCGCCACCGATGACAGCTACTTCCTGGCCGCTAAGATCAGGACAGTCCCCAAGGCTTACGTTTCTAAGGAAATCCACAGCAGAAGTAATACCCGCTGCATCTTCATTTGGAAGGCCAAGCTTCTTATCTGTAGAAGCGCCTACTGTAATAAGCACTGCGTCATATACTTTTCGCAGTTCGTCCAGTTTAATATCTTCACCGATCTTTACATTGTAATGTACCTGGATGCCGGTTTCCAGGATGGCATCTGTATCTTCTTCCAGGCGGTTCTTTGGCAGACGGTAGTTTGGAATACCGTATCGCAGCATACCACCCAGCTTTGGCAGCATCTCATAAACAGTGACCTGATGGCCCATTAACTGCAGATAATAAGCAGAAGAGAGGCCGGAAGGTCCGCCGCCTACAACGGCGATCTTTTTGCCGGTGGAAGGACCACAGGCTGGCGGAGTGACTTTTCCTGCAAGATCAGCAGCAGCACGTTTCAGTCCCCGGATATTTACAGAGGTATCTACCATATTGCGGCGGCAGCGTGCTTCGCATGGATGTTCGCAGATAAAACCGCAGGTAGAAGGGAATGGGTTGTCCTTGCGGATCAGCTGGATGGCATCTGCAAAGCGTCCGTCTCTTACCAGGGCAATATAACCTGGAATGTCTACATGGGCCGGACAGAGGGCAACACATGGAACTGGCTGGGAAATAGCGCAGCTGCATCGTTTATTGCGGATGTGTGCCTCAAAATCATCACGGCAGGTATGTACCATGCGCCATACCATTTTGGCTGCTTCAGAGCCAATGGCACAGTCGGCGGTCTGCATAATGGAAAGGGCAGTCTCCTCGATCAGGTCCAGGATCTCGTAATCAGCATCGCCATTTAACACATTGGTGATCATATGTTTCAACTGATGAAGTCCCACACGGCAGGGAACACATTTTCCGCAGGTCTGGGCATGGCACATTTCGATAAAAGCCCTTGTTATATCAACAGGGCAGATACCTGGAGGGCTGGCCACAATACGCTGCTCCAGATTTTTGTAAAGACTCTCAACCATCAGCTGGTCTTTACTTGGGGTGAACAACTCCAATCTGCTCATATAAATCCTCCTGAACATATATTTTGTTTAATGATAATAAATGTCATTAATTAGTATAACATATAGTTGTAAAAAATGCACTATAAAATATACAAAAAAATTGTAATAATTTTTAGATATCTAAAAAAGTTTGCAAAAAGAGCTGCTTGTGCTTGAAAAGCGGCGTATGGACACTGTTGTTTGTATCCAAATGGACCGAGATAGTGGAAATAAAAAACTTGACCCTACAATTATTATAGAGTATAAACTGATACAGGCAGAAAAAATGCTATGAAACAGACAACAGGAGAGACATATATTATGGAAAGAAACCTTACAGAAGGAAGCATATTTAAAAATATTATCTATTTTTCCATTCCTTATTTATTGGCGTATTTTCTTCAGACCTTGTATGGAATGGCAGATCTGTTTATCATCGGCCAGTTTGAGGGCGTGGCAAGTACCACGGCTGTGTCTGTTGGAAGCCAGGTCATGCACATGCTTACGGTGATGATCGTAGGTCTGGCAATGGGTGCCACTGTAAATATTGGACAGGCCATTGGTGCTAGGGATAAGAAGCGGGCGGCGGTGGATACGGGAAATACAGCTACTTTATTTATGATGCTTTCTGTTATTTTGACGGTTGTTCTATATTTTTGCGTAAATGGCATTGTAGGGATCATGTCTGTACCGGAAGAGGCAGCAGCAGGAACAGCAATGTATTTAAAAATTTGTTTTATGGGAATCCCTTTTATTACAGCTTATAACATTATCAGTTCTATCTTCAGGGGAATGGGAGATTCTAAAAGCCCTATGTACTTTATAGCCATTGCCTGTGGTGTAAATATTGTGCTGGATTATATTTTTATGGGAGTCCTGCATTTGGGACCTTCCGGTGCAGCACTGGGAACTACCTTATCCCAGACAGTGAGTGTGATCGTGGCTCTGACCATGTTTATAAGGGGAAAAACAGGCATTACCGTAAAGAAAGATGATTTTAAACCCAGAAAAGAAACGATGGGAAGATTGTTAAAGATCGGTTTTCCCATTGCCATGCAGGATGGCCTGATCCAGGTGGCATTTATCATTATCACTATTATTGCAAACAGAAGAGGCCTGACAGATGCGGCGGCAGTAGGTATTGTGGAAAAGGTGATCAGTTTTTTGTTTTTAGTGCCTTCATCCATGCTCTCCACCGTATCAGCCTTAGGAGCCCAGAATGTAGGTGCAGGAAAGCCGCAGCAGGCAGTGGCTGCCTTAAAATATGCTATCAGCATTGCAGGTGGATTTGGCCTGCTCATAGCTATTATCATCCAGTTTACAGCTGGAAATGTGGAGAACCTGTTTACTAATGACCAGGCTGTGATCTGTGCAGGTACTCAGTACCTGAAGGGCTATATTTGGGACTGCATGTTTGCAGGGATCCATTTCAGCTTCAGCGGCTATTTCTGTGCCTGCGGACGGTCCGGATATTCCTTTATCCACAATATTGTCTCTATTGCCCTGGTGCGTGTTCCTGGCGTGTACCTGACGTCTAAGATATTTCCTGAAACATTATTTCCAATGGGACTGGCAACTGCAGGGGGATCTTTAGTGTCTGTTGTGATCTGTGCTGGATTATTTCTGCTGCTGCAAAGACAGAACCCACAGAAAAAAGCATATAGTGGCAGAGCATGAAAAATGGAAAAATGGTGTTGCCAAATCATTAAAAAAATGATACCCTTTTAAAAGCTCAACTGAAAACTTGCAGCATCTGGAAAAAAGGCGGTTCAATATAGGGAATACATGATAGAAACCGCCAGGGAAGTGGGGTGAAAATCCCCCGCAGCTGCCTCTACTGTAATTATGTGACTGTCCGGGACAATAAGTGCCAGATAGTTATATTGGGGACAAAGGACAAAAAAGTCACTGCGAAAGCGGGAAGGCGTCCGGAGGATGAACCATAAGCCAGGAGACCGGCCAGATGTCTGACAGAGGAATAGTCTGGGACAGGGACTATTACCTTTCAGTCTGTAAAAACATGTGCATATAGGAAAAATGTATTTAAATTATATGTAAATATGTAACTTTGCAGAAGATATGGCTCTGTTATGCAATTTATGATGGAGAGCATATTTATCCTTGTGCGAAAGGCTGTACAAATAGATGAAAACAGCAAAATAGAGGCACATAGGACAGGCAGACTGAAAGGAGACATAAAGATGAGAAACAGCAAGAGATGGCTGGCAGCGATCTTAGCAGGTGCTATGATCGCAGTAACAGGATGCGCAGGAAACACTGCATCTAAACAGGAGACCACAGCAGCGCAAACAACCGCGGCAGAGACAACAGCAGAGGAAACAACTGCTGCAAAGACCACTGCAGAGGCAAAAGAGGGAGAAACAACCACATTCGTAGATGACCTGGGAAGAGAAGTAGAACTGGAGCTTCCAATCACCCGTGCCTGCGTTGCAAACCGTTATAATAACGAGCTAATCCGTGCCGTTGGCGCTGGTGATGCAGTAGTAGGTGTAGATCAGTACACCTCTCAGGATCCGGTATACTGGCCACAGTTTGGTGAAGATGAAACATTCGGAAAAGATGAGTATGATTACGAGAAGATTGTTGCATTAGATCCTCAGGTGCTGGTAGTTCCAAAGAACGGCAAAGTAGAAGAGTCTGTTGATAAATTAGAGTCCTTTGGCATTAAGGTAGTTGTTATTACAGGATGGGATAACTCTGATGTTCCAAAGCAGATCCGTCTTTGCGGCGAACTGTTTGGAAAGCAGGAGCAGGCAGAAGAACTGGTTGACTTTTATCAGAAACCAGTTGACTATATCAACCAGCAGTTAAAGCAGGTAACAGACCGCAAGAAAGTTTACTGGGAATATGGCAATGATTACAGCACCTGTATTCCAGGAACTTCTAACGATGGCTGGCACAACATGATCCTTATGGCTGGCGGTATTAATATTTTTGGTGATGCTTCCTTAGCTGGTAAGGACATTGATCCAGAGCAGATCTTAACAGAAGATCCAGACCTGATCGTAAAGATCTATGCTGGTAAAAATGTAATCGGAAACAGCGGTGTATTTACAGCACCACCACAGGAAGAATTTGCTGAGAAGGCGGAAGAAATGCTTGAACGTCCAGGCTGGAAGGATTTAAAGGCTGTTAAGGAAGGAAACTTCTATATTAATACAGCATTTATGAACGGCGGTCTTGGAAAGATGATCGGAGCTGCTTACATGGCAAAATGGCTGTATCCGGATCTGATGACTGACTTAGATCCAGATGCTATCTTTACCCAGTGGATGAAGTATCAGGGCTTTGAACCAAACGCACCTCATTATTATCACGTACCTGCACAGGGTTAATGCACATGAGGGCGGATAATAACCAGGAAAAGAGAGATTTAGCAGGCGATTATCTGCGAAGAGCCAGGAGAAAGAACATTCTTCTGGCTGTTCTTTTATTAGCGCTGCTGGTGATGGCTGTATGGGCTGCCTGCCTGGGGGTGGCAAAGCTGACACCAGACCGTATAATCGTAACATGGCTTCCTTCTTTTACGGGAATGTTTAAAGGAGTGATGCCCTTAGATGCAAAAGAGCAGAACGTACTTCTTATGCTGCGTTTTCCAAGAATCGCGGCAGCTGTGATCGCAGGAGCCGGACTGGGGATTGCAGGAGCTGGTATGCAGGCTATTACAGGAAACCCTATGGCCAGTCCTTTTACAACAGGTCTTTCCAGTGCAGCAGCGTTTGGAGCGGCACTTATGATCCTGTTTGGCGGCTTTCCATTGTGGATGCAAAAGGGAGCTACTGTAGCGGCTGCTTTTGCCATGTCTGTGATCTGTGCCATTGTTGTTTATACAGTGGCGAGCTACAAACAGCTCCGTCCGGAAGCATTGGTACTGACAGGCATTGCTTTAAATTATCTGTTTAATGCCTTAAACTCCACTATGCAGTTTGTGGCAAATGAGCAGCAGCTTCCTGCTATTGTACACTGGTCCTTTGGAAGCCTTACAGCTGTAACATGGTCTGATATTGCCATTATGCTTTTCTTCTTTGCAGCAGCTTTTCCTGTATTTATGAGTCAGGCGTGGGCATTTAACCTGTTGGATGATGGGGGAGATGAAACTGCAAGAGCTTTAGGGGTTAATGTTAAACGCACCAGACTGCTTTGCGGTGGTGCAGTAACTTTACTTACAGCATCGGTAGTCAGTTTTACCGGCATTATTGGTTTTGTTGGTCTGGTAGCACCTCACATGGCACGTATGCTCATTGGAGGTGATTATCGTCATCTTCTTCCTTATTCTGCAGTAACAGGGGCATTTTTAGTACTGGCGGCAGATACACTGGGAAGAAACGCCTTTTCACCTACTACAGTGCCTGTGGGTATCGTTGTTTCCTATGTAGGTGTTCCATTATTTTTGTATCTTATCCTTCGTGAAAGGAGGAAGAGTTTGTGATGGAAGATAGAAGGGAAGCTGGATATGTGATCACAAATGGAAATCCCACTGGAACTGAAAGAAAAACTGAAAGCAAAACTGAAAATAAAATGGGAAATGTCAATGGATCAGGAATTGTAATGGGAACACCGGCAGATCTGGAAGTTTCCGGTATAAAATTCCATTACGGTAAAAGAGAAATCTTAAAAGGAACCGGTTTCCAGGCCAGACGTGGGGAAGTATGTCTGTTGTTAGGCGCCAATGGAGCAGGAAAGACCACCTTATTAAAATGCATCAACGGTCTTTTAAAAGCTTCTGACGGAACTGTAAAATGGCTGGGAAAAGACACAGCGCCTCTTTCTCTCAGAGAAAAAGCAAGGATCTTCGGATATGTTCCCCAGAACACACAGGCTGGCTTAAGCCTTACAGTTATGGAAACGGTTATTTCCGGCCGTCTTCCGTTTTCAAGGGGAAAAACAGGAAAAGAGGATGTGGAAAAAAGTGCCCAGGTGCTAGAGCAGTTTGGTCTGTCTGACTATGCTTTCAGGCAGATGGGACAGCTAAGCGGCGGCGAACGCCAGAGAATCCTCATCGCCAGGGCACTGGCAGGAGATCCCCAGGTACTTCTTTTAGACGAACCTACCAGCAGCCTGGATCTTCGCTATCAGTACGAGGTCATGGAATTTCTGGTAAAAGTAAGCCGGGAAAAGAACCTGGCAGTAGTAGCGGTGATCCATGATTTAAACCTGGCTCTTGATTTTGCGGACCGGGTGGCATTATTACACGATGGCCACGTACTGGCAGAAGGAGCAACAAAAGAAGTGATCACACCGGACCGGATCGAAAAAGCCTATGGGATACGGGCTGCGATCCATAACTTAGAAGACCGGTGGATCGTATTGCCGGAAAAATCGTCATAATAGTATAGAATATTGCGATATTTTATAATATTCAGAAAATTGTTGTTGAAAAAAATTCTAAGTTAGTGTAGTATTAAGAAAGCGGGCAATGGTCTCAGGATCATTCCTGTTTTGTGAATTGGGGGCACCACTTTTCACAAAATCAAAAGGCGCCGGAACATATTTTACGTGTATCCCGGCGATGAATCGAAGAATGTACAGAACGCTTGTGGATATAACATCCGCAGGCGTTTTTTTATGGGCAACAGTGGGAGAGTGTTTCTCATGGCGGCTCAAAAACAGCTTAAAAACGTCTGCACAGACAATAAAGAGGACATCATGTCAGAAAGGAGGCCCTATTTTGGTAACGGTCAACGGAGAAGAAAAAAATGCAGCTGGAAAAATAATATATGCATACCTTCTGGAAGAAGGATATGATACAAGCCGCGTGGTAGTGGAACAGAATTTAACGATCATTCCTCAGGATCAGCTTGAAAATACGATGATCAAAGAAGGCGACCAGCTTGAAATACTTTGTTTTGTAGGAGGAGGCTGAAAATGACAGACATACAGGAAAAAATGCAGGCCCTGATCAGGAGAGAAGAACTGGACCGGGCCTTTGATGCAAGATTTCCACGGGAAATGAAAGAAAAGTTCTCAAAAGCCCGTGTGGCAGTAGCCGGTCTTGGAGGCCTTGGGTCTAATATAGCGGTAATGCTTGCAAGGAGCGGGGTGGGACACCTGCTTTTAGTAGATTTTGATACAGTGGATGTGACCAATTTGAACCGGCAGATGTATATGATCCCACATCTGGGAAGACCAAAGGCAGAGGCATTGCCGGATATACTTTGCCAGATCAATCCTTATCTGGAATATACGTCCATTTGCATAAAAGTCACACCGGATAATGTAAAAGAATTATTCATGGCGTATCCTATTGTCTGTGAAGCATTTGACAAACCTGATCAGAAGGCCATGCTGGTAAGAGAGGTTTTAGGACAGTGCCCGGAAACCACCGTAGTATCCGGAAATGGAATGGCTGGTTTCGGTGATACAAACGATATACAGACCAGACAGATGATGAGACGCCTTTATGTGTGTGGAGACCAGAAAACCGATGTAGGAAACGGGATCGGTCTTATGGCTCCAAGAGTGGCAGCCTGTGCCGCACACCAGGCAAATAAGGTATTGCAGCTGATCTTGCAGTCATAAAAAAGAAGTCTGCACACAGAAGATAAGCAGAAAATAAACAGAAAAATACATAAATATATGCATATGTAAAAAAGAGAGGAAAACAACATGGAAGATAAACTGGTTCTTGGGGGAAAAGAATTTAACAGCCGTTTTATTTTAGGCTCCGGTAAATACAACATTAATCTGATCAAGGCTGCAGTAGAACAGGGCGGTGCAGAAATCATTACCCTGGCTTTAAGACGGGCAAATACCCAGGAAAAGGAAAACATTTTAGATCATATCCCGGAAGGAGTCACACTGCTTCCCAATACTTCCGGTGCCAGAAATGCAGAAGAAGCTGTACGCATAGCCAGACTGAGCCGTGCCATGGGCTGCGGGGATTTTGTAAAAGTTGAGATCATGCGGGATACAAAATACCTGTTCCCGGATAATTATGAAACTGTAAAAGCGACAGAGATCCTTGCAAAAGAGGGTTTTATTGTTCTGCCATATATGAACCCGGACTTAAATGTGGCAAGAGATCTGCAAAGTGCAGGTGCAGCAGCAGTTATGCCCCTGGCAGCCCCTATCGGAAGTAACAAGGGACTGGCAACCAAAGCCATGATCCAGGTGCTGATCGATGAGATCGACCTGCCTATCATCGTAGACGCAGGTATCGGCAAACCTTCCCAGGCCTGTGAGGCAATGGAAATGGGTGCTGCGGCAGTTATGGCAAATACTGCTATTGCAACAGCCGGGGATGTGCCTGCCATGGCAAATGCTTTTAAGCTGGCTATTGAAGCAGGAAGAAAAGCTTACCTTACAGGAATGGGAAGAGTCCTGGCAAGAGGCGGCAGTGCATCTGATCCGCTTACAGGATTTTTACGTTAGGAGGCGGCAGACATGAACGAAGAAAACCAGGTTTATTTTGTGGACAGTGACAAGCTGCCGGAAGAAGCATTAAAACGGAAACATCGCTTGGAGCAGGATCCTACGTTCCGCACAAACCATATGGAATATATGGAAGGAATGGAAGTGATCCAGTCTGACATCAAGGATAAAGTGGAAGCGGCCATGAAAGCTTTTGATTATGATGCCTATACAGCATCAGATGTAGAGCGGGCGCTGTCCCATGAAACATGTTCCATTGAAGATTTTAAGGCACTTTTATCCCCGGCAGCAGCACCTTATCTGGAAGCCATGGCAAGAAAGGCAGAGGAGATCACGAAAAACCATTTTGGGAATACTGTATATATTTTTACTCCTATTTACATTGCCAATTACTGCCAGAATTACTGTATTTACTGCGGTTTTAACTGCTATAATAACATCCGCAGAAAGAAGCTGACCACTGAAGAAATCGAGCATGAGATGCAGGTGATCGCAAAGACCGGTATGGAAGAGATACTGATCCTCACAGGAGAAAGCCGGGCTTATTCTGATGTAAAATATATTGGAGAAGCAGTAAAGATCGCCAGAAAATATTTCCGCAATATCGGTATTGAGATCTATCCTGTGAATGTGGATGAATATAAATATCTCCATGAATGTGGTGTGGATTATGTGACTGTATTCCAGGAGACTTATAATACAGATAAGTATGAAACACTGCATCTTATGGGACATAAACGTGTGTGGCCATACCGTTTTGATGCCCAGGAGCGGGCTCTTATGGGCGGCATGAGAGGCGCAGGTTTTTCTGCACTGTTAGGTCTGGATGATTTCAGGAAGGATGCTTTGGCAACGGCTCTTCACGTGTATTATATTAACCGGAAATACCCTTACGCTGAGTTGTCCTTAAGCTGCCCAAGACTGCGTCCGATCGTTAATAATGACAAGATCAACCCAAGAGATGTAGGGGAAAAAGAGCTTTGCCAGGTTCTCTGCGCATACCGTATTTTCCTGCCATTTGCAGGCATCACTGTTTCCAGCCGGGAGAGCGCTGCTTTCAGAAATGGTATTACCAAGATCTGTGCAACAAAGGTATCTGCCGGTGTATCTACAGGCATTGGAGATCATGAGGAGAAATACGAGGGTAAGGAAGATGCAGACGTAGGAGATGAGCAGTTTGAGATCAACGACGGCCGCTCCTTTGCCAGCATGTATGAAGATATGGAAAAAGGCGGTCTGCAGCCGGTGTTAAATGATTATATTTATGTATAATTGTAAAGACTGTGACTGAAATTGTAATAGAAAAGTAATAAGGAGGTGTGCTATACTGAAATCAGGTTGAAATACATCTGGATGTAAAGGAGGAGTTCCATGAAGAAAACGGGAAAGCTTTTGGCAGCTCTTATTACGGCGCTTAGTCTTGCAATGCCTGTAAATGTATGGGCGGATACAAAGATCAGCAGTATTTCACTGAAGATCGATTCTTCTATTGAGGCAGGTGACAGCAGCAATGATGTGGAAGTGACTACTTCCTCAAGATATTGCAGTGTGGACGATGTAGAGGTTACAAATGAGCCATCTGACGAGTGGAAGAATGGCGCAAGACCAAAGATCAAAGTTACATTATCTTCAGACAGGGATGCTTATTTTGGTACAGGTATCAACAAGAGTGATATTTCAGTCAGCGGAAATGATGCCAATGTGACATCAGTCAGCCGATCTGGTAAATATGAGCTGACAGTCAGCCTTACACTGGAAAAGCTGGAACGTGACTCCGATGATTATGAGCTGGATGTAACAGAACTGAACTGGGATGATTATGACGGCACCGCCAGCTGGGAAGAGCCGGAAGATGCAAAGCGCTATGAGGTACGTCTCTACAGGGATGGCAGCAGCATTTCTTCTGCCATCTCCACCACAGATACCAGTTATAACTTTGCCAGCTATTTTACAAGAAGCGGCGATTACACCTTTAAGGTGCGTGCTATTTACAATTCTTCCAATAAAGGTGACTGGGAAGAGTCTGATGAATTAAGCGTTTCTTCCAGCGAGGCAAGAGATATCCGTGACAATGGAAGATCCTCCGGAAATACACCATCCAATTCCGTAAACAATGATGGAGGCCCTGGAGATACAAACAGCAGCCAGGGCGCATGGCTTAAAAATGATGTGGGCTGGTGGTACTGCAACGCAGACCGCAGTTATCCGGTGAACCAGTGGCAGTACATCAACAATTACTGGTATTTCTTCAATGCATCCGGCTATATGGTAACCGGCTGGGTACAGTGGAACAACGTATGGTATTACTGCTGTGACAGCGGTGAGATGCTTACCAATACCCGCACACCAGATGGTTATTATGTAGATGGGAACGGGGCATGGATCCAGTAAAAAATTTATAATATGTTGTTTTTTGGCGGACAGCAGCTGTCCCTCTCTACCATATGGTGAGGCACCAGGATCTTGGTAGCAGGAAGACTGGGATCTTCAATATGGTTGATCATCTGGGCAGCAGCTTCTGATCCCAGCTGGAAGGAGTTGATATCTACCGAAGTAAGCTGGGGAGAGGTAAGCCTTGCAAATAAAGAGTTATTAAAAGATACAATGGAAAGATCCTGTGGTATGGAAAGCCCCATTTCAAGGCAGACACGTTCCAGGGTTACAGCCAGGATATCATCACTGACTACAACAGCAGTGGGACGGTCTGGTATAGAGAGAAGACAGCGTAAAGGTGCGCTGTCTTTTTCTGATGCAGCCATTTCTACACAGTAATCCGTTCTTGGAAGGATATTATGCTGCAAAAGGGCAGTCTGATAACCGCTTTTGCGGTCAGCAGAGAAGATCATGGATGTGTCAGTTCCAATGTAGCCGATCCGCCTGTGACCCATCTGGTATAGATATTCAGTGGCTTCCTGAGATGCCAGAAGGTTATCATTATCAATGTAGATAGTCTGGTTTGCATGGGCATAGGCTTTTCCCACCAGCACATAAAGAAAGCCTTCATTATAGAGAAAATCGGCAATAGGGTCATCCTGACGGGAATACAGGACAATAAACCCATCTACCTGGCCGCTGCGAGCCATGGTCTTTATCACCTGAAGGATCTCTTCTTCGCTTTCACCTGTGATCACTGTATTAATATACTGCCGCTTGTTGCACAGCTGGCTGACCCCGCGGATAGCTTCCAGATAAAATGGGTTTTCGTATGCTTCTTTGGCAGAAACGGGCAGAATGATCCCGATGGTGCGGGAATTTTTGGAAGCCAGGTTGCTGGCCTGAAAATTGGGTTCATATCCTAATTGTGCCATGGCACGGCGTACTTTTTCTTTTGTTTCTTCGCTTATAGATGGATTGTTTTTGCAGGTTCTGGATACAGTAGAAGAAGATACACCTGCAAGAGCTGCTACGTCTTTTATAGTAACTGCCATGATAAAACCTCCTGGGTTCAGTAAAAATCGTATGGTATCATTGTAAAAGAGAATGAAATCTGTGTCAATGATAATTGTGCAAACACAATGCAAAAGTTGCATGAATAGTTACTGTACATGGTAGGCACTTTTGGAACCGAAAGTGCCGTACGATAACGTAGTGGTAGCGGGAATTTGCCGTATTTAAATGCGAAGCCACGGCAAATTCCGTTACTGGTCATGCAACGCATGAACAGTAACCATGAATATATTGCGAAATATAAGCACTACCATTTAAAATAATTAAACACTTGAAAATATGCACAAAATGCAACATGATAAATTGTGCAAAAGATAGAAAACCTAAAAAATATATAAAATACACTTGAAAATACAATGCAAATTTATTATATTTAGTGCAAGCGGTTGCACAATATTGCAGAAACATGAGACGGGGCACAAAAAGAAAGCAGGCCGTAATGTCCTCCCGGAGTCTTTCCTGTATCTGCCTTTGTGGCCGATTTTCCGCCAGTCGCACCCGAATTTCAGAGGCGGACGCAACGCCAACGCCTCAGAAATTTGGGCACAACTGACAAAAAATCTTCTCACAAAATCAGACACAGAAAGATTCCGAGAGAACATCGATATAAAAGGAGGTTGCAGTTTATGAGCAGAAATGAAGAAGGTAAGAAAATCCTGTTCCTGTCACCGCTGACAGGAAGGTCAGTATCGTTGGAAGAAGTTCCAGATCCGGTCTTTTCACAGAAGATCATAGGAGACGGAATGGCTGTCATTCCATCAGATGGCAGAATCGTAAGTCCGGTGGATGCACAGGTAGTATCTGTAGCAGACACAGCTCACGCGTATGGTTTGAAAACAGAAGATGGTATAGAACTTCTGATCCATGCAGGTCTTGAAACAGTATCATTAAAAGGGGAGTGTTTTAAGGTACATGTAAAGCAGGGGGATACTGTAAAAGCAGGAGATGTGCTTGCAGAGATGGATCTCAAATTCCTAGAAGAAAGAAAGCTTAATCCCATTACACCGGTTCTGATCTGTGGCGGAATGGAAGGAAAAATACTGGTAAAGAGCCAGCCAGGACAGGTAGAAGCCGGAAAGAGTGAACTTTTGACAGTGGCAGCAAAGCCAGAAGAAGCAAAAGCGCAGGAATCAGAAAGAACAGAATCAGAAAGAACAGAGGCAGAAAGAACAGAAGAGAACCAGAAAGCAGTATCAGAGTCAGAGCAGGAAAAGAAAAAGCTGTCCATCAACTTTGACTTTTTACAGAAGCTGGGAAAAGTACTGATGGCAGTTATCGCAGTTATGCCTGCAGCAGGTCTGATGATCAGTATTGGAAAGCTGGTCCAGATGACAGGAGCCGATATGAGTATGATCTTCACGGTGGGAAGCACTATGGAGAGCATTGGTTGGGCCATCATCAATAACCTGCATATTCTTTTTGCAGTAGCTATCGGTGGTTCCTGGGCAAAGGAGAGAGCCGGCGGCGCCTTTGCAGCAGTGATCGCATTTATCCTGATCAATGTAATTACAGGAGCGTTGTTTGGAATTACTTCTGACATGCTGGCAGATCCGGAGGCAGTTACCCATACACTGTTTGGAAAAGAAATCCTTGTAAATGGTTACTTTACATCTGTTTTAGGTGCCCCGGCATTAAATATGGGTGTATTTGTAGGTATCATATCCGGTTTCGTAGGAGGCATTATTTATAATAAGTATTATAACTACAGGAAACTTCCAGATGCACTGGCATTTTTCAATGGAAAACGTTTTGTACCTATGGTAGTGATCCTCTGGTCTGTGATCATTTCCGCTGTTTTAGCTGTTGTATGGCCGGTGATCCAGGGCGGTATCAATGCATTTGGTGTATGGATCGCAGGTTCTTCCACAACATCACCGGTGCTGGCACCATTTATCTATGGTACTTTGGAACGTCTGCTCCTGCCATTCGGACTTCATCATATGCTGACTATTCCTATGAATTATACCTCCTTTGGCGGTACTTATGAGATCATGACAGGTGTAAATGCAGGAAGCAAGGTGTTTGGACAGGATCCGTTATGGCTTGCATGGGTGAATGACCTGATCAACTTCAAAAATGCAGGAGACATGGCTGCATATACAAATCTTCTTACAACAGTTACACCGGCCCGTTTTAAAGTTGGACAGATGATCGGTGCTACCGGACTTATCTCAGGTATTGCCCTTGCAATGTATAAGAGAGTAGATCCAGATAAAAGAGATAAATACAGATCCATGTTTTTATCCACTGTACTTGCTGTATTTTTAACAGGTGTAACAGAACCACTGGAATTCATGTTTATGTTCTGTGCACTGCCATTGTATCTGGTTTATGCAGTACTTCAGGGCTGTGCATTTGCAATGGCTGGTATCATCCATCTGCGTCTTCACTCTTTTGGAAACCTGGAATTTTTCACCCGTATCCCAATGTCTGTGAAAGCAGGGCTGACAGGGGATCTGATCAATTTCGTGATCTGTGTGATCGCATTTTTTGTGATCGGATATGCAGTTGCTTATTTTATGATCGGCAAGTTCCATTTTGCAACACCGGGACGTCTTGGAAATTATACAGATGACGGGGCAGAAGAGGAAGAAAATAACAGCACAGGAAAAGGCGGCAGCCCAAAGAAGGATTCCCAGGCAGAACGGATCATCGCTCTTTTAGGCGGCAGGGAAAATATTGTTTTAGTAGATGCCTGCATGACAAGACTTCGTGTAACAGTAAAAGATGTAGATAAGGTTGCGGAGCTTCCGGCATGGAAAGCAGAGGGAGCTTTAGGGCTTTTAAAGAAGGATAAAGGGATCCAGGCAGTTTATGGACCAAAGGCAGATGTGCTGAAATCAGATATTAATGACATCTTATAAATGTTTTTTGGAATTGCTCTGATATAGAAAGGCAGAAAAATGAAGATCCTTACGTTAAATACACACAGTCTGGCAGAAGAAAATGCTACAGAAAAAATGCAGCTGTTTTCCGGTATCATAGAACAGGAACAGCCGGAGATCATGGCATTTCAGGAAGTAAACCAGACCATGGCAGAACCATTTATAAATGAAAAAGAAGTCTCTGGTTATCAGCCGGTAAATGGTTATGAAGGGAAAATGCGCCGGGATAACTATGCAGCTTCTCTGGTAGATGAGTTAAGAAAAAAAGGCCTTTTTTATTACTGGACATGGATTCCGGTAAAAGTGGGATATGATAAATATGATGAAGGAATGGCAATATTTTCCCAAAATCCCATTCATTCTTCCTGTGTATTTAATTTAAGTAATACAAATGATTACTATAACTGGAAAACCAGAAAAGCTTTAGGCATACACACAGAAAAGGGTTGGTTTTTTACAGTACATATGGGCTGGTGGAAAGATGAAGAAGAACCTTTTAAGGCCCAGTGGGAATCTTTTTCAGAAAATATCCGGAAATTAACAGATAAAAAAGAGACATCCCTGTGGGTCATGGGAGATTTTAACAGTCCTGCTTCTGTAAGGGGAGAAGGCTACGATCTTGTAAGTGGAAGTGGCTGGAAAGATACATGGAAGCTTGCAAAAAAGAAAGAGGAAGGCTTTACAGCACCGCCAAAGATCGATGGTTGGAAGGAAGCAGACCAAACATCGCCTAAGCAGGGAATGCGCATCGACTACATCTGGCATTGGGGAGATATTAATATAGAAGAATCCCGCATTTTATGTAACGGAAAAAGAGAACCGGTGGTTTCAGATCATTATGCAGTTATGATAGAAACCGGTAAATAATCCGGTAAATATTGATGATGCAGGTGCCAAATAATTATTTGAAAGAGAGTGTAAATACAGTGAAGAGAACAGCAGGAATACTTTTATCCATATCCAGTCTGCCGTCAAAATACGGCATCGGCTGTTTTTCAAAAAACGCCTATGAATTTGCCGATTGGCTAAAAGAGGCAGGACAAAGCTACTGGCAGATCCTTCCTTTAGGGCCGACCAGTTATGGGGATTCTCCTTATCAGTCATTTTCTACCTATGCAGGAAATCCTTACTTTATCAGCTTAGAAGATCTGATCGAAGAAGGTGTTTTAACAGAAAAGGAATGTGAAAAGCTGGAAACAGAGTCTGAAGAGGGGACGATCGATTACAAAAAACTGTATGAGGGCAGGTATCCCATTTTACGAAAAGCGTATGAACGCAGCAATATCAGCAAAAACCCGGATTATCAGCAGTTCCTTGCAGAAAATGAATGGTGGCTTTCAGACTATGCTCTCTTTGTGGCAGTGAAAGACAGGTATGAGGGAAGACCATGGACTGAGTGGGCAGAAGATATCCGCCTTCGCTATGGTTATGCCATGGATTATTACCGGGAAGAACTGTATTTCGACATAGAATTCCAGAAATACCTGCAGTTTACATTTTATAAACAGTGGAATAAATTAAAGGCTTATGTAAATAGTCTTGGGATCCGTATGATCGGGGATATTCCTATTTACGTGGCTATGGACAGCGCAGATGCCTGGGCAAATCCTTCTTTATTTCAGTTAGATGAAAAAAATGTACCGTATGCAGTAGCAGGCTGTCCGCCGGATGGATTCTCTGCTACAGGCCAGCTTTGGGGAAATCCTCTCTACCGCTGGGAATATCACAGGCAGACAGGTTATGAATGGTGGCTGCAGCGTCTTTCTCATTGCTTTAAGTTGTATGATGCAGTGCGCATCGACCATTTCAGAGGTTTTGACCAGTATTATTCCATTCCATATGGAGCGGAAACTGCCATCACAGGCCACTGGGAACAGGGACCGGGGATCGATCTTTTTAACCGGGTGCGCCAGGTGCTGGGAGAAAAAGAAGTCATTGCAGAAGATCTTGGCTATGTAACGGATTCTGTGAGAAAACTGGTCCATGACAGCGGATTTCCGGGAATGAAGGTACTGGAATTTGCCTTTGATTCCAGGGATTCCGGCTGTGCCAGTGATTACCTGCCCCATAACTATCCGGAGAATTCCGTGGCTTATACAGGAACCCATGATAATGAAACGCTGGCAGGCTGGTTTGACAGCATTACAGAAGAAGAGCAGGAACTGGTACGAGATTATCTGTGCGATCATTACACACCAAAGAAATATTTATACAGGTCTTTAAACAGTCTGGTGATGCGTTCCAAGGCAGCTCTTTGCGTGATCCCCATGCAGGATCATCTGGGGCTGGATAACCGTTATCGTATGAACAAGCCTTCTACTGTAGGAGAAAACTGGAAATGGCGTCTGAAAAAAGGAGATCTGACGGATCAGTTAAAAGCAGAGATCCGTGGTATGACCCGCAGATATGGACGTTTAAATGGTCAATAGCCTGCAATTCGTTTGTTTTTTAACAGAAACATAAGCTATTGAGAAAGAAAATCACTTGCAATGTATTTCGTATATGCGTATAATAAAAACAGAAACAGCCCGAATGAGCTGTTTCTGTTATGTTAATAAAACTTTTTTGATCTATATGCAACTGTTAAAAAAATCACAACAAAGAGGAGAAAACCAATGAGAGGAGTAGAAACCCGTATTCAGGAGATCCGTCACAGAATCTTCAGAGAAGTAGCCCGTATGGCTTATCATACTGAATGGCCTGTAGACAAGCGTATTGAGGAACTTCCATATAAGATCATTCCGGGAGAAGTTGGAAACTTCCGTAATGATGTATTCTTAGAGAGAGCTATTGTAGGAGAGAGACTGCGCCTGGCAATGGGACTTCCGTGCCGTAATGCATCTGAGCATGCGCCAGTTTCTGATAATATCGAAGCAGCAGACAAAGCAGAGACCTACTATACACCACCTCTGATCAATGTTATTAAATTTGCCTGTAATGCCTGCAGGGAGAAAAGAGTCCTTGTAACAGATGGATGTCAGGGATGTTTAGCCCATCCTTGTGTGGAAGTCTGTCCAAAGGGAGCTGTTTCCCTGGACCGTACTACAGGACGCTCCCACATTGATGAAGATAAATGTATCAAGTGCGGTAAGTGTGCAACTGTATGTTCCTACAATGCCATTATCGTTCAGCAGAGACCGTGTGCAGCAGCCTGCGGTATGGATGCTATTTCTTCTGATGAAAATGGAAAAGCAGATATTGACTATGATAAGTGCGTATCCTGCGGACAGTGTCTTGTAAACTGCCCATTTGGCGCTATTGCAGATAAGTCACAGATCTTCCAGACCATCCGTGCTATCCAGTCTGGTGAACGTGTATACGCAGCAGTAGCTCCTGCATTCGTAGGCCAGTTCGGACCAAAGGTAACTCCTGGAAAACTGAGAGCAGCTATGAAGAAATTAGGATTTGCCGATGTCTTTGAAGTAGCGATCGGTGCTGACCTTTGTGCAGCCCAGGAAGCACAGGACTTCTTAGATGAAGTACCGGAGAAGATTCCATTTATGGCAACCTCCTGCTGTCCTGCATGGTCTGTAATGGCAAAGAAGGTATATCCAAAGCATGCAAACTGCATCTCCATGGCACTGACTCCTATGACACTGACTGCAAGACTGATCAAGAAGCAGCATGAATCCGCAAAGGTTGTATTTATCGGACCATGTGCAGCAAAGAAACTGGAAGCAATGCGCACCAGTATCCGAAGCGACGTGGATTTCGTACTGACCTTTGAGGAAATGGCCGGAATCTTTGATGCGAAGCATGTGGATATTGAAAATATTGAAGAAGATCCAAACGGTGTCAACGATGCTTCCACAGACGGAAGAAACTTTGCTGTTGCAGGTGGTGTAGCAACCTCTGTTAAGGATGTTTTAAAAGAACTTAGACCGGATATGGAAGTCAAGATCGCCAATGCAGAAGGCTTAAAAGAGTGCCGTCAGCTGTTAAAGCTTGCAACCTTAGGCAAATATGACGGTTATCTGTTAGAGGGAATGGCATGTCCAGGCGGTTGTGTAGCCGGCGCAGGAACCATGCAGCCTGTAAAGAAATCCCAGGCAGCTGTCAATATTTACGCTTCCAAGGCAAACCATAAAAACTGTCATGAAACGGAATATGTAAAAGAGCTAGACAAATTGGTGGATTGATGTTGTTTTAAATTACATTTTCCATTATAATAATAAGTGATTTTGGTAATTCAAAACACTGCTTTTCTCATGGTTATGAAAGAATGCCTGTGTTCAGGCTTCGTTTACCAGAAGGGGAGCAGTGTTTTTTGTATTCCGGTTTGGGAGCATAAAACATACAAATGGATAAAAAACAGTGCATCTGTTTACGAAAGAGGAGAGAAGTCATGAGTTTAAAAGAGTGTTATGAGAAAATGGGAGCCGATTATGAGGATGTATTATCCAGGTTAAGAAGTGAAGGGCTGGTACGCAAGTTTGCTGTTAAGTTTCTGGATGATGACAGCTATGCAGCTTTAAAAGATGCCATGGCCGCCGGAAACGCCCTGGAAGCATTCCGCGGCGCCCATACATTAAAAGGTGTGGCACAGAATCTGGGATTTGGCCCCCTTTACAAGGCGGCTGCACAGGTGACAGAGGTTTTAAGGCCGTCTGAAAACAGTTCCGGTGATATGGAAAAAGCAACTGAACTGATGCCTGCAGTAGATGAAGAATATGCACGTACCATAGCTGCTATTAAAGAACTTTAAAATTTACAGGTTTACAGGAAGCCTGACTGTAAAGGAAGATTTAAGGTCTGGTGTGCTGGTCACTTTAATGGTGCCACCACAGAGACTGAGGATCTTTTTTACTAATGCCAGACCAAGGCCGTTGCCTTCCATACTGCGGCTGCCTTCGGCCTGGTAAAATTTGTCAAACATATGTTTTTGCACCTCTTCAGTCATGCCAATGCCGGTATTTGTTCGTCCAGGGTGGATAGAGAGGAAAAAGTGGCGCCGGATAGGGCGTTGAACTTGAAAGATATTTATGTTAAAATGCAGGCATGTGTATTTTGTGCCTGCATTTTTGAACCTGTGACCCGCTAAAAACATGGTAAAAACCATGGCTTTCCAGAAATTTGGGCACAACTGACAAAAAATCTTCCCACAAAATCAAGCACAGAAAGATTCCGCGAGAACATGTTTAAAAATAGGAGGTTCTGGCCCATGGTACGTCTCATTCTTATTGGAAAACGTATTTACAATAAATTTTCAGAAGATGAGATGACAGTGTACGCGGCTCAGGTCTCTTTTTTTGTGATCCTTTCTGTTGTTCCCTTTCTGATGCTGCTTCTTACGGCGGTCCAGATGATACCGGGGATCTCAAAAGCAGACTTTTTAGAGATCGCCATGGACATTGTACCGGCTGAATACAGATCTCTGGCATTTCGTGTAGTAAATGACCTGATGCTAAAATCACCGGCAACTATGATCTCTGCTACGGCTGTAACAGCCCTCTGGTCTGCAGGGCGAGGTATGTTCAGCGTAGCAAGAGGTTTAAACCGGGTCAATGGAAAAGGGAGAAAACACTGGTATGTGTTTAACCGCCTGATCTACTGTGGTTACACCATTCTTTTTATTGCAGTGTGCATTCTGTCTATGGGCCTTCTTGTGTTTGGACGAACGCTTCAAAGCTTTATCCAGAGTCATTTTCCGCTGATCGCACCTATTACCGGCTATGTGATTCAGATGCGCCAGCTATGGGGCTTTGGCATGCTTCTTATTTTCTTTCTGGGGATCTACTGCCTGGTCCCGGACCGGAAAGAAAACGTCAAAGCTGCTTTGCCGGGGGCTGTATTTTCCACAGCTGGCTGGATGCTTTTTTCTCTTGCATTTTCCATGTATTTCAATTTTACAGGTGGGAAAAACTATTCTTATATGTATGGCAGTCTTGCAGCTATCGCGTTGTCATTTTTGTGGTTTTATATCTGTATATGCATCCTGTTTATGGGAGCGGAATTGAACTGGTTTTGGGATGAGATATAGTGGGTGTCCTTGCACATCGGATTGCTACGTGCTTTGCACTCTCGCAATCCTAAAAACATTCGTAATCCGCTCATTTTTCTTTGAAAAATGGCTGCTTACTCATGTTTTTGCGGGTTTCAAGGTCAAAAATCCTTGTTTGCAAAGTATTCCGGGAAAAAATGGAAAAACTCTTTGGATACACGGCTGACCATGCCATGTTTTCTGGCAATGAGTGCGATCTGGCTGATGACCCCCTGGTCTGACAGGGGGATTTTTAATAAGTCCTCGCCTCCTGATCTTGCCATAGAAGAAGGTACAAGAGCGATCCCTGCGCCGCACTGGGCCCAGGTCATGCTGGTCCTGGCATCATCATTGATACAAAGGTAATCAGGAGCAGTACCGGGAAAACAGTGACTGATAAAAGGTTCCCATCTGCGGTATACAATAAGGGGACAGGAAGCCAGGGAAGCTACAGAGATGGAAGCAGCTGCCGGGTCTGGGAAAAATTCAGGTTTTCCCACTGCCATCATTGGTTCTGCCTCTAAAAAGTGGCACTGATAAGATTCTGTAGGAAGAGGAGTCCTTACTACTGCAACTTCAATAAGACCGGAATTAATCTGGTCCATCAGCTCGTATGTATTTCCTTCACTGATGCGTAAAGTCACCTCCGGGTGGAGACTGACAAAAGAGGAGAGCGCCCGGATCAGTCTGGGAGTCTGCACAGATGAGATCATACCCATATGCAGCGGCCCTCTTAATCCCTGGCCCATCTGCTGCAGTTCATCAGATACCGCGGTAGTCAGATGCAGGATGTGCAAAGCCTTTTCATAGAAAACTTTTCCGGCTTCCGTGAGAAAAATGCTCCGGGAACCCCGCTCAAAAAGCACCACACCCAGTTCATCTTCTAGCAGCTTCATCTGGGCACTTAAAGGCGGCTGGGAGATATGCAGGGATTTGGCAGCCGCGGAAATATTTCCCTCATTTACAATAGCTATAAAATATTCCATTTGTTTCAGATTCATAACAGCCCCCCCTTTTTTTTACAAATTCTGCAAAATGTTTATAAAAAATATCTATAGGATAAACATATAATTTCTATATTAAATCAATATTTTAAATATAGGTTTTCATGTGCTATAATACCAGACAGTTAAATAAAATACAATATTTTTAGGAGAAATGCATTATGAAGCGATTACTCAGTTATATGGGTGCCTACAAGAAGGAGAGCATACTGGGGCCGCTGTTTAAGATGCTGGAGGCCAGCTTCGAGCTGTTTGTGCCTTTAGTAGTGGCAAGTATGGTAGACGTAGGTATTGCAAACAGAAGTGTATCTTATGTGGTGCGCATGGGAGGTCTTCTTTTGCTCCTTGCAGCTATTGGACTGACCTGTTCCCTGACAGCCCAGTATTTTGCAGCCAAGGCAGCCACGGGAACAGCCACTGCATTGCGGAATAACCTGTTTTCCCATATTGGGACTCTGTCTTATACGGAGATCGATACCATAGGAACCTCTACGCTGATCACACGGATGACCAGTGACATCAACCAGGTGCAGAACGGCATTAATATGACCTTGCGCCTGCTGCTTCGTTCCCCATTTGTGGTATTTGGCTCCATGATCATGGCATTTACCGTAGATGCTCATACAGCTATGGTATTTGCAGTGACTATTCCTGTATTGTGCGTTGTAGTATTTGGCATCATGCTTGTAAGTATGCCGTTATACCAGTCTGTGCAGAGGCAGCTGGATAAAGTGCTTCTGACTACAAGGGAAAATCTCATGGGCGTACGTGTGATCCGTGCTTTTAACCGCCAGGAAAATGAGCGTGAGAAGTTTGAAGAAGAAAATGGCAGCCTGGTAAAAATGCAGGTATTTGTAGGAAAGATATCTGCACTGTTAAACCCTGTTACGTATGTGATCATTAATATTGCTACTGTAGCTGTGATCTGGGTAGGTGCCACAAGAGTAGATGCCGGTATCATCAGTCAGGGTAAAGTCATTGCTCTTGTAAATTATATGGCCCAGATCCTGGTAGAACTGATCAAAATGGCAAACCTGATCATCCTGATCTCCAAGGCAGTTGCCTGTATGAGACGTGTGGACAGCGTATTTGAGATCAAGAGCAGCATTGAGGAAAAAACTCATGAGATAAAAACTCGTGGCGCAAAAAGCATGGAAGATACCACAGAAAAAGTCAGTGCTGAAACTGCAAAAGTGGAATTTGACCATGTAAACTTTGCTTATGCAGGTGCAAAATCTGATTCCATTACAGATATTTCTTTTAAGGCAATGAAAGGACAGACGATTGGCGTGATCGGCGGTACAGGTTCCGGCAAGTCTACGCTGGTAAATCTGATCCCAAGATTTTATGACGTAAGAGAAGGAACTGTTCTTATTGATGGAAAAGATGTAAGAGACTTATCCCTTACAGATCTAAGACATGCTATTGGCGTGGTACCCCAGAGAGCTGTCCTCTTTAAAGGCACGCTCCGTGATAACATGCGCTGGGGCAAGGAAGATGCTTCTGATGAAGAGATCTGGCATGCACTGGATGTTGCCCAGGCAAGAGATTTTGTTGAAGCAAAAGGAGAAGGACTTGACCTGGTGATCGACCAGGGCGGCCATAACTTATCCGGTGGCCAGCGCCAGCGTCTTACTATTGCAAGGGCACTGGTGAGAGATCCGCAGATCCTGATCATGGACGACAGCGCATCTGCTCTTGACTTTGCAACAGATGCAAGACTGAGAAAGGCCATCCGGGAAAATACAAAGGATATGACTGTATTTATCGTTTCCCAGAGAGCAACTACCATCCGCAATGCAGATACCATTCTGGTGCTGGATGATGGAAAGCTGGCAGGTATGGGCAGTCATAAGCAGCTCTTGAAGGAATGCGATGTTTACAGGGAAATCTGCCTGTCACAGCTGTCAAAAGAGGAGGTGGAACGGGATGAGCAGTAAAAAGCCGAAAATGAGCCGGGATAAGAGCATTGAGACATTAAAAAGAGTCCTTGATTATATTGCTGCTTACAAATGGGCAGTATGTTTATCCCTTTTGTTAGCATTAGTAACAGTTGCATTTACTCTTTATATCCCTATCCTTACAGGCAAAGCAGTGGATGAGACCGTAAGTCAGGGAAATGTGGATTTTGCAGCCCTGATAAACATTATTAAAAAGATCATCATGGCAATGGCAGCTACCGCCATCAGCCAGTGGCTTATGAACCATATCAACAACATTATCACCTACAGAGTGGTAAAAGATATCCGTACAAAAGCCTTCGGACATCTGGAAGTCCTTCCTTTAAGTTATATTGACTCCCATCCTTCTGGTGATATCATCAGCCGTATTATTGCAGATATCGATCAGTTTTCTGAAGGCCTGCTAATGGGTTTTACCCAGTTTTTTACAGGAGTGATGACCATTCTTGGAACCTTGCTTTTTATGGTTTCCATTAACCCGCTGATCACACTGGTAGTTGTAGTTTTAACGCCTGTTTCCCTGTTTGTTGCAAGCTTTATTGCCAAAAAGACATATGTTATGTTTAAACATCAGTCTGAAACAAGAGGTGAGCTGACTACACTGACTGATGAAATGCTTGGAAATATGAAGGTGGTCCAGGCTTTTGGATATCAGAAAGAAGCAGAAGAACGTTTCCATAAGATCAACAACAAGCTGGCCGGATACAGTCTGCGTGCTACTTTCTTTTCATCCATTACCAACCCGGCTACCCGTTTTGTAAACAGCCTGGTCTATGCAGCTGTTGGTATTACCGGTGCTTATGCAGTTATCAGGGGTTTTATGACCGTTGGACAGCTTACCAGCTTTTTAAGCTATGCAAACCAGTACACAAAGCCATTTAACGAGATCTCCGGCGTTGTAACAGAACTTCAGAATGCCCTCGCATCTGCAGCCAGAGTATTTGAACTGATCGATGAAAAGACTATTCTGGAAGATAAGAAAGATGCCACAGTCCTTGAAAATGTAAAGGGACAGGTGGAGATCGAACATGTAAATTTCTCTTATACACCGGACAGACCTTTGATCGAAGATCTGAACCTTTCTGTAAAGCCTGGTGAGAGAGTAGCCATTGTAGGGCCTACTGGCTGTGGAAAGACCACAGTGATCAACCTCCTTATGCGGTTCTATGATGTAAATCCCGGTTCTATTAAGGTAGAGGGAAAAGACATCCGTGACGTTACCAGAAAAAGTCTTCGCACCAGCTATGGCATGGTGCTTCAGGAGACCTGGCTGAAATCAGGAACTATCCGTGACAACATTGCATACGGAAGACCGGAGGCAACAGAAGAAGAGATCGTAAGTGCAGCAAAGGAAGCCCATGCCCACAGCTTTATCATGCGAATGCCTCAGGGCTATGATACTGTGATCAGTGAGGACGGCGGAAACCTGTCCCAGGGCCAGAAGCAGCTTTTGTGCATAGCCAGAGTTATGCTCTGCTTGCCGCCGATGCTGATCTTAGATGAGGCAACATCCTCTATTGATACCCGTACTGAGATCCGTGTTCAGAAAGCCTTTGCCAAGATGATGGAAGGAAGGACCAGCTTTATTGTTGCCCATCGTCTTTCTACTATCCGCGAGGCAGATATGATCCTTGTTATGCGCGACGGGCATATTGTAGAAAAAGGAAAGCACGAAGAGCTGCTGGCAAAGAACGGCTTTTATGCTGAGATCTATAACAGCCAGTTTACAGCTGTAGGATAAAAGAAATGTTAAATTTATAAAGAAACTTATAAAGCCAGTCCCTTTTTGAGAAAATAGGGGCTGACTTTTTTCGTGACTGTCTGTATAATAAAGTCTAAATGATAATAATACGGATGATGATCCACATCCCAAAGGAGGAATTTTTATTATGGAAACCGATCCGCAACCGGCCAGTATTTTCACACAGCTTCTTATTCTTCTGGTACTTACTCTTATAAGAGGATATTTTGCAGGAGCAGAGATGGCTGTGGCATCTGTAAACAAAAACAAGATCCACAGGTTAAAGGAACAGGGAAATACAAAAGCAGCCCTGATCGAGCACCTGATGGAAGGCTCAACAGCATTTTTATCTGCGATCCAGTTGATAGTCACACTGGCCGGTTTTCTTTCCAGTGCGGCAGCAGCAACAGGGATTTCAGAAATATTAGCTGTAAAGATGAACCAATGGGGCATACCTGGCAGCAGGATCGCTGCACTGGTACTTGTTACCATTATCCTTGTTTATGTAAATCTGGTATTCGGAGAACTGATCCCTAAGAGAATAGCATTGCAGAATGCAGAAAAATTCAGCTTATCCTGCATTGGCCTGGTCTATTTTGCATCCTGCGTGGTAAAGCCTTTTGTAGGTCTTTTAAATGTTTCCACCAGTGGGATCTTAAAGCTTTTCGGTATGCATCATGAAGATCTGGAAAGTGATGTTTCAGAGGAGGAGATCAAATCCCTTCTGGAAACGGGAAGCGAGACTGGTGTATTTAATGAGATCGAGAAAGAGATGATCACTTCGATCTTCTCATTTGATGATAAAAAAGCAAAAGAAGTCATGGTGCCAAGACAGGATATGGTAGCCATTAACATTGATGAACCGGTGGATTCTTATCTGGATGATATCCTCCAGTCCATGCATTCCAAGATCCCGGTATATCAGGAAGATATTGATAATATCATCGGTATCCTTTCTACGAAAGCGCTGACGATCGAAGCAAGAAAGAAATCTTTTGAAGATCTGGATATCCGCTCTCTTTTAACACCTGCCTATTTTGTTCCAGAAAACAGGCGAACAGATGCTCTTTTCAGGGAAATGCAGCAGAAGAAGGAAAAACTGGCCATACTGATCGATGAATACGGCGGAGTATCCGGCATGGTCACATTAGAGGACCTGATCGAGGTGATCGTCGGGGACATCCACGAAGAGTATGAAGAAGTAGAACCTGAGATCATTGAACAGGAACCAGGACATGTATACAGCCTTTCCGGAAGTATAGCATTATCGGACCTGAAAGAAGAATTCCATCTGGATGTGGACAGCGTATACGATACTTTATCCGGTTATCTCATAGAGGCTCTGGGATATATCCCAACTGAAAAGGCACTTCCTCTTACTGTAACCACCCCGGAAGCGGATTACGAGATCCTGAAAATGGATGACCGTGTGATCGGCCGGGTGAAAATGACACTGAAAGAAGCACAAGCCCCGGAAACCGGGGATGCAACATAAGATCCAAGCAGTCCTGCTTTACCATGGGGACTGCTTTTTTGCTGCCATACATTCGGAAAAGGCTGACAGCGGCTTTCAATATCTATAGAAACAGCAGGTTGCTTTTCGAAAACTCGTAATTCTGTTATGATCTATATAACGGAGGTAAATGCCATGGAAACAAAGAATATTATTTTAGAGCTTCGCACGAAAAAGGGGGTGTCTCAGGAAGAGTTAGCACAAAAGGTTATGGTTACACGACAGGCGGTATCACGCTGGGAAAACGGAGTTTCCCAAAGTTAAAGAAACTACCAAAAACTCACGCTTACATTACTTCCAATATGAAAATTAAAGATTTATTGGAGGTATCATTATGGCTCAGAACTTCACTTATACCCAATGCGGTGATTACTATATCCCTAACATCAAGTTGTCATATACAAGTACACAGGCCCTTGGAAAATATGGCAGAATGCGTAGAGCGTTTTTGGAACAGAACAAACCAATGCTTTTTAACGACATGATTCTGACAGAGAGCCTGTTCCCGCATCTGCGGGAAGTACAACAGACCTGTGAGAAGCGAATGGAGTTGTTGATGACGGATTTGTTGGGAAAGAATCCAGCACCAGACAAGGCAACACAGCAGCTTGCATGGGTAGCACATATGAATAGTTTGAAAGCACAGGCGGAAGAAAGTGTCCTCCGGGAACTGGTCTATGAGGAGGACATCGTATGAAAATTCTTGAAGAATTTTGGTACGGCAATATTGAGCCTACCGACTACGATACTTCTTCCTGTAAAGAGTATAAGAAATTACAGGAACTGATTTGCTGGAATGAAGAAAAACTCCGAGTAGCTATGACGGACGAACAGAAAGCATTGTTCGAGAAATACACGGATTGTGTCCGAGAACATCAAACCATTACGGAGTGCCTGATATTCCAGAACAGCTTTAAGCTGGGTGCCAGAATGATGTTGGAAGTCATGGAAGAATAAAGAACATAGACGATTTGAAGCCACCCGTAGGAACGATCCTTCGGGTGGTATTTTGTATCTATCAAAATGCAAAAAATATTTTCCGCCTGTCCAAAATTGGTGTTTTCAATCGTTATTATAGTTAAACGAATATGATGGGGGTGATATGTTGTCCGAGGAATTATTGAAACAGGTGGCTGAGGAATTTGCTCTTGCAATGAATGAGAGTTTACCGATACCGGAACAATGTCAGCATCAATTCTCCGAAGAGTTTGAGCGCAAAATGCAGCGTCTCCTGTCCGCTGTTCCAATCAATACGCAAATAGCAGTGGTTGTTCCTGAACTGAGTTACAACCAAACCTATGAATTGCAATGAAGGCTGGCCTATTGGGTCAGCCTGTACTCTGTGGATTCACAATTCAAGAACTGTGAAAATCACAATGTAATAATACTGATATTAATAATACTGATTATAGTGATACTGATCCTTTTCTATCCGTTCCGGAATGGAATTGAAAGAAAATGACCATTTATGTACAATCACAGAAATCAAGCCGTCATCGCATATAGTTGCGAATGTATCTTGAAAATTACGGCAAGTTTTGCTATTATTATACACAGTAAGCGTAAAAGCGGAAACAGGAGGTAGACGCATGGCTATTTCATATAACCGAATGTGGAAACTGCTTGTCGATAAGAAAATGAGTAAAGCAGATTTACGAAAAGCGGCAGATATTGCTCCCAATACAATGACAAAGCTTCGCAGAGATGAACCGGTCAATCTTGCAATCCTTGGCAGGATTTGTGACGTGTTGAACTGCGATTACGGTGACTTAATGCAATATGTGCCGGAGGAGAATACAAATGACCAATAAACAGTTGAAAAACTTAAAGGATACATTGTGGACAACCGCCGATCAGCTACGTGCTAATTCTGGCTTGAAGTCCACGGAATACGCCGAGCCTATTCTCGGCTTGATTTTCCTGCGATTTGCAGATGTAAAATATAGCAAGTTCGAGCCTGAGATCAAGGCAGAGTTTAATTCTACCAAAGGTACTCGTATGGAACGCCCTATCCATGAAATCGCTATCGAAAAATGCGGTTTCTATCTGCCTGAAGAAGCTCGATATGATTGGCTGCTGAATTTGCCTGAAAGTGAAGATCTTGTAGCAAGGCTTTTTCTGCCCCTACTGCGTAACAAAGGGCATAAAAAAGCGGCGTTCCTGTTCTCCCATGTAGAGAGTAAGAAACGCCGCTTCTGCGTCGTATTCAGTTTTTAGTACAATACCCTGCTTGTCCGTCGCTCGAAAAACCTTGATTTTCCAGTGCTTTCAAAAGTATCGTTATCTAACGTCAGCTTTTGACAGACCAGCATTTCAGCGAATGATGGACGATGTGGATGCGGGAAGGATCAACTGCATCATCACAAAAGACCTTTCCCGTTTTGGTCGTGAACACGTTATGATGGACTACTATCTGGAATTTGTGTTCCCAGAGAAGAATATCCGTTATATCGCTGTTACAGAAAATGAGGATACCGAAAAAGGTCTCAGTGATTTCGTTCCTTTCAAAAATCTGTTCAATGAATGGTTTGCCAAGGACACCAGCCGTAAAGTAAAGGCTGCGCTTCGTGCAAAGCACGCTGCCGGTCAACGTATCTGTACTTACGCACCTTTGGGCTACAAGAAGCATCCTGAAATCAAAAATGCTATTGTGGTGGATGAGGAAACCAAATGGATCATTGAGAAAATCTTTGAACTTGCTTATCATGGTTCCGGTGCTGCAAGTATTGCCCATAGGCTTATTGAAGAAAAGGTTCCCACATCCGGTTGGCTCAACTACAC
This sequence comes from Lachnospiraceae bacterium, assembly GCA_025758065.1. NCBI lineage: Bacteria > Bacillati > Bacillota > Clostridia > Lachnospirales > Lachnospiraceae > Lachnospiraceae bacterium. The sequence continues at coordinate 2,816,440 of CP107199.1, forward strand.
CCGATACGGAACATTTGCTCACATCTACGCAGATGCCCCAGAGGAAAAACAGTACGATTGGTCAATCGGCCAGGTAAAGGAAATTCTGAAAGATGAAACCTATATTGGCAACAGCATCCACAACAAGCAGACCAACATTTCTTACAAGAACAAAAAGAAAATCCGCAAGCCAAAGGAAGAATGGTTTCGTATCGAGAATACACATGAACCTATCATTTCCAAAGATGTTTTCTATCATGTGCAGGAGCAGATTGCTTCCCGCAGAAGAAAGCAGAAAGATGGCACTACCAAGATTTTCTCCGGTCTTATAAAATGCGCTGACTGTGGCTGGTCTCTTGCCTATGGTGAGAATCGTCAGAATAAAACGCCGTATGGTCATTACCATTGCAGTAATTACGGACAAGGCACCGGTAAATGCTCCATGCACTATATCCGCTACGATACGCTTTACACCTATGTATTGCTCCGAGTTCAGCATTGGACAAAAGCTGTCCGAGAGGATGAAGAAAAGCTCTTAGAGAGCATCCTGAAGGCTGGAGACAAGGAAAGAGCCGCTGCCATGAAGAAACACACAGCGGAGCTTGCAAAAGCTGAGAAGCGCAAGACAGAGGTTGATAGGCTGTTTGCCAAAATGTATGAGGACAGAGTTTCCGAACGCATTACCGAGTATAACTTCAATATGCTGTCTCAGAAATACCAGATGGAGCAGCTTGAACTGGATGAAAAAATCCAGAAACTCAAAGCGGCCTTATCAGAAAGCAAACAGTCCGTGGAAGATGCAAGGAAATGGATTGAGATTGTCAAACAGTATTCTGAGCCTACGGAACTGACCGCAGAACTACTAAACAACATGATTAATAAAATCGTAGTCCATGAAGCAGTCAAATACGATAACGGCTTTCGTGAACAGAAAATAGAGATTTACTACCGCTTTGTCGGCAAAATTGATTGATAAAAAAACTGAGTGTCAGCAGCAACTGGCACTCAGATAAAACAATATCTTTAACTAAGGAAAACGGGTGAGACGGTTCCAAATACGGAGACCTTAAAGCTTTTGTCAAAGGAATTTGACGTGTCGATCAATACACTTTTAGGTGCTCCAAGGCAGCTTGTTTGCCAGTGCTGCGGAATGCCATTAGAGGATGGAATCATAAGCCATAACAGCGATGGTACATTAAATGAAGAGTATTGCAAATGGTGCTATGCCGATGGAACCTACACCTACAGCAATATGGATGACCTTATCGATGTCTGCGTAAAACATATGGTAAATGAAGATTTCACAGAAGAACAGGCACGTTCTTATATGAAACAGCTTCTCCCCAGTCTGGATTACTGGAAAAGATATGAAGAATTAAGTGACAATGGGCAATTTGAGGCATTTAAAGAACAGCTGATAAAAGAGATCAATGATCTTCATATAAAAGGTCTTCCGAAAGTGGAGAAATTGAACGCCCTTGTGGGCAGCTATGTAAATCTGGGATATCCGCTGCCTAACGGAAAAACAGTAAAATTTTTAAATGATGAAACCACTTATCTGGGAAACCAGCTGGAGCCAGAATTTGGCGGAGACAGGTATTTCGGTATCCTTGCCAATATGGATTTCATTATGATCAGCACATACGGGCCAGAAGGAGAAGATCCGGAGCTGGTACTTTATAAAAAAAGATAATACAGAAAGAAAAAATAAGTTCTACGGATAAGACCACTTGACATTCCAAGCATAAGAATAATGTAACGCACAGGCGGCATTCCTAACTTCTGAAACAGGAAGAACAGGAACGCCGCTTTTATTTTATCAAATGAGAGTGCAAAGCAAACCGGGTTCAAGAGCCGGACGGAATAATGTAACAGTTGGGGCGATATGTGGTCAAAATGTCGGGCTTGCATCCGATATTCTGACCGCAAGTACATAAGGGAATACAAACCTATTGAACCACGCTATATTCCCTCAAAAGGATGGTTATAGGATGAAAATCCGATTTGATTTCATCGCTGATGATTTGATTTTTTCACTTATTCGTGATATGATAAGAAATATTGTAAAAGGAGGGCGAAGCTATGGCGGTAAGCTACAAAAAACTGTTCCATCTTATGATTGATAAGGGAATGACCAATGCTGAGCTGATGGAAAAAGGTGGCTTTAGTGCTAACATCATTACCCGGTTAAAGCGTGACAACTATATAGCCTTAGAGAGCATCGAAAGAATTTGCTGTGCCCTTGATTGTGGCGTTGACGATATTCTGGAATTTATACCGAACGAAAAGGAGAAGGAAAACCATGGTTGATACAAAGAAAGAACAAGAGCGTGACGAGCTGCATCGTGCGATATGGGCTATCGCTGATGAGCTTCGTGGTGCCGTTGACGGCTGGGATTTTAAGAACTATGTTCTCGGAACCATGTTTTATCGCTATATCTCCGAGAACCTGACCAACTACATCAATTCCGGCGAACAGGAAGCCGGCAATACCGATTTTGATTATGCCAAAATGCCCGATACCGATGCAGAAGAAGCTCGTGATGGCTTGGTAGAAGAAAAGGGCTTCTTTATTCTTCCGTCCGAGCTGTTTTGCAATGTCAATCTCAAAGCCGACAACGATGAAAACCTGAATGAAACTTTGGAGCGTGTATTCAACCACATTGAAAGCTCTGCAAAAGGCTCATCTTCCGAAAGCAGCTTTGCTGGATTGTTCGATGATTTTGATGTAAACAGCAACAAGCTTGGTTCTACCGTTGCAAAGAGAAATGAACGCCTTGCAAAACTTCTGCATGGTGTAGCTGATATGAACCTTGGTGATGTGAAGGATCACGATATTGATGCCTTTGGCGATGCCTATGAGTATCTGATGACCATGTACGCATCTGGGGCAGGAAAATCCGGCGGCGAGTTCTTTACCCCTGCGGATGTTTCCGAACTGCTCACCAGACTTGGCACGGTGGGCAAGACTGAAATCAATAAAGTCTATGACCCCGCCTGCGGCTCTGGCTCCCTGCTTCTGAAAGCGGAAAAGGTTTTGGGCAGAGATGCCGTCAGAAACGGCTTTTATGGGCAGGAAATCAATATCACGACCTACAACCTTTGCCGTATCAATATGTTCCTGCATGATGTTGGCTTTGATAAGTTTGACATTGCCTGTGAGGACACACTGACCGCACCGCAGCATTGGGACGATGAACCGTTTGAGCTGATTGTTTCCAATCCGCCCTATTCCATCAAGTGGGCTGGTGATGACAACCCTCTGCTGATTAACGATCCTCGTTTTTCTCCGGCTGGCGTTCTCGCACCGAAGTCTAAAGCCGACCTTGCCTTTATCATGCACTCCCTTTCGTGGCTGGCAACAGGCGGCACAGCAGCAATCGTCTGCTTCCCTGGCATTATGTACCGTGGCGGCGCAGAGCAGAAAATCAGAAAATACCTGATCGACAACAACTTTATTGATTGTATTATCCAACTGCCAAGCAATTTGTTCTTTGGAACTTCTATTGCGACCTGCATTATGGTGCTGAAAAAAGGCAAAGCCGACAACAAGACCCTGTTTATTGATGCTTCCGCTGAGTGTATCAAGGTAACGAACAACAACAAACTGACACAGACGAACATCGAAAGAATCGTGGACACCTTTGCTAATCGAGCCGAGGAAGCACACTTCTCTCATCTGGCAAACTATGAGAAAATTACGGACAATGATTATAATCTCTCTGTTTCCACCTATGTGGAAGCCGAGGACACCAGAGAGAAAATCGACATTGTAAAGCTCAATGCCGAGATCGAGCAAATCGTTGCCCGTGAACAGGTTCTTCGTGATGAAATAGCAAAGATTATTGCAGAGATTGAGGTGGGATGATGAAGAAAGACAAGCGTGAAATCAGCATCGTTCGTTCCTCCGCTGCGGAATATCTGACATTCATCACCGCCACCGGGAAAAGCGATGTAAATGCAGTATATTGCGATGAAAATGTATGGCTGACCCAAAAAATGATGGGACTTCTGTATAATGTGGAAACGCACACCATCAATTATCACTTGAAAAAAATATTTACCGACGGAGAGATCGACGAGAATTCAGTTATTCGAAAATTTCGAATAACTGCTGCGGACGGCAAAACCTACAACACCAATCACTATAATCTGAGCGCTATCATTGCCGTGGGCAATAAGGTGGATTCTCCCCGTGCGGTGCAGTTCAGAAAGTGGGCAAACCGTATCATTGAAGAATTTACCGTGAAGGGCTTTGCTATGGATGACGAGCGCCTGAAAAACGGCGGAACTATTCTGACAAAAGATTATTTTGAAGAACAGCTGGAACGCATCCGTGAAATTCGCCTTTCGGAACGGCGGTTTTACCAGAAGATCACCGACATCTATGCCACCAGTATTGACTACGATGCCAAGGCAGAAACGACAAGGCTGTTTTTCGCACGGGTGCAGAATCAGCTTCATTGGGCGATTCATGGTGAAACAGCGGCAGAGACCATCTATCGCCGTGCTGACAGCCGCAAAGAGCACATGGGGCTGACCACTTGGAAGGATGCTCCCAACGGTAAAATTCAGAAATACGATGTGGTGATTGCCAAGAATTATCTGACACAGGAAGAACTTTCTGCAATGACGAGAATCGTCAACGCCTATCTTGATTTGGCAGAGCTAAGAGCTGAGGAACAGGTTCCTATGACGATGGAGGATTGGGCAGAACAGTTCGAGGGCGTTCTTCGGCTGAGCAGAAAGGAAATTTTGACCAATGCGGGAAGCATTTCTGCCAAAATTGCGGAACAACACGCCCTGAGCGAGTTTGAAAAATACCGCATCGTGCAGGATCAGCTGTATCAAAGCGACTTCGACAGGATATTGCTGGAAGCAGATTCACATACAAAAGAGCTGCCGGAAGCAAAGGATGGCGGTGAATAAACTTTATGAGATTATCTGATGTTTTGTCAAAGCCGCCCGATAAGGAATACGTTCAAATTGATGCATTTTTGCAAAACAAAGCTGGTAAAGTAGGTCAAAAGGTCGATATTTCAACCGGAACGGTCGCCTTAAACTACTTTTGCGTTTCATGCGGGGATATAAGGACTTTTTGGTCAAGTCCCAAACTCACCTGCATTTTTGTGAGCAAGAATCTAATCAGTGTTGACTGTGTTTTGACTTGCGGATGCGGTGCTTCCATACCGGTATGGTTTTTGATAGAGAGCAAAAATGATATAACAGGTCAAGCGCCTACTATACGCATATTGAAAAAAAGTGTAAAACTATCCGATATGGTTCGTATCAACGACAATCGCTACGGGGAGTTTACTCCGTTGTTAGATAAAGCTATGCAGGCATATACCGACGGATTAGGAGCAGGCGCAGTTGTATATCTGAGAAAAATTTTCGAAAAAATCACGGTGAAAACAGCGAAAGCAGTCGATATTGAGTATGCTCAATATGAAGGCGGAAACCCAAAGAACTTCTCTGAGCTACTAAAAAAGGTGGATGAAAAATGCTCGATAATTCCAAAAGAATTTTCTGCAAACGGTTATAAATTGTTTCGAGAATTGAGCGGTGTTGTTCATGGGAAGTATGATGAAGAAGCAGGATTGAAGAATTTTGAAGCCCTACATAGGCTTGTAATAGGAATCCTTGAAAATGTAATCAATCATAGAGAGTTATTGGATGCTATTACTGTGCTTGGTTGGAACGAAGAAAGAGGTGAAGATAAATGAGCCGATTGGATGAACTGATTCAGGAGCTTTGCCCGGATGGGGTGGAGCATAAGGAACTTCAAGAAATTCTAAAGATAAAAAATGGTAGTGATTATAAAGCATATGGCGAAGGAGATATCCCTGTATATGGTTCAGGCGGAATAATGACCCATATTGACCGCTATGTGTACAATAAGCCTTCTGTTTTAATTCCCAGAAAAGGTTCTATTGATAAACTGTATTACGTAGATACCCCATTTTGGAACGTTGACACTATTTTCTATACAGAAATCAACACTGACCTTGCTATGCCTCGATATGTATATCACTGCTTATTGCGGGAGCATCTTGAACAATATAACACGGCTGGTGGCGTTCCAAGCCTTACGCAAAAAGTTTTGAATAAAATTCAGATCCCCTTACCACCTCTTGAGGTGCAGAGTGAAATTGTCCGTATTCTGGACAATTTCACGGAGCTTACAGCGGAGCTTACAGCGGAGCTTACAGCGAGAAGGAAACAGTATGAGTTTTACCGGGATAAGCTGCTGACTTTCGGCAATGTCCGAGGGGGGGCAACAAGTGACATTGTATGGAAGACACTTGTTGAAATTGCAGACATTTCAACCGGGTCAAGCAACACTGATGATGCGGTTGAGGGCGGCTGTTATCCATTTTTTGTTCGCTCTCAGCAGCCACTTGCTAAAGATGAATATGAGTATGACGAAGAAGCAATTATCACCGCAGGAGATGGCGTAGGCGTTGGAAAGGTATTCCATTATATCAACGGGAAATATGCACTCCATCAAAGAGCTTACAGAATTCATCCTGCAACAGACGAGCTTTTGGGTAAATATCTGTACCACTACTTTGTTGCCACTTTCCCGAAATATATCAGTCAGCAAATGTATCAAGGGTCGGTGCCGTCAATCCGCAGACCGATGCTCAATAAGTTCCAAGTGGCAATTCCGTCACTTGATGTTCAGAAACGCATTGTCAATGTTTTGGATAACTTCGATGCCATCTGCTCTGACCTGAACATTGGTCTTCCTGCTGAGATCGAAGCAAGGCAAAAGCAGTACGAGTTCTATCGTGATGCCCTCTTGACTTACGCCGCAACCGGCAAGACAATCTTGACAGACAGACAGACAGACAGACAGACAGACAGACAGACAGACAGACAGACAGACAGACAGACAGACAGACAGACAGACGAGTATAATGCGCTGATTCGGCTGTGTCAATATGTTTTTGGTTATGTTTGTATTGAACTTGGTACCATTGGAAAGGTTTCCATGTGCAAGCGAATCATGAAAGCTGAAACAAGCACTACTGGTGATGTACCTTTCTTTAAGATTGGAACCTTCGGCAAAGAGCCGGATGCCTATATCTCCAGAGAAAAATTTGAGGAATATAAAGCAGCCTACGCTTATCCGAGAAAGGGCGATATTCTGATTTCTGCTGCCGGGACAATCGGTAGAACGGTTATTTTTAACGGAGAGGATGCTTACTATCAAGACTCCAACATCGTTTGGATTGCGAATGATGAGAACGTTGTTCTGAACCGCTATCTATATTACTGCTACCAACTGCAACCGTGGAATGTGTCCACTGGTGGAACAATCGCTAGGCTATATAATGATAATATCAGCAAAGCAAAAATTGCTGTGCCATCCATTAACGAGCAGAAACGCATCGTAGGAATTCTTGACCGCTTTAATGCTCTTTGCAACGACCTGACCTCTGGCTTGCCTGCCGAGATTGAAGCACGAACAAAGCAATACGAATATTACCGAGACAAGCTACTTACTTTTGAGTCAGCAAAGTAGAAAGGAGTATCATGCTCAGTTCCGATTCATTAAAAGAAATTTCAAACATCTTCTGTGGTGATACTGCGGATTTTTACTCCTATAAACAAGGGTATAAACTGGTAGAGTTTTTTAACTCCAATTTCGGCACAAAAGACGTTTATCGTTCCGGCTTTCCATCAAGATGGGTGTATGTTCACGATAAACTTGTTGATTTAATCAATAGCCACCAAATAGATAGATTTTTCAACGTTGTTCTGGGCAAGAGTTACTTAATGCAAGAGCAATCGCTATCAGAAGTCGAGGCTGCCGAAAAAAGCGAGACTATATACGCCGAGTTTAATCGAATTATCCACAGAGATCTATGCAAAATAACCCGTAACAATGGGCGATATCATCTTGTTAAGGAAAATGACGATTTAGAGCCAATTGGAAATGGCGGATTCGCTAATGTATATCGACAAAAATCTACGGGATTAGTAGTAAAGAAATTGAAAGACGATTATTTGACAGATACGGGTATCAGAAGTCGTTTCAAGAGAGAATATAATATAACCAAATCCCTGCAAGATGCATTTGGAATCATTCGGGTTTACACATTCGATGAAGGAAGCAGCTCTTATACAATGGAGTATGCTGAAACGACGTTGGACAAGTATGTTAAATCATTTGATTTAACGGATGATATAAAGCTAAATTGTATTCGCCAAATTCTGCATATCATGACAGAAGTACACAAGCGTGATATCATCCACAGGGATATTAGCGCAAACAACATTTTTATTATTTCAGGAACGATTAAAATCGCAGATTTTGGACTGGGAAAAGACCTAAATGTTTTTACCTCTCATCAAACAATGCATACAAATGCGGTGGGACAGTTTTACTACTGTGCACCAGAACAGTTTATGATGCTCAAAGATGGTGATAAGCGTAGTGATGTGTATTCCCTTGGTCGTGTTATAAACTTCATTATGACGGGCGATCCAAGAGATTCTCACCATATTTACAGAAACATTGCAGAAAAAGCCACAAACTCAGATGCTGCATACCGTTATGCAGATGCAGGACAGTTATCTGTCTTTTTTGAGAAAGCGGTTTCTTATAAGCAAAAAGCAGAAAACCAAACACGAATTGACGAAAAAATAAGTAGAAAAGTTTTCGATGACGAAGTTGAAAGTTACATCTATGATCTGAGTGCAGAAAAAATATCTACAGCTATTCTCCATGAGAAAAAGGGATTCGTTGATGTGTTGTTAGCGTTTATGAAAACAAGCGAGGAACACGCATTGTATATCATCCAGAGCGTAGATAAATCATATCGAGATGTTTGTGGAAGAACTTTCGCTGCCTACGACCCATTTGCTTCCTTTGCCTATTCGGTTCTTCGTAATGGTTTTCCTTATGTAGTAAATGAGACCGCAGCAAACATTTTGCGCTTGGTAGCCCGTGATGTTAACCGATTTAGTGCACAACACATGATTGAGAATCTCATGAATATTGGCGTTGAGCCAATGATAGAAGAAATATTAGATTCTTAATGAAGGGAGTCGTGAAATTATGAGCATTTATAACATCATTGCCGCAAGCAATGAGAGTACCGTGGTCGCTGAATATACGCCGGAAAGCTCACGCTCTGACAGCTTCCAGAGCGAAGCGGCTCTTGAAAAAGAGTTCATCCGGCTGCTGACCACACAAGGGTACGAATACCTTACTATTCATGACGAAAATAGTCTGATCACCAACCTCAGACGGCAGTTGGAGCTTTTGAATGACTATGCCTTTACTAACGGCGAATGGAAGCGTTTCTTCACGGAAACCCTTGCCAATGCCAACGAAGGCATCGTTGAGAAAAGCCGTACTATCCAGACGGATCATGTGAAGGTACTCCGCAGGGATGATGGAACTTCTAAGAACATTCAGCTCATCGACAAAAAGAACATTCACAACAACCGCTTACAGGTCATCAACCAGTATGAGGAATCCGAAGGCAAGCACGACACACGCTATGATGTGACGATTCTGGTCAACGGTCTGCCCCTTGTCCATGTGGAGCTGAAGCGCCGGGGCGTTGCCATCCGGGAAGCCTTCAACCAGATCAAACGCTACCAGAGAGACAGCTTCTGGGCGGCGAGCGGCTTGTACGAGTATGTGCAGATTTTCATCACCTCCAACGGAACCCATACCAAGTATTATTCCAACACCACCCGAAACAGCCATATCAAAGAGATGGGCGAATCTGCAAAGCAGAAATCGAAGAAAACCAGCAACAGCTTTGAGTTTACTTCCTTCTGGGCAGACGGCAACAATAAGGTGATTGCCGACCTGATTGATTTTACAAAAACCTTCCTTGCCAAGCACACCATTCTGAATGTGTTGACCAAGTATTGTGTTTTCACAACGGAAGAAATTCTGATGGTTATGCGTCCCTATCAGATTGCAGCTACCGAGCGCATCTTGAACCGCATCGAGGTATCCACCAACTACAAGAAGATGGGAACACTGGATGCCGGAGGATACATCTGGCACACCACAGGAAGCGGGAAAACGCTGACTTCCTTCAAGACAGCGCAGCTTGCATCCGCACTGCCTTATGTGGACAAGGTTCTGTTTGTGGTCGATAGAAAAGACCTGGACTATCAGACTATGAAAGAATATGACCGCTTCGAAAAAGGCTCTGCCAACAGCAACGCTTCTACCAGGGTATTGCAGAGACAGCTTGAGGACAGGGACGAAAAAGGCGGCTATCATCCGTATAAGATCATCATCACAACCATCCAGAAGCTGGACAACTTTATCACAAAAAACAAAGGACACGAAGTGTTCGGCAAGCATTGCGTTATCATCTTTGACGAGTGCCACCGCAGCCAATTCGGAGATATGCACGCTAAGATTATCAAGACGTTCAAGAATTATCATCTGTTTGGCTTTACCGGCACACCGATTTTCGCTGCCAATGCAGGAAAAGGCAAGCACATGGAGCTGCTGACCACGCCGCAGATCTTTGGCGATCAGCTCCACACCTACACCATCGTGGATGCTATCAATGACGGCAATGTGCTTCCGTTCCGTATCGACTATGTGAATACGGTCAAGGAAAAAGAGAACATCAAGGATAAGAATGTTTCAGCAATCGACATTGAACGGGCGATGGGTGCGCCAGAGCGTATTCGGGAAATCGTCAAATACACGCTGGAGCATTTTGACCAGAAAACCAAACGCAACAGCTTCTATTCCTTGAAGGGCAAGCGTATGGCGGGCTTCAATGCCATGTTCGCTGTCAGCTCCATTCCCATGGCAATGAAGTATTATACGGAGTTCCAGAGACAGATTGCGGAGAGCCACCGTCAGTTTACGATTGCCACAATTTTCAGCTACGCCGCAAACGAGGAAGACCCCGAAGATGTTCTGCAAGAGGAAGGCTTCGATACCGATGCCCTTGACCAGACCTCCCGTGACTTCCTTGAAAGTGCAATCCAAGATTACAACTCTGCGTTCAACACGAACTTTGATACTTCCTCGGACAAGTTCCAGAACTACTACAAAGACTTGTCCATGCGAGTGAAAAACCGGGAAGTGGATTTGCTGATTGTCGTAAATATGTTCCTCACAGGTTTTGATGCAACCACGCTGAATACCCTGTGGGTGGACAAGAACCTCAAAATGCACGGATTGATTCAAGCCTACTCCCGAACCAACCGTATCTTGAATTCCGTTAAAACCTACGGCAACATTGTCTGCTTCCGTGATTTGCAGAAGGCTACGGATGATGCAATCGCTCTCTTTGGAGATAAGAATGCGAGCGGCATTGTTCTGCTCAAGAGCTTCAATGATTACTGGAACGGCTATGAGGATAACCACGGGAAATATCATCCGGGCTATGTTGACCTGCTCGAAAAGCTGAAAACAGAATTTCCTCTTGGCACTCAGATTGTTGGAGAACAGGCAGAGAAGGACTTTATCAGGCTGTTCGGCACAATTCTTAGCATGAGAAACATTCTTTCGTCCTTTGACCAGTTTGTAGAAATGGACAGCATTGCCGCACGAGATTTACAGGATTATCAGAGTATTTACCTTGATCTTTACGATAAGTACCGCAGAAAAGAAGATGCCGAAAAAGAGGATATAACGGATGATATTGAATTTGAAATCGAACTGATCAAGCAGGTGGAAATCAATATCGACTACATATTGATGTTGGTTGAAAAATATCACGACGGTAACTGTGAAGATAAAGAAATCCTTGCCTCCATCCGCAAGGCAGTTGATGCAAGTATACAGCTTCGCAGCAAGAAGGAGCTTATCGAAGCATTTATCAGCCATGTCAATGTGGATACGCAGGTCACTACGGACTGGCGGCGCTTTGTTCTGGAACAGGAAGAGGGTGATTTGACTGAAATCATCACAAGCGAAAAGCTGAAGTCGGAAGAAGCCAGAAAGTTTGTTGATAATGCGTTCCGTGATGGAGCATTCAAAACGACAGGAACAGAAATCGACAAGCTCATGCCCCCGGTTTCACGCTTCGGCGGTGGCGGCAGAGCCAAGAAAAAGCAAGGTGTTATCGAAAAGCTGAAAGCCTTTTTCGAGAAATACTTCGGACTTGGAATTGCCGAGTTTAGAGCGGAAGAACAGGAAAAGCCTGTTGTTTACGAGACCGAGCCAAGCTATCAGATGGTAGCCGAAGAATCTGCACCGTATGGAGCAAAAGACAATTAAATAATGACCAAGCCAAAGGCGATCAACCGTAAAAAGTTGGTCGCTTTTGTTTGTGTGCCTTGCGGCGCACGTTTCTGATTGGGGGAATTTATTCGTAGAGATGAGTGGTGATCAACCGCTTTAATTCGCATATTGCTTACCCGAAGTTGATAGTTTCTTTTAATTATTATAGAAACTTTTACGTTACAGTACACGGGCTCTCCATGCCCGCGCACTGTAACAGGATTTTGCCGATGCTCCGCATTCCGAATCGGCAAAATCCGCGGTCACAACTGTATTATACGGAATTTTCAGTTCAGAAAATTCCTACCCGTGAAAAGTAACACTTTTACCAACAACCACTACAAAAAATCACTGTTGAGATTGAAAAAGCAGGTTACTTATGCTATAATATATAGTTGCGTTGGATTCTTTTTTTGAGATAAGACAAGAGTCCGATAAATGGGCAAAAATCTAAAAGGTAAAGAGTCTGAAACGCTGTCACAGATTTTAGAGTATATCAACACGCAAGCATTAAAACAATTATGGACAGATACGTCCATGTTACGGACGAGTCACTGGTAAATGCTATACGCCAATTTCAACAGGCTACGCCACCAGTCACAAAAAAAGGGCGTAAAAAGGGCGTACAAGAAATCTAAAGAAAGGCGAAAACCCCGATAAATCAAGGGTTTTCGGACAGGTAAAAGATAAAATGAAATTAGGTATCGTAGGACTTCCAAACGTAGGTAAAAGTACACTTTTTAACTCTCTGACCAAGGCTGGCGCAGAATCCGCAAACTATCCATTCTGTACTATTGACCCAAACGTAGGTGTTGTACCGGTTCCGGATGAGCGTTTAAATAAGCTGACAGAGATGTACAATTCTGAAAAAACCACACCAGCAGTGATCGAGTTCGTAGATATCGCAGGCCTGGTAAAGGGTGCTTCCAAGGGTGAAGGTCTGGGAAACCAGTTCTTATCCAACATCCGTGAAGTAGATGCTATCGTTCACGTTGTACGCTGCTTCGATGATCCTAACGTGATCCATGTAGACGGAAGCGTAGATCCGGTAAGAGATATTGAGACGATCAACTTAGAGCTGATCTTTTCTGATATTGAGATCCTGGAGCGCCGTATTGCAAAGCAGTCCAAGGGCGCTTTTAATAACAAGGATCTTGCAAAGGAAGTAGAACTGTTAAAGGCCATCAAGGCACATCTGGAAGATGGCAAGCTGGCACGCAGCTTTGAAGTAGAAGATGAAGATGACAGGGAATTTATCAATTCACTGAACCTTCTGACCTGGAAACCGGTTATTTTTGCTGCAAACGTAGCAGAAGATGATCTGGCAGATGACGGCGCTTCCAACCGCTATGTGCAGGAAGTACGTGAATATGCAAAGGAAAATGACTGTGAAGTGTTTGTGATCTGTGCTGAGATCGAACAGGAGATCGCAGAATTAGATGATGATGAAAAGCAGATGTTCTTAGATGACCTTGGATTAAAGGAATCCGGCCTTGAAAAACTGATCGCAGCAAGCTACCGCATTTTAGGCCTGATGAGCTATTTAACAGCTGGTCCTCAGGAATCCAGGGCATGGACCATTAAAGTAGGAACCAAGGCTCCTCAGGCAGCTGGAAAGATCCACAGTGACTTTGAACGTGGCTTCATCCGTGCAGAAGTAGTAAGCTATGATGACCTGATGGCATGCGGAAGCATGAACGCTGCAAAAGAAAAGGGCCTGGTACGTTCCGAAGGTAAGGAATATGTGATGAAAGACGGAGATGTTGTACTGTTCCGTTTTAATGTATAATGATCAGGGATCAATTTATAATAAAAACAAACTGCCTGCTTTGCAGGCACTTGTTTTATATGGGATCTGTTTTAACGGATAATTGCAAATAATGGAAAGGGACAGCATTTATGGAATTAATCACATCCGCAGGTGCGGACTTAAGTTTTGTTCACCTAGGGATCACCATAGAACATTTAAGAAACAGTATCAGTATATTCGGCTTCCGTATTGCATTTTACGGCATGATCATTGGCTGCGGTATGTTAGCCGGTATGGCTGTGGCATTTTCTGATGCAAAAAGGCGGGGACAGGATCCGGATCTTTATATGGATTTTGCACTGTATGGGATCATATTTTCTATTATCGGCGCCAGACTCTACTATGTGATCTTTGAATGGGATAATTATAAAAATGATCTGCTTCAGATCTTTAACCTCCGCGCCGGCGGACTGGCTATTTATGGTGGTGTGATAGGGGCAGTCCTGACACTGGTCATTTTTACCAAAGTGAGGAAACAGTCCTTTTTCTCCATGGCAGACAGTGGTGTGCTGGGGCTGATCACAGGCCAGATCATTGGCCGCTGGGGCAACTTCTTTAACTGTGAGGCATTTGGCGGATACACCGATAACCTGTTTGCCATGCGCATTAAAGAAAGCATTGTAAACCCGTCCATGATCTCAACTGGCCTGTTAGAACATGAGATCGTAGAAAATGGGGTAAAATACATCCAGGTACATCCAACCTTTCTTTACGAGTCCTGTTGGAACCTGTGTGTATTAGGTTTTATGCTGTGGTACAGAAAGAAAAAGAAATTTGATGGTGAGATGCTGTGGATCTATTTTCTGGGATATGGACTGGGAAGAGTGTGGATCGAAGGGCTGCGCACCGACCAGTTAAAAGTTCCGGGAACTACATTGGCAGTTTCCCAGCTGCTTTCTGCAGCATTAGTGGGAGCAGCAGTGGGAATACTTCATTATAAACACAGTAAATTAAGAAAACAGAAGCAGGAAAACCAGTAGACAGTCACCTTTTTCAGACTAAAATGATCAAAAAGTGGGAGAGATCCCCACTACGCCAATGAGCGTGAGAACAACCAGAATATCATCATAGACTGCAGATCGTAAGATCTGCGGTCTTTTTTTACCTCCGGCGGGTATTTTTGAAAGAAAAACGTAAAAAATCCTTGTCATTTCCCAGTTTCTGTACTATGATAAACATACAAGTGGTAGAAAGTGGTGCAAAGTGGTAGAGGATGGTTGTTGCGTGGATGAAGTGGAGGTTTAAGGAGCCTTCATTTGCATCCCGCCTTGCCATGCAATGTACAAGCAGGTGATAGCTATGTTCATGGGTGAATACAATCATACAGTAGATGCGAAGGGGCGTCTGATCGTTCCTTCCAAATTCAGAGAGCAGTTAGGAGACGAATTCGTGATCACGAAGGGACTGGATAACTGCCTTTTTGTGTATGACAATTCTGAGTGGACTGCATTAGAAGAAAAGCTTCGTGCATTACCTATTACCAACACTGCAGGACGTAAGTTTTCACGTTTCCTTTTAGGAAGTGCCGCCACCTGTGAAGTAGACAAGCAGGGACGTATCCTTCTGCCTGCAGTTTTAAGAGAATTTGCAGGGATCGAGAAAGACGCAGTGCTTGTAGGGGTTGGAAGCCGCATCGAGGTCTGGAACAAGGATAAATGGATGCAGGCCAACACCTTTGATGATATGGAAGAAATTGCAGAACATATGGAAGGCTTGGGTATTTAATGGAGGAACATGGATTTGTACATAAGTCTGTACTGCTGTATGAGACAGTAGGCAGCCTGAATATAAAGCCGGGTGGCATCTATGTAGACGGCACTTTAGGCGGGGGCGGACATGCCTATGAGGTGTGTAAACGCTTAGGCGGCGGAAGGCTCATCGGGATCGACCAGGATGCAGATGCTATCCGTGCAGCGGGAGAGAGACTGGCTCCTTTTAAAGATAAGGTGACCATAGTCAGAAGCAATTACCAGAATATTGAAAATGTATTAAAAGAGTTAAATATAGAAAAAGTGGACGGCATTTATCTGGATCTGGGAGTTTCTTCCTACCAGTTAGATACTGCGTCCAGAGGATTTACTTACAGGGAAGATGCCCCTCTTGATATGCGTATGGATCAGAGAAATCCTACTACTGCAGCTGACATTGTAAACGGCTATAGTGAGATGGAGCTGTTTCACATTATCAGGGATTACGGGGAAGATAATTTCGCCAAAAACATTGCAAAACACATTGTAAAGGCGAGAGCAGAAAAGCCTGTTGAAACCACCGGTGAGCTTTCTGAGATCATAAAGGCAGCGATCCCGGCAAAAGTACGGGCTACAGGAGGCCATCCTGCCAAGCGTACGTTCCAGGCTATCCGTATTGAATTAAACCACGAACTGGATGTACTGGAAAATTCTATTGATACAATGATCCGTCTTTTAAATCCGGAAGGAAGATTAAGCATCATCACTTTCCATTCATTAGAAGACCGTATTGTAAAAACAAGATTCCGTACCAATGAAAATCCGTGTATCTGTCCGCCGGATTTCCCGGTGTGCGTATGCGGAAGGAAGAGTATGGGCAAGGTGATCACCCGAAAACCGATCCTTCCATCAAAAGAGGAACTGGAGGAGAACAGCCGTTCAAAGAGCGCAAAGCTTCGTGTATTTGAACGTGCAGAAAAGGAGGAATAAGGTATGGCTTCTTATATTCACGGCTCAGCGGCGCCAAAGCCAGAACAAGACTGGCGGGAAGAACAATTAAGAAGAAGACGGCAGCAGGATATAGGAAAAAATGTAAAGAAGCATCACCGTATCCGCAGAAACCAGGAACGTGCCATGTACATGGATCTTCCTTACGTTATTATACTGACCTTAGCGTCCATCTGCACCTTATACCTCTGTGTCAATTATCTTCACATTCAGTCTGCCATTACAGCCAGAATGCATAATATCGAGGCTATGGAAGAAAAATTAGAGAAGATGCGTACAGAAAATGATGCCTTAGAGACCAGTATTAATACCAGCATTGACTTAAATGAGATTTATGAGATCGCTACCAAGGAACTGGGTATGGTCTATGCAAAAAAAGACCAGGTTCTCTTATATGACAAGACGGAAAGTGAGTACGTAAGGCAATATGAAGACATCCCGGAATACTAGGAACAATGCCGGACAGGAAGGACATTCCGGCAAACGCAAAAATAAAGAGAATATATTCAGGCGAAGGCCCTTCGCCAAATACATGCAGGTAAAGCTGGCGATCACAGTTCTTCTGATATCGCTGGCTTTGTTTGCTCTTGTTTATGTTTTATACCGCATTGTAAATGAAAATAATGAGCGTTACAACAAGATCGTATTATCCCAGAGACAGCAGGAGTATGCCAGCAGGACTATTCCTTACAGGCGGGGTGATATTGTAGACCGTAACGGAACCTATCTGGCTACCAGTGAAAAAGTATACAATCTTATCCTTGATCCCAGTCAGATCATGGATAAGCCGGATTATTATCTGGAACCAACCATACAGGCACTGGTGGATGTGTTCGGATTTGATGGAAATGAGCTTCGCAGTCTGATCCAGGAGCGGCCCAAACGGGCGTATCTGCGTTATAAAAACGGCAGGCAGCTTTCATATGACCAGAAAAGCCAGTTTGAAGAGACTGAAAAAGAAAGAAATGCTGCTTACAGAAAAAGTGATGACGATAACCAGTCCCGTTTCCGTGTGACCGGCGTATGGTTTGAAGACGAGTACCGCAGGATCTATCCTTACGGCTCTGCGGCCTGCAATGTAATCGGTTTTGCAAGCGGGGACGGAAGCAGCGGTACAGGCGGCATTGAACAGTATTACAATGACAGCCTGATCGGTGTCAATGGAAGGGAGTATGGCTATCTGGATGAAGATGCCAACCTGGAAGGTGTTGTTAAATCTGCAGTCAATGGAAAGACACTTGTCTCCACCATTGATCTGAATGTGCAGAATATTCTTCAGAAGTATATAGATGAGTGGCAGAATAGTGTGGGAAGCCATGTGACAGCGGCCATTGCCATGGATCCAAACAATGGTGAAGTCCTTGGAATGGCTACCAGCAATAAATTTGACTTAAATGATCCACGGAATACAGATGGATTTTCTGAAGAAGAACTTCTGGCTCTGGGAAAAAAAGAGGCAGTCGGCGTTTACCACAGGGAAAACCCGGATCAGACTATTACAGAAGATCAGGCATTGGATCATTATTCCAGAGAGGATATCCTTTCTTATGGCAAGCAGGTTGCATGGAACCAGCTGTGGAGAAACTTCTGCGTCAGCGATACCTTTGAGCCAGGTTCACCGTCTAAGATCCTGACAGTTGCAGCAGGCCTGGAAGAGGGCGTTTTAAAGGGAAATGAATATTTTGACTGTGGCGGATATCTCCATGTAGGTGATTGGGATATTAAGTGTACAGCGTACAGAAAGGGAGGTCATGGTTCTTTAAGCCTGACAGAGTCTATTATGAAGTCCTGTAACGTGGCAATGATGCGGATCGGAGCTATGATGGGCAGTGGTATTTTTGCAAAATACCAGGCAATGTTTGGCATGGGACAGAAAACAGGAATTGATCTTCCCGGCGAGGCAGATGCAGCAGGATTGGTTTATCCCGCTGATAAGATGGGGCCGACAGAACTTGCTACCAATGCTTTTGGACAGAATTACAACTGCACTATGATCCAGATGGCAGCAGCACTTTGCTCTGTGATCAATGGCGGTTCTTATTATGAGCCTCATGTGGTCCGTCAGATATTAAATGAGCAGGGCTCTGTAGTAGAGACAAAAGATCCGGTCCTGGTCCGTGAAACCGTATCCCAGTCTACAGCAGATTATTTAAAGGAAGCCATGTTCCAGACTGTAGAAAATGGTACCGGCGGTGCTGCAAAAGTAGCAGGATACCAGGTAGGCGGTAAAACCGGTACAGCAGAGAAACAGCCACGTTCTGCAAAGAATTATCTGGTATCTTTTGCAGGTTTTGCTCCTGTAGATGATCCCCAGCTGTTTGTATATGTAGTGGTGGATGTGCCTGGTTTTCCGCCTGGTGACCAGCAGGCACACAGTTCCTTTGCAAGCGGCATTTTCTCAAAGATCATGGCAGAAGCACTGCCTTACTTAAATGTATTCCCGGATGGAGACCTTCCGGAAGAAAGTCTGGATGCCAACGGACAAACACCTTCTGAAGGCATCAATACACCGGCATCTGAGACTGGGGAAAACGGGGATAATGATCAGACCCAGCCGGAGGAGACTGCAAAGGCCAGTGAGACGGATGAATATATGGATATAGATGGAGGAAGCGGTATCCCGGATGCAGTACCTGCAAATACAGATGAAACAGGAGAGAATACTACACAGGTTACTTTCCCGAATGCAGGTGAAGCTACAGTACCAGCCCAGACAGATCCGCAGGAAAGCCCGGTGGCAGAAAACTCCCAGAGTGCGCAGACAGATGGGAAGATCCAGGAAAGTGCAGAGAGCGAAAGTCCGTCAGAAACACAGCCGCCTGGAGTATAATATGATCTGGATTCTGTAAGGCAGATGCATAAAAGAAAGAAAAATGCCGTATATATTTAGGAAAACAGCAAAAAGAGGCTGTCTTGTGGATATAAAAGGCGGGAATCTTACAAAACATAGAAAAAATATTGCCGTCCTAGGGCTTCTCATTGCGATCGCAGTGACGGGGCTTTTAGGGCGGCTTGCTTTTCTTATGATCCTGCGCTCTGAGCATTACAGTAAAATGGCTCTGGAACTGCACCAGCGTGAGCGTTCCATTAAAGCTGCCAGGGGGAGGATACTGGATACAAAGGGAAAGGTGATCGCAGATAACCGCACTGTATGTACAGTTTCTGTTATTTATAATCAGGTAAAAGACCGGGAAAAAGTGGCAGAGGAATTAAGCTCTCTTCTTGGGATCGATAAAGAGGCAGTGAGAAAGAAAGTGGAAAAGCGCAGTGTGCGGGAGATCATTAAGACAAACGTAGACAAAGAAACGGGAGATGCAATAAGGCGCTTAAAACTTTCTGGTGTAAAGGTGGATGAAGATTATAAGAGGTATTACCCTTATGGAAGCCTGGCATCTAAGGTTTTAGGCTTTACCGGGGGAGATAACCAGGGGATTATAGGACTGGAAGTAGAATATGATCCTTATTTAAAAGGAACCAATGGAAAAATACTGACTATGACAGATGCGAGAGGCGTTGAAATGGAAAATGGGGCGGAAGACCGGCTGGAACCGGTAGCGGGAAATGACCTGCGTCTTACACTGGATATAGAAATCCAGCAATATGCCCAGCAGCTGGCCTATCAGACCCTTGAGAAGAAGAATGCGAAAAAAGTTTCGATCATTGTAATGGAGCCACAGACAGGCGGTATTTATGCTATGGTCAATGTACCAGAATTTGACTTAAATGATCCCTTTACCCCGGACCAAAATTTAAGAAGCCAGGCTTTACAAAAAGAAGTGGAAGAAAGACCGGCCGGTATAAAAAAACAGGAACTTTTAAATGCCATGTGGCGCAATACCTGTATCAATGATACCTATGAGCCGGGGTCTACCTTTAAGATCATTACAGCAGCTGCAGGATTGGAAGAAGGAGTGGTAAAGCTGACAGATAAATTCAGCTGTCCGGGCTTCCGGGTGGTGGAGGACCGCAGGATCCGGTGCCACAAGGCCGGGGGACATGGAGCAGAGACCTTTTTACAAGGGGTAATGAATTCCTGCAATCCTGTGTTTATTGATGTGGGGCAAAGACTGGGAAGAGATGCTTATTATAAATATTTTATCCAGTTTGGTTTAAAGGGAAAAACAGGGATCGATCTGCCGGGAGAAGCAGCTACTATTATGCATAAAAAGGAAAATATAGGACCGGTGGAGCTTGCAACTATTTCTTTTGGGCAGTCCTTCCAGATCACTCCCATTCAGCTGATCACTACGGCAGCTTCTATTATTAACGGTGGAAGGCGGGTGACGCCTCATTTTGCAGCAGGAACGGTAAGCCCGGATGGAAAAAACTATAAAGCTTTTTCGTATCCTGTTGGTAAACGGATCTTGTCAGAGGAGACCAGTGCTACCATGCGCTATGTATTAGAACAGGTGGTGGCAGAGGGAAGCGGACGAAAAGCAGCAGTAGAAGGTTTTTCTATTGGAGGAAAAACGGCTACTTCTGAAAAATTACCCAGAAGCAGAAAAAAATATATTTCTTCTTTTTTAGGCTTTGCCCCGGCAAATGATCCACAGGTCATTGCACTGATCACTATTGATGAACCGGAAGGAATCTACTATGGAGGAACCATTGCAGCTCCTGTGATCGGAACTCTTTTTGAAAATATCCTTCCATGTTTAGAAACAGTGGATCCTGAACCTGGAAAACCTTTAAGTTGATTATTCTGCAAAAAAGACGTATACTAATTACCAAATAAGACATACATATGAGATTGAGGTGCTTTATGATTCGTGAAACAATATTAGCTATTATCATTGCATTTGCCGTCAGCGCGCTTTTGTGCCCGGTTATCATACCGTTTCTGCATAAGCTGAAATTCGGCCAGCAGGTAAGAGATGACGGCCCCCAGAGCCATTTGAAGAAGCAGGGAACCCCCACAATGGGCGGTTTGATCATTCTGTCCAGTATCATTATCACATCTGTTTTTTACATTCCGTCTTATCCAAGGATCATCCCGGTCCTATTTATGACTGTGGGCTTTGGTATTATCGGATTTTTAGATGATTATATTAAGATCATCATGAAACGGTCAGAAGGATTAAACCCCATCCAGAAGCTGATTGGACAGTTTGTTATCACCGGTATTTTTGCATGGTATCTGCTCCACAGCGGGGAAGTTGGCATCGATATGCTGATCCCGTTTACAGGAGGATTTGAGAATGGAAAATTTTTATCTCTTGGCATTTTATTTGTGCCGGCCCTGTTTTTTATCACACTGGGTACAGATAATGGGGTAAACTTTACAGATGGACTGGATGGTCTTTGTACCAGCGTGACGATCCTGGTGGCTACATTTCTCACTATTGTAGCTATTGGGGAAAATATGGGTATCAGTCCGATCACAGGAGCCGTTGTGGGAAGCCTGCTGGGCTTTCTGCTTTTTAATGTTTATCCGGCCAAGGTATTTATGGGTGATACAGGTTCTCTGGCGTTAGGGGGTTTTGTGGCATCTGCAGCCTACATGATGCGTCTGCCTTTATTTATTCCTATTATTGGCCTTATTTATCTGGTAGAAGTACTTTCTGTTATCATCCAGGTTACTTATTTTAAGAAAACCGGTGGAAAACGTATTTTCAAAATGGCTCCTATCCATCATCATTTTGAACTGTGCGGTTGGTCTGAAACAAGGGTAGTAGCAGTATTCTCTATTGTTACTGCGCTTTTATGCATGATCGCATATCTGGGACTGTAGGTTTTCAGAAAGATTATAGAAAGACAGGAGGGTGTACACCCGGAAAAAACGGAGGTTAAAAGCAACATGAACCAGAGCAAAGTATTAGTTGCAGGTACTGGTATCAGCGGTATTGCTGCTGCAAGACTGGTCCTGGAGCGGGGCGGCGAAGTGGTGCTTTATGATGGCAACACTGCCTTAGACCCGGCAGAGATCCGTAAGAAATTTAAAGAAGAAGACAAAGTAGGTATCGTTCTTGGTGAGATCAAGCGTTCTGACCTTTTAGGTGTGGAACTTTGTATCATCAGCCCAGGTATCCCTTTAAACAGTGCTTTTGTGTCAGTAGTAGATGAAGCAGGTATTCCTGTTCTCGGTGAGATCGAACTGGCGTATCAGTGTGGTCTTGGAAAGCTGGCTGCTATTACAGGAACTAATGGAAAGACTACTACAACGGCTCTTACAGGTGCCATCCTTAAGTCACAATATGAGGAAACTTTTGTAGTAGGAAATATTGGAGAGCCTTATACTTCAAAGGTATCTGAAATGACAGAACAGTCTGTGACTGTGGCAGAGGTAAGCAGCTTCCAGTTAGAGACCATTATGGACTTTCATCCGGACGTAAGTGCTATTTTAAATCTTACACCAGATCATTTAGACCGTCATGGCTCCATGGAGAATTATGTACGCATTAAAGAGTGCATTACCATGAACCAGACAGCAGAGGATGCTGTGGTGTTAAATTATGATGATCCGCTGCTGCGGGAATTCGGTGAAAGCAGGATAGAAGAAACGGCTTCCAAACCAGATGAAAAACTGGAAAAAACCGGGAATGATCTGGTAGATGAAGAAGCCGGAGAAACAAAAGAAAGCGCCGGTACAGAGGCAGATACAGAAGAAACGGAAGAAACAGCAGAAAGCAGTCTTGCAGGGCTTCGGGCGAAGGTTTACTGGTTTTCCAGCAGAGAGCGTTTAAAAGAGGGTTTTTTCCTGGATGGGGACAATATTGTCTATGCAGATGGGAAAAAAGAACAGATCCTTGTAAATGTTAAGGATCTGCAGCTGCTAGGACGGCACAATTATGAAAATGTAATGGCAGCTGCCTATATCGGACTGTTAATGGGTGTTCCTTTTGAGAAGATACAGGAGACAGTGCGCCAGTTTAAACCTGTGGAGCACAGGATCGAATTTGTAAGAGAGCGTACCGGTGTCCGCTATTATAATGATTCCAAGGGAACGAACCCGGATGCTGCTATCCAGGCTCTTAGGGCAATGCCGGGCCCTGTGCTTCTTATTGCAGGCGGTTATGATAAAAACAGTAACTATGATGAGTGGGTGAAGGAATTCGCCGGCCGCGTAAAATATCTGGTGCTTATTGGAAAGACCAGGGATAAGATCGCAGCCTGTGCAAAAAAATACGGTTTTACAGAGATCATGTATGCAGAAGATTTAAAAGAGGCAGTCCAGGTGTGTGCTGTTTATGCAGACACAGGAGATTATGTGCTTCTGAGCCCGGCATGTGCAAGCTGGGATATGTTTAAAAATTATGAAGAACGCGGGCGTGTTTTTAAAGAGTGCGTCATGGCGCTTTAGGAGGTAGAAGACAATGGCGGGAAAAAAACGGCGAAGAAGACATCCCGGAGGAGCTCCTTCTGGTATGGCCGCAGATCACCCACAGGCGTCCCGCCAGAACGGCAGACCTGTCCAGATCAAAGGACAGCAGGAAGTTCCAGTAAGGCGGGGAGGTAAACAGGTACGTTATGTACAGCCGGGTCGTGGAGCTGCTTATCCGGTAAATGGGGCAGTGTATGGAAGAAATGGAGGGGCTTATCCATCAGATGCAGCAGTTTATGCACAACAGGAAGGGATGCAAAAAAAGAGAAAGCCCCGTCATTTTTATGATTACAGCCTTCTTTTTATCATCATTTTCCTTACGGTATTCGGACTGGTCATGATCTACAGTGCCAGCTCTTATACAGCTCAGTTAAGTAATAAATATGGCGGAAATAGTGCCTATTTTATACAGAGGCAGGCAATGATCGCAGCTGCAGGCTTTCTGGCAATGTTAGGCATATCAAAATTGGATTATCATTTTCTGGTAAAGCTCGCAAGACCTTCATACTGGATGTCTTATGTGCTGATGGTTGCTGTTTCTCTTGTAGGAAGATCGGTAAACGGTAAAAGAAGATGGCTGGGAGTGGAATCGTTTAGTTTTCAGCCTACAGAGTTTGCAAAGATCGCCCTAATCATTATGCTGGCATATTTTATTACGAAAAAAGGTGATAATATCAATCACCTTAAAACTGCTTTAAAGGTAGTGTATTTAACAATTCCCATCGCAGCCATTGTAGCAGCCAACAACCTAAGCTCCGGTATTATCCTTGTAGGTATCGGCTTTGTTATGCTTTTTGTAGCATGCAGGATCAAATGGCCTTTTTACGGTATAGCAGCCGGTGCGATCGGTCTCCTTGCCGGTGCGGGGCCTATTGGTAAGGTCCTGGTACAGATAAAAGTGCTTCAGCCATACCAGTACCGTCGTATTGAGGCATGGCTGAACCCGGAGCTGGATCCTGAAGGAAAAAGCTTCCAGGTACTCCAGGGGCTGTATGCTATTGGTTCTGGTGGTCTTTTTGGTCAGGGCTTAGGACAGAGTATCCAGAAATTGGGTTTTCTTCCTGAATCGCAGAATGATATGATCTTTGCTATTATCTGTGAGGAGCTGGGGCTTTTTGGAGCCGTATCCATTATCCTGATCTTTCTGTTTATGATCTTCCGGTTTATGGTTATTGCCAATAATGCACCGGATCTGTTTGGTGCATTGCTTGTAGTAGGTGTTATGGGACATATTGCTATTCAGGTTGTTTTAAATATTGCAGTTGTTACCAATACAATTCCTAATACAGGCATCACACTTCCCTTTATCAGTTATGGAGGTACGTCAGTTCTGTTTACCATGATTGAAATGGGCATTGTCTTAAGCGTGTCTAACCGCATACGGCTGGAAAATTAACTGTAGATCATTTCATACATACATGCACTTAAGCAGCCATCAGGGCATATAATCACAGTAGGATGTTCTTTCTGTGGAGGTGCCTTTTTGGCTGCAATTCAGGTTTATGGGATGAATTCTTTAGAAGGAGAGATTTCTGTTCAGGGCTCTAAGAATGGTGCTCTTCCTGTTATGGCAGGAGCTTTACTGCATAAAGGGGTAACGGTGCTTTTAAACGTACCGGATATAGAAGATACCCGGTGCATGACAGATATTTTAAGAGAGCTTGGCTGTGACTGTAAAAGAGAAGGCATACGTCTTGTGATCGATGCCTCAAAGGCAGCAGGTACAGAAGTACCGGAAAAATATGTAAAAGCTATGCGTTCTTCCATTATATTGCTGGGTGCCCTGCTTGGAAGAATGAAGGAAGGGCAATGCAGTCTGCCTGGAGGCTGCCTGATCGGGGCAAGGCCGGTGGATCTGCATTTAATGGTCCTTCGGGGACTGGGGGCAGAAATCACAGAAAAAGAGGGAAAGTTCCGTGCAGATGCTGGTCAGGGGCTTTCAGGCAGTGAGCTGTATCTTCCATATCCAAGTGTGGGTGCTACAGAACAGGCGATTTTAGCAGCTGTACTGGCGGATGGGGTGACAGTGATCCACGGGGCAGCAAAAGAACCGGAGATCTGCGAATTGTGCTTCTTTTTAAATGGAATGGGTGCTGTGATCTGTGGCATGGGAACGGACCATCTGATGATACAGGGGGTAAAAACGCTTCATGACAGCCTGTGGAAGGTGGCAGGAGACCGTATTGCAGCAGGAACTTATTGCAGTGGTGTGATGATGGCAGGAGGAAGCATTAGTTTAAAAGAAGTGATACCGGAGCAGTTAGAAGAGCCTCTTATATTGTTCCAGCGGGCGGGAGCTGTAGTTAAAAGGGAAAGGGAACGGCTTTTTATTTGTATGAAAGACCGGCCGGATCCCCTGAAAATCTCTACAGGCCCCTATCCTGGTTTCCCCACAGATATGCAGTCTCTTTTTATGGCGTTTTTATCCATTGCAAAGGGGGAGAGCTGTATTACGGAAAACGTATTTGAGGATCGTTTTGGAACAGCAGCAGAGCTTGTGAAAATGGGAGCTGATATTACCTGCCAGGGAAAAACAGCGGTGATAAAGGGTGTACCCTTGTTAGCAGGAACAAAAGTAAGGGCATTGGATCTGAGAGGCGCAGCTGCATTGGTGATGGCGGCTTTAGGAGCTGAAGGAAGCACTATTATAGAAGATTGTTACCATATTAAAAGAGGATACGAAGATATCTGCCGTGATCTGAGGGCATTAGGCGGCAGAGCAGACTGGATGGAGAGTGATACAGGATGATAAGAAGAGCTGGGAGAAAAAGCTTTACATGGATAAGGATCGCCGCACTGCTTTTAATACTTGGGGCGATCCTTATATTTGGCCTGCGGATCAAAGAAGTGACTATATCCGGAAGTGACCGTTATACGCCGCAGCAGATTGAAAACATCCTGTTTTCCGGGCGTTGGGGAAATAATACCATCCTGGCTCTTATTAATGATAAAACAAAACCCCACAAACAGATCCCCTTTGTCGAAGATTATAAGATTGTTTTTCATGGTCCTTTTAAGGTGGAGGTCATTGTTTATGATAAAAGCATTGTAGGTTACGTATCTTATATGAGCAGTTATATGTACTTTGACCGAGAGGGAATTATTGTGGAAAGCTCTGCAGACTGCCTTCCGGGAATCCCGCAGATCACAGGTCTGGAATTTGGACGCATTATTTTGTACAGACCTCTTCCTGTAAAGAATCCGAAAATATTTGAAGAAATATTAAATCTGACCCAGCAGCTGTCTGTTTATAATATCCAGGTGGACCGTATCCGCTTTTCCATTTCAGGACAGCCTTCCTTTACCATTGGCCAGATGGAAGTGACTTTGGGAGATGAGGGAGATGTAGACGGAAAGCTGTCTCTTTTAAATGATATCTTGCGGGATCATCCGGAATTAAAGGAGAAAAAGGGAACTTTGGAGCTGGACGGATATTCAGATACAGGCAATGATGGGGCAATACCATTTAAGTTGAAATAAAAGTCCGTGCAGGCGCTGCCTGTACCGGTGATCCGGGCTGTAGCCCTTATTCATAGAGGGTTAAAAAAGTAAATTCAGGGTTGATTTTTTGGGGAAAATAAAATATAGTATTAGTTAGGCTAGAAATCAGAAACATTTTATAATAATAGAAAAGCACAGTACCGTGTTCTTTGAACAGGGTTTCAAGAAGGAGGACAAGTATCTTGTTAGAGATTAAAATAAATGAGTCAGAGAATGCTGCAAGAATTATCGTAGTAGGTGTAGGCGGTGCCGGAAATAACGCAGTAAACCGCATGATCGATGAAAATATTGCAGGTGTTGAGTTTATCGGCATCAATACAGATAAGCAGGCACTGCAGTTCTGCAAGGCTCCTACTGCTATGCAGATCGGAGAGAAGCTGACAAAGGGCTTAGGTGCGGGTGCACGTCCGGAAGTTGGTGAGAAGGCAGCAGAAGAGAGCTCTGAGGAGATCTCCCAGGCATTAAAGGGCGCTGATATGGTATTTGTTACCTGTGGTATGGGAGGCGGTACCGGTACTGGTGCAGCTCCTGTTGTTGCAAAGATCGCGAAGGATATGGGTATCCTTACTGTTGGTGTTGTAACAAAGCCTTTCCGTTTTGAAGCAAAAGCACGTATGCAGAATGCGTTAAATGGTATCGAATGTTTAAAGCAGGCTGTAGATACTCTGATCGTTATCCCAAATGACCGTCTTCTTGAGATCGTAGACCGCCGTACCACTATGCCGGATGCTCTTAAGAAAGCAGATGAAGTCCTTCAGCAGGCAGTTCAGGGTATTACTGACCTTATCAATGTTCCTGGTCTGATCAATCTTGACTTTGCTGATATCCAGACTGTTATGATCGATAAGGGTATCGCTCATATTGGTATTGGTAAGGCTAAGGGTGATGACAAGGCTGTTGAGGCAGTTAAGCAGGCTGTATCCAGCCCTCTTCTTGAAACTACCATTGAGGGTGCAAGCCACGTTATCATCAATATCTCCGGCGATATCAGCCTGATCGAAGCAAACGAAGCAGCAAGCTATGTTCAGGAACTGGCTGGCGATGATGCAAATATCATCTTTGGTGCTATGTATGATGAAAACGCCCAGGATGAGGCAAGTATTACTGTTATTGCTACAGGACTGGATGAGCACAATGCAACATCCTCTGTATCCAAGGCTATGACCGGATTTTCTTCTAATAATTTTAAGACACAGGTTCCGGAGAAGGCAGCTTCCGCAGAAGCAGCAGCAACTGAGGCAGCTCCGGCTTTTACAAAGCCGGCCCAGCCTGCATTTAACCGCACCTTTAATCCTGGTGCAACTGCACAGCCAACCTATACAGTTCCTAAGTTTACAGGCGCAGGAAGCTTTAATACAGGTGCTGCAAACACCCAGGAAGCACCAAAACAGGCAGCTCCATCTACAGAGAGAACAGCTCCTTCCTTCCGCCCAGCAGCAAACAAGGAAATGCAGATCAATATCCCGGATTTCTTAAAGAATAAGCGGTAATAGATTTTTTGAATCATCTGCATGTGCAAAGCACGTAGCAATTCGGTATCAGAGTATTATAGTATAGTAAGACCTTTTCTACAGACAGTAAGCCTGTGGAAGAGGTCTTTTTTGCGTTCAAAAATGCGAAGATTGTCGAAAAAAACAGCGTTTCCTCCAACACTCTTCGACAGCATTTGCACTTAAGAATGATTATAATGTACCTCATAAAGAACCCTATATATTCACCCATGGTCATTAAAGGAGGTGGAAAAAAGTCCGGGAAGATGATGTACAGAGTTTACATAGATGTGATATTTGCAGTGAATTTTTTAATGGATCTGGCGGTGCTTGCTATGTTGAACCAGCTTTTTTCTTACCGTGCAGATTTTAAGCATATGTTAAAAGGAGCTTTTGTAGGAGCTTTGTGGGCATGTATCCTG
Organism: Lachnospiraceae bacterium; assembly: GCA_025758065.1. Lineage (NCBI taxonomy): Bacteria > Bacillati > Bacillota > Clostridia > Lachnospirales > Lachnospiraceae > Lachnospiraceae bacterium. The sequence goes on from CP107199.1 coordinate 2,845,888, forward strand.
GCGGCTTTTCCGGGGATTCCTCTTATATTACAGATGTTTGGGACTTATGTGGCGGCAGGAGCGCTGATGGCAGCTGTTGCCTATGGCATAAGAAGCAGAAGAGAGATTTTACGGGCAGTAGGGGGAATTTACCTTATATCGGTGGTTCTTGGAGGAGTCATGCTGGCGCTTGCAGAAAGCAGCCCGGGAAGAAATCTTACAAAATGGATGCCGGAAAGCTTTCTGGTCAGGCTGTTTCTGGCTGCCGGAGCTGTATTCTTGTGTGTATGGCTTTCACGGTTTCTGCGTCTTTTGAGCATCCGAAAAGAGGAAAACAGGCATTTAAGAAATGTTACCTTGTTTTATGCAGGCCAGACCATAAAGACCAGAGGCCTGATCGATACAGGAAACCATTTAAAAGCTCCTGTAAGCGGTCTGCCGGTCCATGTAGCTACAGCAGGACTGATGAAACGTCTTTGCCCGGCAGTAAAAGGGGTCATGTATGTTCCTTATCAATGCATAGGCAGCAGCGGCATCCTTCCAGCTGTAAGGATCGACGAAATGAAAGTGGAAGGAGAGAAGGGAAGCTTTGTGATACCAAAGCCATGGATCGCTATAACAAAGGGAAGCTTATCTCCACATAATGAATATGAAGTGCTGATACAGAAGAATGATAAAGGGTTGCAAGTGTAGGAGGAGTCATTATGATGATTAAAGTGTCTGTACCAAATCGTTTTCAGTTAAAAACCGTTTCCAGGTTCAGGACCGTTCTCATGCCGGGACAGGGAGAGGTGCATTATATCGGAGGAGCAGATATCCTGCCGCCGCCATTAGACAGTGCAGAAGAGGGGAAGATGATCGCTCTTTTAGGAACCGAAGAAGATGGGAAGGCCCGCTCTTCCCTGATCGAGCATAATCTGCGTCTTGTGGTGTATATTGCAAAGAAATTCGACAATACAAGTGTTGGGGTAGAAGATCTGATCTCCATTGGCACCATTGGACTGATCAAAGCGATCAATACCTTTAAGACGGATAAGAATATTAAACTGGCTACCTATGCATCCAGGTGTATTGAAAATGAGATTCTTATGTATCTGCGCAGAAATAATAAGACGAAACTGGAGGTTTCCATTGATGAGCCTTTAAATGTAGATTGGGATGGAAATGAACTGCTGCTTTCAGATATCCTGGGTACAGATGAGGATGTGATCTATCATGGGATCGAGGATGAGATAGAGAAAAATCTTTTAAATACTGCCATCAGCCGTCTGGCTCCAAGAGAGAGGAAAATTGTGGAGCTGCGGTACGGCCTTACAAGTGCAGACGGAGAGGAGATGACCCAGAAAGAAGTGGCAGATCTGATGGGAATATCCCAGTCTTACATATCAAGACTTGAAAAGAAGATCATGAAACGTCTGAAGAAAGAAATCGTGCGGTTTGAATAAGTATAGCTTTATTAGTATTGTGAATAAAATATCAATTCTTGCATTTGTGTCAAAAAGTGCTAAAATTTTACAATGCACGGAAAAAGGTGCGGTCATCCTTCAGTTATAGGGATGATCTGGGAGAGAAATATCAAAGGAATATGGAAATATTCCGGGAGGACATAATATACGGACAGGAGGAAAATATTGTGAAAAAGATCGTTTCGCTGCTGGAAACGGCCGCATTGTTCTTTATGGCGTTTCCAATGACAGCATGGGCGGCTGAAGGGTCAGCTGAAAGCATTTCACCAGCATTTTGCATTCCATTTGCCGGATTGCTTCTCTGCGTGGCAGTGCTGCCGCTTATAAAGGCAGAGTGGTGGGAAAGTCATCAGCTTCATGCAGTGATATTTTGGTCACTTTTATTTATTGTTCCATTTGCTGTTTTTTTGGGAGCAGGAGAGGCGGCAGAGAAAGTATTAGAATGCATTATTGATGATTATCTTACATTTATTGTTTTGTTATTTGGCCTGTTCTGTGTATCAGGTAATATTACACTGGAAGGGGACCTGGCAGGTTCCCCAAGGATCAATGTGGGACTTCTGCTTTTAGGAACCATGCTTTCCAGCTGGGTAGGAACCACAGGTGCCAGTATGCTTATGGTACGTCCCATGATCAAGATGAATGCCTGGAGAAAGCGCAGAAGCCACATTATGGTATTCTTTATTTTCCTGATCTCAAATATGGGCGGCTGCCTTACACCTATCGGTGATCCGCCTTTGTTAATGGGATTTATGCGGGGGGTTCCTTTTTTCTGGAGTCTGCATCTTCTGCCGATCCTTATCTTTAATACAGTTGTCCTTCTTACTGTATTTTATTTCCTGGACCGGAGAGCTTACAGAAAAGACATTGCAGAAGGAAGAAAGCCTGACATCAGCAAACCTGGTACAGAAGTACATATTTTAGGTCTTCATAACCTGATCTTTCTGGCAATGATCGTGGCTGCTGTTATTTTAAGCGGTACATTACCGGGAATGGCTGCATTTCAGGATGTAAACGGAGCTGTAAAAGGCATTCCTGTATTTGAGGATGTAAAGCTTACATATCCGGCTTTGATCGAAGTAGTGATCATCCTTGCAGCTGCATTTTTATCGTTTAAAACCACAAAACCAGAGATCCGCCGCAAGAACCACTTTACCTGGGGTGCCATCAAAGAAGTAGCAGTGCTGTTTGTAGGTATTTTTATTACCATGCAGCCGGCCCTTATGATCTTAAAGGCAAAGGGTGCAGAGCTTGGTATCACAGAGCCTTTCCAAATGTTCTGGGCAACCGGGCTTTTGTCAAGCTTTCTGGACAATACACCTACTTATCTGGTATTTCTTACAACAGCCGGTTCACTTGGCTTTACAGAAGGAATGCAGACCATTCTTGGAACTGTACCGGTTGCCATGCTGGAGGCAATATCCTGTGGTGCTGTATTTATGGGAGCCAATACCTATATTGGAAATGCACCAAACTTTATGGTAAAGGCGATCTCTGATGAAAATGGTATTAAGATGCCTTCTTTCTTTGGATATCTGCTGTGGTCTGTCACATTTTTAGTTCCGATCTTTTTGCTGGACATGTTAGTATTCTTTTTATAAGGAGGGGAACGTATCATGGAATATACGAAAGAAAATATCCGTGAACTGGCGGAGAGTATCTACGATCTGGATGCAGAAGTTTATGCCCAGTTAGGTTCTTCTCTGGGCCGTGTGTTTAACCGTGACCGTGAAGGCTGTGTCAATGATATGGTACAGCTGATGTTAAAAAAAGATTCTCACCAGCTGCGCAGTGAGCTGGCGCTGATCAGTAACATGGCACGCACCATTGAAGATAAAGAAACCCGGTCCATGATCATGACGGAGTATAACCGTATTTTAATGGAAGTAGTAGCACTGCCTACCAGCTTCGCAAGCGGGGATATCCTGGATGCGAAGGCAGCGGGCTTAAATGCATTGCAGTTTAAAGCACGTTTCGGAAAAGATAATCACCGGATCATCTGCATCAGCCGTACATACGGCTGCGGCGGCAATGAGATCGGTTTTATGCTGGCTGATAAGTTAAAGATCAATTATTACGATGCAGAGATCTTCTCAGCTGTATTAAAACGTCTTCAGGCAGAACAAGATGAAAGAATCCGGGACAGTAGCGCTTATCCGGATAAGGCAAACCAGGAAGTAGCTTTTGCAGCACCTAAAAGAATGACCTTAAGAGATCATGTAAGACAGTTCAGCCGCTATCATGGTTTGTCCAAGCGGGATGCAGTATTCTTTAACCAGAGTGATCTGATCTGCGATATGGCAAAAAAAGAGGATTTTATCGTTATGGGACGTTGTGCAGATGTGATCCTTACCAATAACCATATCCCCCACATCAGCATTTTCATTACGGCGCCTTTTGAACGACGTGTGCAGCGTGCGATGGAAAAGCATCAGGGAATGAGTGAAAAAAAGGCAAAGCACCTTTTGAAACAGTTAGACCGTCAGCATGAGAGTTATTACCGGTTTTATACAGGCCGCAGATGGGGCAATGCAGATAATTACGACCTGTGTATCAACAGTTCCGCTTATGGGATCGAAGGTTCTGTAGATTTCATTTTAAGAATGATAAAAACTTCAGAATGGCAGGAAGCATGACTAGTACATCATTTAGTACAGTTATTTCGAAAACGATGTACTAGATTGCAGGCGGCATCAAATATAGATTTTGAGCGTCATGTCACAGTTTCAGGCAGAGGCGGCAGCAGGGGAAATGCAGCAACAGATTTCAGGCCAGATAGGTACGCATAGAGCGCAGGGCATTTTTTTCAAGCCTGGAGACCTGGGCCTGGCTGATGTGGATCTCCTGGGCCACCTCTGTCTGCGTTTTACCTTCAAAAAAGCGCAGATCGATAATATGGCGTTCTCTGTCCGGAAGCCGTTTCATGGCTTCTAATAGAGAAAGATCTTCCACCCAGTTTTCTTCCCTGTTTTTCTTGTCGCTGATTTGATCCATTACATAAAGAGGATCACCGCCGTCTGTAAATACAGGTTCATAAAGACTGACCGGTGTCTGGATGGCATCTAAGGCATAAGTGATATCTTCACCGGATATGCCGATCTCATTGGCGATTTCTAAGATGGTAGGTTCCTTTGAATGAAGCCTTGTAAGCTGTTCTCTGGCACAAAGGGCTTTATAAGCAGTGTCCCGCAGAGAACGGCTGACCCGAATGGTATTATTGTCCCGGAGATATCTTCTCACCTCCCCCAAAATCATTGGGACAGCATAAGTTGAGAATTTAACATTCTGTGTAATATCAAAATTATCAATGGCCTTGATTAGACCAATACATCCGATCTGGAACAGATCATCTAAATTCTCATGATTGCCGGAAAAGCGCTGGATCACACTTAGGACCAGCCGCAGATTTCCCTTGATGTAACGTTCTCTGGCATCCTTATCCCCTTTCAGTATTTTTAAAAACAGTTCTTCTTTTTCCTGGCTGCTAAGAAGGGGCAGCTTTGATGTGTTCACTCCGCAGATCTCAACTTTATAGCCGGACATATTTTCCTCTACCTCCGTTATGATAGCTTTCATGAAAAATGCTGTTATAACGGAATGATGTACGGAATCAGGAGATTTTATACCTGGAAAATATAAATTGAACTATCCTGTTGGAGAAGTTATAATGATAAATGGAGAGAAATGATGACCTGTAATGTGCTGGATCAGGTAAATCCGGCCGCAAAAGCAAGTGTATGAAAACCTAGGGAGTACATAAAAACGGATAGGAGAAGAATGGTTTATGATACTGATCGTATGTATTGATGATAATAAGGGCATGATGTTCAATCATCGCCGCCAGAGTCAGGACAGAGTGCTGCGCCGGCATATCCTGGATATGGTGGGAAATGGAAAACTGTGGATGAATGAGTACAGTGGAAAAATGTTCGCAAAGGATAGTGAAGAGCTGCTTCATGGCCCTGTTCAGACAGATGAGGATTTTCTTAAAAAGGCTTCATCAGGAGAGTATTGCTTCGTAGAGACAAATTCCTGCGGCTTAGACATGTTCCCGGATACGGCAAATATTGAGTCGGTAGTTTTGTATAAGTGGAACCGCGTCTATCCTGCAGATCAATATTTTACTATGGATCTGTCAGGCTGGAAATTGGTTGAAACTGCGGAATTTGCAGGTTCTTCCCATGAAAAGATCACGGAAGAGAGGTATGAAAGATGAGAAAAATAAAATACTGGGCCGCAGGGCTGGCTGCAGCCATATCCATTTTGGCAACAGCCTGTGGACAGGCGACTGCTTCTAATGCGCAAGAAACAGCAAAAATAACAACAGAGGCAGTAACAGAAACAGCAAAAACAGCTGCGGATGCAGCAACAGAGATAGCTTCAGAAAGTGTAACAGTAGAGACTGCCCAGATCCCAAAAGCAGCTGCTGCCCAGGTAAAAAGCATCAGTGGAAGCTTTGATCTTTCCACAATCCCGGCTTATTCCGGACAGTCCTATGTTGCAGTCAATGACAATGTGCCCTTCTTTTCGGAGTCGGATCTGACAGATGTTTCTTTTGAAAGCTACGGAGATCTGGATGCATTAGGACGCTGCAGTGTGGCTTATGCTTCTGTGGGAACAGATATCATGCCTGCAGAAAAACGTGGAAATATTGGTCAGGTGAAACCTACTGGCTGGCATACAGTGAAGTATGACTTTGTGGATGGAAAATATCTGTACAACCGCTGCCATCTGATCGGCTACCAGCTGACAGCAGAAAATGCCAATGAAAAGAACCTGATCACAGGGACCAGATATTTAAATGTCCAGGGAATGCTGCCTTTTGAAAATATGACAGCTGACTATGTAAAAGAAACTAAAAACCATGTTTTATACCGTGTAACACCTGTTTTTAAAGGAGATAACCTGGTAGCTGACGGTGTGCTTATGGAGGCAGAGTCCGTAGAGGATAAAGGAGAAGGCGTTGAGTTCTGCGTATTTGTTTACAATGTGCAGCCGGGAGTCACTATTGACTATGCAACCGGTGACAGCTGGTTAGATGAAAATGGCACTGGAAGCCAGAAGGCTGAAAAAGAGACCAAAACTGTGGCAGAGACAGAAACCCAGGCAGAAAAACAGACCCAGGCTCCGGCTGCACAGACACCGGCGAAGCAGACTTCCACCTACATCCTGAACACTAATTCTAAAAAATTCCATAAACCGGGCTGTTCGGCTGTATCACAGATGAAAGAGTCGAATAAAGCGGAATTTACAGGAACCAGGGATGAAGTGATCGCCAAAGGATATGATCCTTGTAAGAAATGTAATCCATAGGAATAGCAGGATTAAAAGGAAAAAATAAAAGAAAAATACAAAAATCAAAAATTCATATACTCAGCATAACACAGGTGCGGGGATAATTCAATAGAAAATTAAATAAACGTATGAATAAAACAAAAGCATTGTCTGACGGAAAATGAAAAAAATTGCCGGACAATGCTTTTTCTGCGTATTTAATAACACTCTATTGTACTTTACCGCTTTTACTGTGTATTCTTCCGGTAAAGGATCAGAAGTCCTTTTAACAGAAGTGCATCATCGTAAATGATCTTATGTCTGCAAAGAGGGGTGATAAAGCGTGCCAGACCGCCGGTTGCGATCACTGCAGGGGCCTCACCCAGCTCTTTTTCCATACGGTCTAAGATGCCGTCGAGCATATCTACATTGCTGAAAACAATACCGGCTCTCATACAGTCAATGGTGTTTTTTCCAATGACCTTACCTGGCACTTCCAGACTGATGTAAGGAAGCTGGGCTGTTTTTCCGCTTAAAGAGTTTAAGGAAACACGAAGTCCCGGTAAAATGACACCGCCTATGTAATTGCCCTTTTTATCAGCTACGCTTAAGGTAGTGGCAGTTCCCATGTCAATAACCACCAGTGGAAGAGGATGCTCATGAATGGCGGCAACTACGTCTACGATCATATCGCTTCCCACACTTTTAGGGTTGTCCATAAGAATATTCATGCCGGTCTTCATCCCGGAGCCTACTAACAGAGGACGGATGCCTATGGCTTTTTCAACAGCACTTAAAATCGTAGTGTTTAAAGGCGGAACTACAGAAGAAAGGATAGAACCTTCAATATCAGATAACTGGATGTGGTGCATTTCCAGGATGTTTTTAAAATGGATGGCATATTCGGTGTCTGTGCGGCCCTGGTCTGTAGTCACACGTTCGATGAAATAGGTTTCTTTTTCGTCAATACCTCCAAGTACGATGTTGGTATTGCCCATATCAATAGCTAAAATCATGAGGGGGAACTCCTTTCAAATACATGAAATGTGTGTTATGATTGTATCACACAAAAATAAGAAACACAACCGGAGGAATCTTATGTTAAAAGGAAAAACAATACTCCTTGGAGTGACCGGCAGCATTGCCGCATATAAGATCGCCTATTTGGCAAGTGCCCTGGTAAAATCAGGAGCAAAAGTCCATGTACTTATGACGAAAAACTCCACTAATTTTATCAATCCTATTACTTTTGAGACACTGACGGGAAATAAATGTCTTATCGATACCTTTGACCGCAATTTCCAGTTCAGTGTAGAGCATGTGTCTTTAGCAAAAGAAGCAGACGTGTTTTTGGTAGCACCAGCCTCTGCCAATGTAATCGGCAAACTGGCCCATGGTATTGCCGATGATATGCTGACAACTACCTTTATGGCTTGTACCTGCCCAAAGATCATTTCACCGGCTATGAATACCCGTATGTATGAAAATCCCATTACCCAGGATAATTTAAAAATCTTGGAGCACTACGGAATGGAAGTGATCCGGCCTGCAAGTGGATATTTAGCCTGCGGTGATACAGGAGCAGGCAAGATGCCGGAGCCGGAAACATTGTTTGAATATATCCTGCGTACTGTAGGATATCCCAAAGACATGTTGGGAAAGAAGGTTCTTATTACTGCCGGACCTACCAGGGAAGCGATTGACCCGGTACGCTATATCACCAATCATTCTACCGGGAAAATGGGTTATGCCATTGCAAAGGCAGCTGCCTACAGAGGAGCAGAGGTGATTTTAGTTACCGGACCAGTAGCTATAAAACCACCTATGTTTGTAAAGGTGGTTCCTGTTGAAAGCGCAGAAGATATGTTTCAGGCAGTGACGGGTGCAGCACCTGAACAGGACATTATCATCAAGGCGGCAGCAGTAGCAGATTACCGTCCGGCAGTTGTGGGCCAGGACAAGATCAAGAAGACAGATGGCGATATGTCTATTTCCTTAGAGCGTACCAGGGATATCCTTGGCTGGCTGGGACAGCACAGAATCCCCGGACAGTTTTTATGCGGCTTTTCCATGGAAACAAGGGATATGCTGGAAAACTCCAGAGCCAAGCTTGCCCGTAAAAACCTGGATATGATCGTTGCCAATAATTTAAAGGTGGAAGGCGCCGGTTTCGGAACGGATACAAATGTAGTGACTATTATCACAAAGGACAGTGAAAAAGAACTGCCAAAGATGAGCAAGGAGCAGGTAGCAGACGAATTGCTGACACAGATTCTTGACTTTACTTCATAATCATAATACAATGATAATTTAGGTGTACCTTTATGACAAATCATACCTATTTTTATTGAAGCAGAAAAATCAATTAGTGAATCAGATGTCCTTTCGGAGTTTTCCATGCACCTGCTTTTGTGGACAAAAATCTTTTCACAAAATCAGACACAGAAAGATCCTGAGGGAACATTTAGTAAGAACGGAGGAAAGACCATTGTCACAGACAAATGATCAGATAACAGAACAGATAAAGAACCGCAGGACCTTTGCCATTATTTCCCACCCTGATGCAGGTAAAACAACTTTAACAGAGAAGTTCCTTCTCTACGGAGGTGCCATTAATCTGGCAGGTACTGTAAAGGGAAGAAAGGCTGCAAAGCATGCGGTTTCAGACTGGATGGAGATTGAGAAGGAGAGAGGTATTTCAGTTACCTCTTCCGCCATGCAGTTTAATTATGAAGGCTTTTGTATTAACATTCTGGACACACCAGGACATCAGGATTTCTCAGAGGATACCTATCGTACCCTGATGGCGGCAGACTCCGCTGTTATGGTCATTGACGGATCCAAGGGCGTCGAGGCGCAGACAATTAAGCTGTTTAAGGTTTGCGTTATGCGCCATATCCCGATTTTTACATTTATCAACAAATTTGACCGTGAAGCAAGAGATCCATATGAGCTGTTAGATGAGATCGAAGAGGTTTTAGGGATCCGTACCTGTCCGGTAAACTGGCCTATCGGCTGCGGAAAGAATTTTAAGGGCGTATATGACCGCTTTACAAAGAAGGTAACTACATTTACCGCTGCGCAGGGCGGTGCAAAAGAGGTTGCCACCCAGGAATTTGACGCAGAGACAGATGATGTGGAAAGCATTATCGGTTTCCAGTACCACAAGCAGTTATTAGATGATATTGAATTATTAGACGGTGCCAGTGATGAACTGGATATGGACCGGGTACAAAAGGGAAATCTTTCTCCTGTATTTTTTGGTTCCGCGTTGACAAACTTCGGTGTTGAAACATTTTTGGAGCATTTCCTGAAAATGACTACATCACCTCTTCCAAGAAGAACGCTTACTGGCGTAGTAGATCCATTTAATAAGGATTTCTCTGCATTTGTATTTAAGATCCAGGCAAATATGAATAAGGCTCACAGAGACAGAATCGCGTTTATGCGTATTGTTTCCGGCAAGTTTGAGGCTGGCATGGAAGTAAATCATGTGCAGGGCGGCAAAAAGATCCGTCTCACCCAGCCACAGCAGCTGATGGCCCAGGATCGTAAGATCGTAGAGGAAGCATATGCAGGTGATATTATCGGTGTATTTGATCCGGGTATCTTCTCGATTGGTGATACTCTTTGTTCTTCTAATGAAAAATTTGAATTTGAGGGTATCCCTACTTTCGCACCAGAGCATTTTGCAAGAGTGCGCCAGGTAGATACCATGAAACGTAAGCAGTTTATTAAAGGCGTGAATCAGATCGCCCAGGAAGGTGCTATCCAGATCTTTCAGGAGTTCAATACCGGTATGGAAGAGATCATCGTAGGCGTAGTAGGCGTACTTCAGTTTGAAGTGCTTACTTATCGTTTACAGAATGAGTACAATGTAGAAGTTATCTTAGAGAAGCTTCCATATGAACATATCCGCTGGGTAGAAAATCCACAGGAAGTAGATGTGGCACGTATCCAGGGAACATCGGATATGAAGCGCATTAAGGACTTAAAGGATAATCCGCTTCTTCTGTTTATCAACAGCTGGAGCGTTGGCATGGTACTTGAAAGAAATCCAGGTCTTAAATTAAGCGAGTTTGGTAATAACTAAACATAAATTTGAAGGCTTTAAAAGGACATTGATTAAGGAGGTTTTACAAAATGAGCAAGATCGATGTAGTAAGAGCAGCTATGGTACAGGCTATGAAGGCAAAGGATAAGGCAAGAAAGGATTCCCTTTCCATGTTATTATCCGCTTTAAAGAACGCAGAGATTGACAAGAGAGAGCCCCTTACAGAGGCAGAAGAGGATGCAATCGTTAAAAAAGAGATCCGTCAGACACAGGAGACTTATGATATGGCTCCAGCTGACAGAGATGATATCCGTGAAGAGGCAGGGGCACGTCTGGCTGTTTACAAGGAATTTGCTCCGGAAGACATGTCTGTAGACCAGATCAGGGAAGTGATCGATGGTGTATTAAAAGAGCTGGGAATCGAAAATCCTGCACCAAAGGATAAAGGCGCTATTATGAAGGTGCTGATGCCAAAGGTAAAGGGAAAAGCAGATGGTAAGGTTGTAAACGAAACTCTTGGTGCTATGCTGAAGTAATAGCAGAGTAAATAAAAAATAGTCTGGCCATGCAGATGTCATGGCTGGATTGCAAAAAAGAACAGGAGAAAGTCATGTACAGAAAAGAAATCGAAGAATATATTGATTCCCACAAGGACCAGATGATCGAAGATATTTGCACTCTCTGCCGGATCAATAGTGAAAAAATGCCTTACACAGAGGGAAAACCATTTGGCGAAGGCCCATTTGAGGTATTACAGACAGCTCTTACCATGATGGAAAATTATGGTTTTTCTGTCCGCAATTATGACAACTATGTAGGAACAGCAGATCTAAATGACAAGGAAGCACAGCTTGATATCCTGGCCCACCTGGATGTAGTGCCTGCAGGGGAAGGCTGGACTGTGACTGAGCCTTTTGAGCCAGTTATTAAAGACGGAAAGCTTTATGGCCGCGGCACTGCAGATGACAAAGGACCGGCTGTTGCAGCTCTTTATGCAATGCGCGCTGTAAAAGAACTGGGACTTCCGGTAAAGAAAAATGTCCGCCTGATCTTAGGCACAGATGAAGAATGCGGCAGTTCTGATATCGCTGTTTATTACAAGCAGGAAAAAGAAGCTCCTATGACATTTTCACCAGATGCAGAATTCCCTGTGATCAACGTGGAAAAGGGACGTCTTCCAGGTCATTTTGCAGCTTCTTTTGAGAAGTCTGATGCTATGCCAAAGCTGGTTAAGATCGATGCAGGTCTTAAGAGCAATGTAGTTCCTGGAAAAGCAAAAGCAGTAGTAGCCGGTGTAGATGATACTGCGTTAAATGAAACTGCAGCAGCTGTTACAAAAGAAACAGAGGTTACATTTACCCTTGAAGGCTGTGAAGAAGGCATTCTGATCACAGCAGAAGGAGAAGGCGCCCATGCATCTACTCCGGAAGAAGGAAAGAATGCGTTAACTGCACTGCTGATGCTGATCACAAAGCTCCCATTAGCTTCCTGTCCACAGATGGATGCGGTTAAGGGACTTGTAAAGCTGTTCCCTCATGGAGATACCCGTGGAAATGCAGTTGGCATTGCCATGAGTGATGAGGTTTCTGGAGAACTGACACTGGCCTTTGATATGCTCCAGGTAGATGCAGAGCACTTAGACGGTGTATTTGACTGCCGTGCACCGATCTGTGCAAATGAAGAAAATGCATTAAAGGTAGCAAAGGCACGTATGGCAGAGGAAGGCATCGAACTGTTGGCTGAGCATATGAGAGCACCTCATTATGTAGATGGTGATTCTCATTTTGTGCGTACTTTATTAAAGGCTTATGAAGAGTATACAGGTCTTAAGGGAAGCTGCCAGTACACAGGCGGCGGTACTTATGTACACAGTCTGAAAAATGGTGTTGCCTTTGGATGCTCCATGCCCGGAACTGACAACCGCATGCATGGTGCAGACGAATTTGCAGTAGTAAAGGAACTGGTTGACAGTGCAAAGATCTTTGCACAGGTCATCGTGGATCTGTGCTGCTAATAGGCCCATCCTGTTTAGACAGACTGTAAAGATGTTTGATCAAGAACTTTGCCCTGCACGTAAGTGCAGGACAGAGTTCTTTTTTTATACTTTTACCAATATATTTACCAATAAGAGGAAAAAAGGGGCCGATACCCATAAGGATCTATGATCTAAAGCAAAAGGAAGTTATTAACATAAAAGACTGCGCCCGTTTAGGCTATGTAGGTGACGTAGAGTTTGATGAAAAAACCGGCTGTATCACAGACTTGGTAGTGCCGGGACCTGGGTGTATCTGCGGATTTTTAGGAAGAGAAAAGGAATATGTGATCCCCTTTTGCGATGTATGCCAGATCGGAAGTGATATTATCCTGGTAAGCTTTAAAGAGAAGGATAAAGAAAAGCCAGATAAGAAGTGTTAAGATACAAAGCCAAACAGAGATAAAACATTAACAAAGATAAAATATTAACAGAGATAAAGCAGTAACAGTTCCATAAATGAGGAGTGGCCGGCAGGTTTTCACCTGCCGGCCCATTTGTGAGAAAAAGTTGTATGAAAAGCATTCGCTTTTAACATAAATAAATGTACTGAAAAAATGTGAGAAAAAGTTGTGTAAAATGTGAAAAGTGTGTGAACAGGTAAAATTCCCGGTCAGGCAGTCAAGGTGATCGGTGAAAATGAAAAAAGCATCAGCTGTTTTCATGGAGTATTTCCAGTACAGAACGAAGCTTTAAGGCATTGATCTGCCCAGGTGCGGAAACATTTCCGGCAGCGCCAAAGGTAAGACAGGAGCCAAATACTTCCCCGCTTAAGCGGCTGATCAGTCCGGCTTTCGCCATAGACATAGTGATAACAGGACAGGAAAGTTCTTTTTTTGCTTTGCAGGTGGCAGAAAGAAGAGTAAGTACATCTTCTGTACATGTTGGCATAACAGCGATCTTTGCAATATGAGCACCAGCTTCTTCCATTTGCTTTAATATGGAAAGAATCTCATTTTCAGAAGGAGTCTTAAAGAAATCATGGTTGGAAAAAATAGTTTTTACATTCTTTTCTTTCGCAAGGGCGACCAGTTCTTCAACCCCTTCCCGGCCAGAAAACAGCTCAATATCCACCAGATCCACCAGACTGGAGCAGATCGCCTTTTTAACCAGATCCTTATATTGTAAAAGACTGGCAGCCATGTTGCCGCCTTCCTTTTTTGTCCGGAATGTAAAAAGAAGAGGAGTGTTACCGGCAGCTTTCCGGATGGTAGGAAGGATCTCTTCTAGATATCCCTCTTTAAAAATATCCTCCATCCAGTCAGTTCTCCATTCTATGAGATCGGCACCGTATTCCAATGCTCTTTTCATATCATTTAAAAGTGCAGGGAAACTGGTGCTTACAAGTGGAATACATATCTTTGGTATACCTTCTCCTAAGACTATATTTCTTACAGAAACAACAGTGGTATGCTCCATGTTTATTATTCTCCTTTGATTCCAACATCATTTTATTATCTGTATTATAAGACATAAAAACAGACCTTGTCTATATTTTCCTGCATATTCAAATCCACATCCTACGTGATCAGTACAGTTATTTACGAAACGATGTACTAGTGTACTAACAAATTGATTTCTAAATCAATACGTGATATCATATAATTATCCCACTCAATTTACGAAAGAAGGAAAATTATATGGGACGTCCTACTCAATATTCTGTTTCTCTCAGCTAGGAAGAGAAAGAAAAACTTTTAGCTATGAGCAAAGACAATAAACTTTCAGCACGTGTTTCCAAGAGTGTTCTGATTCTTTTAGCTTTGGACAATAAAACGAATTCGGATATTGTTGACTAAGGTCCGAAAGCCACCGGTACACATGACAGATGCGCATTTGGGAGAAAATCCTTTGTTTGTGGGCTTGCGTCGCCTATTGTCAGAACTGCGAACCAAACTCGCACGCTTTGCGTGCTCAAACAGTGGTTCTCCGTTCTGACGCTATGTGCGCCCACTCACGGATTTTCAAACAAATGCTTATTCTGTCATGTGTACCGGCGGCTTTCTACGTTATTGGCAATAAAAAATGTAGGAGCAAACCAATAAGCAGTTTTCATGTAGATGGGGGATTGTATTTAAGTACGGCATTTTTTATGTGACCTATCCAATACAGTAGAAAGGGCTCACCCATGTATAATAAGCATTCGGCAGGCAATTTTGTCCATTTTGTGAGCATAGCTGGCAGGTTGGAGGCACTGTTTGAGCGAACGCAGTGAGCGAGTTTGCCGGAGACCTGCCTGATCGGCGGCGGAGCAAAATGAACAAAATTGCCGTGAATGCGTTTATACATGGGTGAGCCCTTTCGGACCTTATTGAACTAAATCCAAAGTTTGACTCATAAAAATGGATCAGACTTGGAAATATATTGCTTTAGAAATCAATTTGCCGGTACACTAGTACATCGTTTTCGAAATAACTATACTACTCACTTATCTGCGAATCTGATTGCACAGGCCTAAAAGCCTCAGCGTAGCCCACTACGCCTGCGTTTTTAGACCTGCACACTCAAATCCGCATCCTACGTGATCCGTACAGTTATTTACGTAGACTGGGGAACGGATATGGAAAAACATGGGAAATTATAACAAAAATCTTGCGCTTGAGGGGGCTTTCGGTTAAAATAAACTCATCATTACAAGATGTGTTCCTGGAATGGTGGAGTACATCATAAGAGAAAGGATGTGCAGCATTTATGAAGTGCCCGTACTGTAATGAAGCAGATACCAAAGTGATCGATTCCCGTCCGGCAGATGACAACAGTTCTATTCGCAGACGTCGTCAGTGTGAACGTTGCGGCAAGCGTTTTACCACTTATGAAAAATTAGAGACCATGCCCCTTATGGTGATTAAAAAAGATGAATCCAGAGAAGTCTATGACCGCTCAAAAATTGAAGCGGGTATTCTTCATTCCTGCCATAAACGTCCTGTATCCCCACGTCAGATCAGTACCATGATCGATGAGATCGAAAACCAGATCTTTAACAGGGAAGAGAAGGAAATCTCTACTTCCGTGATCGGGGAACTGGTCATGGATAAGTTGAAAAGTGTAGATGAGGTGGCGTATGTGCGTTTTGCTTCTGTTTACAGGGAGTTTAAGGATGTAAGTACCTTTATGGAAGAGTTAGGAAAACTTCTGAAAAAGTGAATCTAAAAGAAAGTAGAATTTAGTATGTTTCAATGTTTTTATCCCGGTAAAATAGAGGATTCCTCTTATGTTATTCCTTATGAAAACTGGAAAAAAATGGGAATCCAGGGGATCATTTACGATATCGATAATACATTAGTTCCCCATGGGGCACCGGCAGATGAGAGAGCCATAAAATTATTTGAACATTTGAAAGAGCTGGGTCTTAAGACCTGCCTTCTCTCTAATAATAAAGAACCGAGGGTGAAGTCCTTTGCAGACCAGGTAAAAAGCCCTTATATTTATAAAGGTGGGAAACCGGGAGCCAAAGGCTATAAAAAGGCTATGGGGATTATGGGCACAGATATAAAGACCACTTTGTTTGTAGGAGATCAGCTTTTTACAGATATCTTGGGTGCCAACTGGCTGGGAATACAGACCGTCCTGGTAAAGCCTATTAACCCAAAAGAAGAGATACAGATCGTTTTAAAACGCTATCTGGAAAAGCCAGTCCTGTATTGTTACAGGAAAAGCCTGAAAAAGGGATAGATACAGGAAGGATAATAGGAAAAGTCCTGAAAAGAAGAAAGAGACAGCAGGAGAGAGTATAATGGATGGAAGAACAAAAGTATATGGGGTGATAGGAGATCCTGTGGAGCACTCCATGTCACCTCTTATGCATAACTTTTATGCCAGACGCACTGGAAAGGATCTGGTGTATGTTCCTTTTCATGTAAACCGGGGAACTGTAGAAATGGCAGTAAAAGGAGCATTTGCATTAAATATCCAGGGGATCAATGTCACCGTTCCCCACAAACAGGATGTGATGAAATGCTTAGAGGCTATTGACGAAGATGCCCTGGCTATTGGAGCTGTGAATACGCTGGTGCGCACAGAGCATGGTTACAAGGGATATAATACTGACGGTGCCGGCCTGAAACGGGTTATGGATGAGGCTGGTATCTCTATTACAGGAGAAAAATGTATTCTGCTGGGGGCGGGAGGCGCAGCCAAGGCAGCTGCTTATATCCTTGCAAAGTCCGGTGCGGCAGTTGTTTATATCTTAAACCGCAGCCTGGAGAAAGCTGCAGCCCTGGCAGATTATATCAACGGGCTTGCAGGGCGGGAAGTACTTATTCCTTTAAAGCTTGAAGAGTATGGCCAGATTCCCCAAAATGAAAAAGGATATCTTGCGGTCCAGTCCACCAGTGTAGGTATGCATCCCCATACAGAGGATGTTATTATAGAAGATACGGACTTTTATAAGCTGATCCATACAGCAGTGGACATTGTATACACACCTTCCTGCACGAAATTTATGAAAATGGTACAGGAGGCAGGCGGAAAAGCCATCAACGGTCTGGATATGCTTCTGTATCAGGGACTGATCGCCTATGAACTGTGGAATCCGGATGTAAAGGTGGACAAAGATACGATTGATACAGTACGTGAAATGATCTTAGATCATTTACATGGAAATACAAGAAAGAACAATGTGATCTTTACTGGATTTATGGGAGCGGGAAAGACAAGTGCTGGCCGGTTTTATGCATCCCATTATCACATGCCTTTTATTGACACAGACCAGGAGATTGAAAAAGAAGCCGGTATGGCTATTTCCAGGATCTTCGCAGACAAGGGAG
Source organism: Lachnospiraceae bacterium (assembly GCA_025758065.1). Classification (NCBI taxonomy): domain Bacteria; kingdom Bacillati; phylum Bacillota; class Clostridia; order Lachnospirales; family Lachnospiraceae; species Lachnospiraceae bacterium. The sequence continues at coordinate 2,863,459 of CP107199.1, forward strand.
AGGAAGTCTTTAGAAAGTTAGAGACACAGTGTCTGGAAAAGCTGTTGAAGACAACTGATGGAGCAGTGATCTCTGTAGGCGGCGGTCTTCCTTTAAGAGAGGAAAACAGAGAGCTTTTAAAGAAGCTTGGACTGGTGGTATATCTGGATGTTTCACCGGAGACTGTTTACAAGCGTATCGGGGCAGATGTGTCCAGCCGTCCTATGCTTCACAGTGATGATGTGCCGGCACGGATCAGAAGCTTACTGGATGAGCGGCGGCCATTATATTTAAAAGCAGCACATATGGCAGTGGATGTAAATGATCGTTCTTTAGAGGATATTGCAGAAGAAATCTACCAGGAAGCACATAAATAGTGTAAATCAGCTGTAAATACGAAAAAAGAACTTGAAAAACCATAATACATAGTATAAAATAAAAAAGATTAGAGAGAAATTAGAGGATGCAGGCAGCATCCTGAACGAACTTAAGGAGGAATATCTTTATGATATCAGCAGGCGATTTTAGAAACGGAATTACACTGGAAATTGATGGACAGGTTGTTCAGATCCTTGAATTCCAGCATGTTAAGCCAGGCAAGGGCGCTGCTTTCGTGCGTACTAAATTAAAAAATGTTATCAACGGCGGTGTTGTTGAGCGTACTTTCCGTCCAACCGAGAAGTTCCCGGCAGCAAGAATCGACCGTGTAGATATGCAGTATCTGTATGAGGATGGAGATCTGTATAACTTCATGAACGTAGAGAACTACGAGCAGTTAGCATTAAATAAGGACATCATCGGTGATGCATTAAAATTTGTTAAAGAGAATGAGATCTGTAAAGTTTGTTCTTACAACGGAAATGTATTCTCTGTAGAGCCACCTCTGTTTGTAGAGCTGGAGATCACTGATACAGAACCAGGCTTTAAGGGTGATACAGCAACCGGCGCAAGCAAGCCAGCAACTGTTGAGACCGGAGCTACTGTAAGTGTTCCGTTATTCGTAAACACAGGTGATAAGATCAAGATCGATACCAGAACCGGCGAATATCTGTCCCGTGTATAAGCAGATTGCTTAGATAAAAAGTAAAAGATTGCTCCGGCAGACTGCCGGAGCGATTTTCGTATATGAGAGAGAAGAATACAAGGAGAAATAATTGTGAAAAAGATTCTGGAAGTTCTGGAGCAGGAACTGAAAGCAGCATTTGCAGCCTGCGGCTATGAAGAAAAGTTCGCAAAAGTGGTTTTATCCAACCGCCCGGATCTGTGCGAATATCAGTGCAACGGTGCTATGGCAGCTGCCAAGGCATATAAAAAGAAACCTATTGATATTGCAAATGCAGTGGTAGAGCAGCTTACAGGAGAAAATGCAAGTCCTGTATTTTCCCAGATCGTAGCAGTGATGCCTGGTTTTATCAACTTAAAGCTTTCTGAAAGCTTTTTAGCTGACTATATGAACGGCATGGCAGCAGATGAGAAGCTGGGACTGGAAGAGCCTGCAAAAAAAGAAACGATTATCGTAGACTTTGGCGGTGCCAATGTGGCAAAACCTCTTCATGTAGGACATTTACGTTCTGCTGTTATCGGTGAAAGCGTAAAACGTATGGGACGTTTCCTGGGCCACAATGTGATTGGTGATGTGCATTTAGGTGACTGGGGACTGCAGATGGGCCTTATTATTGAGGAACTCCGTGACCGCAAGCCTGAGCTGCCATATTTTGATGAAAATTATACAGGAGAATATCCGGCTGAGGCACCTTTTACCATCAGCGAGTTAGAGGAGATCTATCCGGCTGCCAGCGGTAAGTCAAAGGTGGATGAGGCGTTTAAAGAGCGTGCCCATCAGGCAACCTTAAAGCTTCAGAAGGGTTATCCTCCGTTCAGGGCTATTTGGAAGCACATTATGAATGTGTCTGTAGCTGATCTTAAGAAGAACTATTCCAATCTGAATGTAGATTTTGACCTGTGGAAAGGCGAAAGCGATGCAGAACCATACATCCAGAAGATGATAGATACCTTAGAGGCTCAGGGACTGGTACATGAAAGCCAGGGAGCCTTAGTTGTAGATGTGGCAGAAGAAGGCGATACCAAGGAGATCCCTCCATGCCTGATCCGTAAGTCAGACGGAGCTTCTTTATATGCAACTTCTGACCTTGCTACCATTGTAGAGCGCGAGGAAGACTTTAAGCCGGATCGCTATATTTATGTAGTAGATAAGCGTCAGGCTATGCATTTTGAGCAGGTATTCCGCGTTGCAAAGAAAGCAGGTATTGTTAAGCCTGAGACCCAGATGGTATTTTTAGGCTTCGGTACTATGAATGGCAAGGACGGAAAGCCTTTTAAGACAAGAGAAGGCGGTGTTATGCGTCTTGAGAAGCTGATCGCAGATATTGATGAGGCTGTTTACCAGAGGATCATGGAAAACCGCACGGTATCTGAGGAGGAAGCAAAAGAGACAGCAAAGATCGTAGGTCTTGCAGCATTAAAATACGGCGATCTGTCAAATCAGGCTTCCAAGGATTATATCTTTGATACTGACCGCTTTATCTCCTTTGAGGGAAATACAGGCCCATACATCCTTTATACCATCGTCCGCATCAAGTCCATTTTAAATAAATATAAGGAAAATGGCAGACAGGTAACAGAAAAAGGTGTAGAAAAGAAGATCCTTCCTGCAAAGGGCGTTTCTGAGAAGGCACTGATGCTTCAGCTTTCCAAGTACAATGAAGTGATCGAAAATGGCTTTGCAGAGACAGCGCCTCATAAGATCTGTCAGTATATTTATGAGCTGGCCAATGCGTTTAACAGCTTTTACCATGATACAAAGATCCTCTCAGAAGAAGATCCGTCAGTAAAAGACAGCTATATTGGCCTGATCACATTGACCAGAAGAACACTGGAGATCTGCATCGGACTTCTGGGAATTGAGGCTCCGGAGCGGATGTAAAGAAGGGGTAGATCAACGTCATGAAAATCGTCAAAATGGATGCAAACAGTTTCTGGAAAGGCGAAGCTGGCGTAGTGGGTCTGGTGGAAGATCAGGCCCACACCTTTAAAACAAAGTTATATCTGAAAAACGGACAGGTAAAGGACTATTCCTGTACCTGTGAAAAAGGGAATTCTTACAGGGGCATCTGCGCCCATGGGGAGGCCCTTTTTGCGTATTATAAAGAATATCAGGCAGAAATGTCCAAGCCTCTGGTACATAGTTCTTCCCAGGTCCATACTATGATCCGCGAGTACACCAATCAGGAGGTAGCCCGTATTTTAGAGGAAGAAGAGGGAAGCCAGGTAAAACTGGTGCCGACGGTGCTCTTAAATGGCAGGGATGTACATCTGGAATTTAAAGTAGGCCGTGAAAAAATGTATGCAGTGAGAGATCTGGGAGAATTTTCTGACGCAGTGACCATGGGTGCTTATGTGGAATATGGAAAAGAGCTGGCATTTCACCATCAGGGAAGTTCTTTTTGCCCGGAAAGCAGGGGATTATTATCCCTGGTCATGAGCCTGACGGAAGGACAGAAGTCACAAAGGGAGATCACCCTTAGCCGTATGAACAGAGACCGCTTTTTTGAGGTTTTAGAACAGGAAGAACTGGAGGTGCAGCTTCCGGGAGGTATCCGGTCATCTCTTAAAGTGCAGAAAAAAGACCCTAAGCTGGTGATCTGCATCAGTAAATATGGAAGAGATGGTGTGGAAGCTGTATTAAAGGGGGTATGTACAGAAGAAGGAAGTGTTACAGAACCGGTCCTTGCCTTTTTCAGGGGTGAGCGCCGCATTTATATTGTAACGGAAAAGACTGTCTGTTGCTGTTCCCATCATTTCAGTCAGGCGGCAGGAACCTTCTTAGAGCAGATCACCAGAGACCGGGAATACAAGATACAGGCGGGGGCCAAGGATATTCCTCTTTTATATGAACGTGTGCTTAAAACTTTAAAACCATACAGCCTTATGCAGCAGGAAAACGTGGATCTGGAAGAATATAAAATGGAGCCTTTAAAGGCGGTGTTTCGTTTTGATGCTGACGAAAAGGGCATTTTATACATGGAACCGCTTTTGTCCTATGGTGAGTATACATTCCATCCTGTAGAAGATGAAAATCTTCCTTCAGCTATCTGCCGTGATGTGCCGGGAGAGTTTAAGATCAGCCAGGTGATACGGAAATATTTTAAATACAGGGACCCAAAAGATGGGCGCCTTGTATTAAAAGAAGATGAAAAAGCTTTGTATCACCTTCTTGATAAGGGAATGGAAGAGTTTCGCAGCATGGGAGATGTATACCTGTCAGAGTCCATGAAAAACTGGAAAATTATGGAAACACCTACTGTATCCGCCGGTGTCAGCGCTTATACAGGCTGGCTGGAGCTGACTGTAGATATGGGAGAGTTTCCAAAGGAGGAACTGGGCCGTATCCTGGCTGCCTACAGCCAGAAAAAGAAGTATTACCGCTTAAAGAGCGGACAATTTTTAATGCTGGATAAAGGGGGAATGTTTACCCTTACAAAGCTGGCAGGAGAGCTTGGAATCAGCAAAAAAGATCTGCAAAGCGGTACGATCCGTCTGCCTGCGTACAGAGCCTTGTATCTGGACCATATTTTAAAAGAAGGTCCGGGCATTACCTATTACAGAGACCAGCTGTTTAAGGCAATGGTCCGTGCAGTAAAGGCAGTAGAAGACAGTGATGAGCCGGTTCCGGCCCGTTTTGAAAACGTTTTAAGAGAATACCAGAAAATGGGATTCCGATGGATGAAAACATTGGATAAATGTGGTTTTGGCGGTATTTTAGCTGATGATATGGGTCTTGGAAAGACCATTCAGGTGATCGCCCTGTTTGAAGATGCCTACATCAGTGGGGAAAAGGCACCAAGTCTTGTAGTCTGTCCGGCTTCCTTGGTCTTTAACTGGGAACAGGAGATACAGAAATTTGCTCCGGATCTGAAGGTACAGTCAGTGGTGGGAACTGGCCCGCAGAGAATGGAACTGCTGCAAAGCATCAAAGAAGGTGGTCTGGGCTGTCAGGTCCTGATCACCTCCTATGACCTGTTAAAAAGAGATATTGCAAATTATGAAGGAATTGATTTCCGATTCCAGATCATTGATGAAGCCCAGTATATAAAAAATGCTGCCACCCAGAGCGCCCGTTCTGTAAAGGCAGTTAATGTACGCTCACGTTTTGCACTGACAGGTACGCCAATTGAAAACCGTCTGGGAGAGCTTTGGAGTATTTTTGATTTTCTGATGCCTGGATTTTTGTTTGGAAACCAGTATTTTCGCAGGGAATATGAGATTCCTATCACAAAAGAAAGGAATGAGCAGGCTTTAGAGCGGTTAAAGGGGCTGATCGGACCTTTTATCCTGCGAAGGGTAAAGAAGGATGTATTAAAAGAGCTTCCGGATAAGCTGGAAAAAGTGGTGTATTCTACCTTGGAGGAAGAGCAGAAAAAACTGTATACAGCCAATGCCATTTTATTAAAGGAAAAACTGGAATCCGATGACTTTAAAGGAGCAGAAAAGCTGCAGATCTTATCGGATCTGATGCGTCTGCGCCAGATCTGCTGTGATCCCAGGCTTTGTTATGGAAATTATAAAGCTGGTTCTGCCAAGCTTAAGACCTGTATGGATCTGATCCGCACCGGTGTGGAAGGGGAGCATAAAATCTTATTGTTCTCCCAGTTTACATCTATGCTGGATCTGATCGAAGAGCAGCTAAAAAAGGATGGCATTGAATGTTATAAGCTGACGGGAGCAACGCCGAAAGAAGAACGTATTCAGATGGTATCCCGTTTCCACCAGAATGAGGTGCCTGTATTTCTTATCAGCCTGAAAGCAGGAGGAACGGGATTAAACCTGACAGCAGCAGATATTGTGATCCATTATGATCCATGGTGGAATGTGGCAGCCCAGAACCAGGCAACAGACCGTACCCACAGGATCGGCCAGGAAAAGCAGGTAATGGTATACAAGCTGATCACCAGTGATACCATTGAGGAAAATATCTTAAAGCTTCAGGAAGCAAAAAAGGATCTGGCAGACCAGATCGTGTCAAAGGGTGGTATTTCCTTTGGAGAACTTACAAAAGATGATATTTTAAAGATGATAGAGGAGAGCAGGCCATGAAAAAAACAGTAACATTTGGTGAGATCATGCTCCGTTTAAAAACACCGGAACATCTGAGGATCGTGCAGACAGATGGGTTTGAGGCAAGCTACGGAGGCGCAGAGGCCAATGTGGCGGTTTCTCTGGCAGTGCTTAAGGATCCGGTATCCTTTGTGACTAAGCTGCCGGATAATTCTGTTGGCACAGCTGCTTTAAATGAAATGCGCAGGTACGGTGTGGACACCTCCAAAGTGGTGGTTGGAGGTTCCAGGCTGGGGATCTATTTCTTTGAAAAAGGAACGGATATCCGGCCGACCAATGTAGTTTATGACAGAGAAGGAAGTGCTCTTGCCTTATCAAAGGCGGAAGAGTTTCACTGGGATGAGATATTAAAGGATACAGATATTTTTTATTTCTCCGGTGTAACACCTGCAGTCAGTGAATCTGTGGCAGAAACAGTTTTAGAAGCCTTAAAATACTGTAAAACTCATGGTATCGAAACAGTCTGCGACCTAAATTACCGTTCAAAAATGTGGGGGATTAAGAAAGCACAGTCTGTTATGGGTGAGCTGATGAACTATGTAACATTATGCATTGCCAATGACGAGGATTTTGAGTCATCTCTGGGTATCCACGCATATGACGGGGATATTTCCAAAGGAATTGACCAGATTGACAGCTACAAAGCAGGCATGAAAGAGATCCAGAGCCGTTATCCGGGCTGTAAGGCAGTTGCCAGTGTTCTTCGCAATATGTATACAGCAGAAGACGGTGACTGGTTGGGGATTTATTTAAAGGACGGTGTATTTTACGAAAGTCCGGTACACAAAGTACACAGCTTTGAGGCAGTAGGAGCAGGTGATGCTTTTGCGGGTGCATTGCTGCATAGTCTTGTAAGAGAGTTTGAACCTCAGGAATTGATCGATTTTTCTATTTCAGCCAGTGTATTAAAGCTGATGATCCAGAGAGATTTTAATCTGGTAACAGAAAATGAGATCCAAAGAGTTATGGAGTCTAAAGCGGCAAATCTGCAGAGATGATTTTTCTCTCAGCAGAGAATAGTACTGCCGGATGGGCAGTGTGATAAAAAGAGGGTGGTTTCTGTGAACAGACAGACAAAGATACGACTTGAAAATGGAACCATATTATTATTAGGAGCAGCGGCTTTTGTCTTACTTGCAGCCAGTCTGTTGCCTTCTTATGCCATGTCAGAAAAGGTACGCTCCTATCTGGAAATGAACCGTATGGTGGAGAGAGCCTTTGCAGCAATGCTGCTGGTGCTTTCTTTGCAGCTGATGAAACGAAAGAAAGCAGCCTGGGAAATGACCATGGCTGTATTAACACTAAGCCTTTTGAGGGGACTGGGAGAGATAGTGCATACAGGCCCTGGGAAGGGAAACATATTTATACTTGTTCAGGCATGCATTTTTCTGATCCTTTTATGGTGCAGGAAGGATTTTTGCAGCCCGGCTTCTAAAAGGTCCCTGAAACAGGCCTTTGGCTTTGCGCTTTTATCTTTGATGGGTGTGTCAGTGAATGCGGTCATCACCCGCCATTATATGAATCTGGCTATGGGAAAGGGAACTGTATCTTTTTCGGAGAGTCTTATAGCCGGGCTGGGAATGCTTTTTGGCATGGGAGATGGATTTTACCCAGGAGAGTTTGCAGGGCATTTTGAGCAGCTGGTATTTTTCTTCAGCTGGATCTGTATTCTGGCAGCGGTGATCCATGTATTCCGTCCATGGATGGAAAATCCCGGAAAAACAGCATCGGATCTGCAGCATGCCAGAACCTTATTAAATCTTTACAGCCAGAATCCCTGCTCCTATCTGACTCTGGAAGATGACAAGATCCTCTATTTTGGAAAACAGGTGGATGGGGTCATTCCCTATGGGATCGTTGGCGATACAGTGGTGGTCAATGGTGACCCGGTTTGTAAAGATGAGGATTTTCCAAAGCTTCTGGATGAATTTAAGGAATTCTGCCTAAAAAGTGCCCATAAGCTGTTTATTATAAGCATTACAGATCATTTTCTGGGAGAATATAAGAGACAGGGCTTTGGGACTGTAAAATGCGGGGAAGAGGCGAGGTTTAAGCTGTCTGACTATGAGATCAGCGGCAAGAAGGGCGCTAAGATGCGCATGAACATCAACCATGCGAAAAAAGCGGGTATTATTGTCAGGGAGTATAAAATACTGGAAAAGAAAGATAGGGCGTTAGAGGCAGAATTTAACCGTATTACAGATGAATGGCTGCAGGGCAAAAAAAGCTCCATGCTGAAATTTACCATGGGTACTTTAGGACTGGATAATCCCATGGACCGGCGGTATTTTTATGCAGTGGATGAAAGCGGCAGAATGGCAGCCTATATTGTTTTTGTGCCGTTTCTTGGAAAGAACGGATATATGGCAGATATGACACGCCATGGAAATAAAGCACCGGGCGGCGTAATGGAGCTGATCATGTATGAGGCTTTTCAGGTATTTAAAGAAGAAGGTGTGGAGTATGCAAGTCTGGGTGTAGCGCCTCTTGCAGGCTTAAAAGAAGAAAATGCCGGTTTTATGGAAAAGCTTTTGGAATTTGTCTATGAACATTTAAACCAATGTTACGGTTTTAAAGATCTTTACCGGGCGAAAGAAAAGTACAGTCCAACGGTGTGGGAACCATCCTATTATGCTTACCTGCCAAAGATCCCTTCTCCTGATATGTTTTATGCAGTGGTAAAGATTCAGAATCCCCATGGAATCCTGGATTTCTTTCAGTGGGTAAAGCTGCCGGTACATAAAAAAATGCCTGAGAAGCAGAAAATAGCAGAACTTCAAAAAGGTTACAGAGCCGGGGAAAAGGAAACAGAGGCGAAAAAAGACCATGAGTGAGATCCAAAAAGAAACAGATGAGATAAGGTCGACCGCAGGCTATATCAACATGCCTGCGGGAACATTATATTATAAAACATACGGGAAAAAATGTGATACACAGGGAAAAAACAGACTTCCGGTGGTACTCCTTCATGGGAACAGGGGCACTCACCGGGATTTTTTATACCGTGCATATGGAGGACGCGCCAGTGACGCATGTGATGATTCTTATATAAAGATGCTGACAGGTGCGGGATGCCTGGTGATCGCCATGGACAGCAGAGGCCATGGAAGATCGGTACTGAAAGCTGCTGCTTTAAAGACCGCTGCTTTGAAAATTACTGTAGGAAAAAAAGGGAAACTGCAAAATAGCAGTGACAAAAGGCATACTGCAGCAGCAGATATGGCAGAAGATGTGGTCCGTCTGTTAGATCATTTAAAAATAGAAAAGGCAGTGATCCTGGGATTTTCTGACGGGGCAAATACAGCTTTGGAGTTTGCTGCAGATCATCCGGACCGGACGTTTAAGATCATAGCAGTCAGCGCCAACGCACTGCCTGATGGACTTATCGCTCCTATGCTTTTTATGGAAAGAATGCGCTTTTGGTGGGCGAAAGCTATGGAGAGCATAAAACCTGATGGGAGAATTGGAAAATGGTGTAAAAAAGAACAGTTTTTAAGCGGACTTATCCTTCATTCACCTTATCTTACAGAAGAACGGTTAAAAAGGATCACAGTACCGGTCCTTTTAATGGCTGGGACCCATGACCTGATCAAGGAGTCCCACACCCGGTTTATAGCAAAATGTATCCCGGACAGCCAGTTGGTTCTTATAAAGGGAGGTACTCATCAGGGCTTTTTTAAGAAAAAAGAACTTTATACAGGTGCAATATCAGAGTTTCTGTTTGACAAAAAAGAAGTTAGACAAGACTAACAACATTATTAAAAAATTAACATAATTATTAAAAAAATAACGATAACTTTTCATATTGTATACAAAGTTAAAGTATGTTATACTCAAAAATGGCTGTTATGGTCCCACTAATTAGGGACTATTGAACAAAAGAAATCAAAAAGAAAGAAAGAGGGGAAGAAACCATGGGTTTGGCGACTTTTAAAGGCGGCATTCATCCGTATGAAGGAAAAGAATTGTCAGAAAACAAACCGATCCAGGTCCTTCTGCCAAAGGGCGAACTGGTATTTCCTATGTCTCAACATATAGGAGCACCTGCAAAACCACTAGTGGCAAAGGGTGACAGGGTTCTTGCTGGACAGAAGATCGGGGAAGCCGGTGGATTCATTTCAGCAAATGTGATCTGTTCTGTATCCGGTACTGTTAAGGCAATCGAACCAAGACGTATGGTAAATGGCGCAATGGTACCTTCCATCATCGTAGAAAACGATGGTGAGTACGAAACAGTAGAAGGGGTAGGAGAGGACAGGGATCCATCCACACTTTCAAAAGATGAGATCCGTTCTATCGTAAAAGAGGCAGGAATCGTAGGTTTAGGAGGCGCAGGCTTCCCAACTCACGTAAAGCTGACTCCAAAGGATGAGAACGCTATTGATTACGTTATTGTAAATGGTGCAGAGTGCGAGCCATATCTGACCAGCGATTATCGCATGCTGATCGAAGAGCCTGAAAAGATCGTAGGCGGTCTGAAAGTTATGTTACAGCTGTTTGATAACGCAAAGGGCGTGATCGCAATCGAAAACAACAAGCCGGAAGCTATTAAAAAACTGACTGAGATGGTAAAGGATGAACCAAAGATCACTGTCTGTCCGTTACTTACCAAGTATCCTCAGGGTGGTGAGCGTTCTATCATTTACGCTGTAACAGGACGCAAGGTAAATTCTTCCATGCTGCCGGCAGATGCAGGCTGTATCGTAGATAACGTAGATACAGTTGCAGCTATTTATATGGCTGTATGCAAGTCTACTCCATTAATGAGAAAGATCATTACTATTACAGGTGATGCTGTGGCGCAGCCCCAGAACTTTAGCGTAAAACTGGGAACCAACTATCAGGAACTGATCGAAGCAGCAGGCGGTTTCAAAACTGAGCCTGAGAAGATCATTTCCGGCGGTCCTATGATGGGACAGGCGCTGTTTACTGTAGATGTGCCTGTATGCAAGACTTCTTCCGCCCTGACCTGCTTCACAAAAGACCAGGTAGCAGCTTTTGAACCAACTGCATGTATCCGCTGCGGACGCTGCGTAAGTGTCTGCCCAAGCCATATCGTACCGGTTATGATGATGAAGGCAGCTATGAACCATGACTGTGAGACCTTTGAAAAGATCAATGGTATGGAATGTATGGAATGCGGAAGCTGTACATATATCTGTCCTGCAAGACGTCCTCTGACCCAGGCGTTTAAGGAAATGCGTAAAACGGTTGCGGCTAACCGCAGGAAGAAAGGCTAGGAGGGGACAAAAGCTATGAATAAATTATTAAACGTATCTTCATCTCCTCATGTGAGATGCAGTGTGAATACACAGAACCTGATGCTTGACGTGGTGATCGCCATGATCCCGGCAGCAGCTTTCGGTGTATATAACTTTGGCTTCCACGCACTGCTTGTACTTCTGATCACATCAGCAGTTTGTGTGGCAAGTGAATATGTTTACGAAAAACTGATGCATAAGCCTATCACCATTGCAGACGGAAGTGCTCTTGTTACAGGTATGATCCTGGCACTGAACATGCCTCCTCAGATCCCTGTATGGGTACCTGCACTGGGCGGTATCTTTGCGATCATTGTTGTAAAGCAGCTTTACGGCGGACTGGGACAGAACTTTATGAACCCGGCTCTGGCTGCAAGATGCTTCCTGCTGATCTCCTTTGCAGGCATGATGAATAACTTTTCATCTGCAAGACTGGGATTTGACAGTGTTTCTGGAGCAACTCCTCTGGCAGCTATGCGTGCCGGACAGAGTGTAGATCTGGCTTCTATGTTTATCGGACGTATCCCGGGTACTATTGGTGAGGTTTCCACCATCGCTCTTCTGGTCGGCGGTATTTACCTGTTAGTACGCAAGGTTATTTCCTGGAGGATCCCGGTGATCTATATTGGAACAGTTGCAGTATTTGTATTCATTTTTGGTGGTTTTGATGTAAATTATGTACTCTGCCAGGTATGCGGCGGTGGTCTTATCTTTGGTGCTTTCTTTATGGCAACTGATTATGTGACCAGCCCGATCACTCCAATGGGACAGGTCGTATTCGGTGTTGTTTTAGGACTTTTAACCGGTATCTTCCGTCTGTGGGGTGCTTCTCCTGAAGGTGTTTCCTATGCGATCATTTTAAGCAACCTGTTTGTACCGATGATCGAACGTGTGACCCTTCCAAAAGCATTTGGAAAGGAGGCAAAGAAGGCATGAAAGGAATTTTAAAAGATGCTGCAATCCTGTTTGTGATCACTCTGATCGCAGGACTTTGCCTGGGGGCAGTTCACGAAGTAACATTAGATCCGATTGCAAAGGCTCAGCTGGCAGCAGCTACCAAAACTTATAAAGAAGTATTCCCGGAAGCAGCAAAATTTGAACAGACCGATGAACTGACAGCAGCAGTAGCCGCATCTGCAGATGAGATCCTGGCTCAGGGCTTTGGAAATGTATCTGTTGATGATGCACAGGTTGCAGAAGCAGAAGATGGTTCTGTTCTTGGATATCTGATCACTGCAAGTTCTACAGAAGGCTACAATGGCCTGGTACAGATCTCTGTAGGTATCACTTCTGAAGGAAATCTGACTGGTCTTGGCTTCTTAAGCATCAGCGAGACTCCTGGTCTTGGTATGAAAGCAAAAGAACCGGCCTTCAAGGATCAGTTTAACGGAATGAAAGCACAGAAACTGGAAGTAACAAAGACAGACGCAACAGCTGATAACCAGATTCAGGCCATCAGCGGCGCTACCTATACTTCCAAGGCAGTAACCGGTGCCACAAATGCAGCTATTTACTTTGTGGAAAACTGCGTTGGAAAGTAGGAGGTGTAAGAAATGAACAAGTATACAGAACGTCTTTATAATGGTATATGGAAAGAAAATCCTATCTTCGTTCAGATGTTAGGTCTGTGTCCTACACTGGCTGTTACTACATCTGCTATGAATGGTCTTGGTATGGGACTTTCCTCTACTGTAGTATTAGTAGCAGCAAATTTTATTATCTCCCTGATGAGAAGCATCATCCCGGGAAGAGTCCGTCTTCCAGGTGAGATCGTAGTTGTTGCTTCCCTGGTAACCATCGTAGATATGTTGATGGAAGGCTTTACACCAGATCTTTACAGCGCACTGGGTATTTACATTCCTCTGATCGTTGTAAACTGCGTTATCTTAGGCCGTGCAGAGGCATTTGCTATGAAGAACAAACCGGTCATTTCTGCATTTGACGGAGCAGGCATGGGCCTTGGATTTACCGTTGCTCTTGTTTGTATCGGTGCTGTCCGTGAGATTTTAGGTGCAGGTACTGTCTTTGGTGTGACTGTCATGCCTGCTTCCTATCAGCCTATTTCCATCTTTATCCTGGCACCTGGCGCATTCTTTGTCTTGGCATGCTTAACTGCATTACAGAACAAGTTAAAGATGCCATGTGCGACCAATGGTTCTGCTAAGGGCAAGAAAGCTAAGAAGGCTTGCTGCGGTGATTGCGCAAGCTGTGCAGAAGCAAAAGAAGAGACGGAAGAATAGGAGGTAGAAACGGATGAAAGAGTTACTTGTTATTGCCATTAGCTCCGCATTTGTGAGCAACGTGGTATTAAGCCAGTTTTTAGGCATCTGTTCCTTCGTCGGCGTATCCAAAAAGGTAGAGACAGCAGCAGGTATGGGCGGTGCGGTTATCTTCGTTATCACCATCGCTTCCGTTGTTGCAAGTCTGATCTATCAGTTCGTCCTGGATCCATTAGGACTGGATTATCTGAAGACCATTGTCTTTATCCTTGTAATTGCGGCTCTGGTACAGATTGTAGAAATGTTCTTAAAGAAATGTATGGTTTCCCTGTACAATGCATTAGGTGTATTCCTTCCATTGATCACAACGAACTGTGCAGTATTAGGTGTTGCCCTTACTAACGTACAGAATAGCTATAACTTCGCTCAGAGCGTAGTAAACGGTGTTGCAACTGCTATTGGTTACACTGTTTCTATCGTACTCCTTGCCGGTATCCGTGAGCGTATTGAAGGAAATGATATCCCATACAACTTCCAGGGATCTCCTATCGTACTGGTAACTGCAGGCCTTATGGCAATCGCATTTTTCGGATTTTCCGGATTACTGTAGAAGGAGGAGACGAAGATGAACATGACAGCAATTTTGATCGCTGCTGCTGTTATTGCAGTGGCAGGTTTGATCGTAGGAATCGGTCTTGGACTTTTCGGTGAGAAGTTTAAGGTAGAAGTAGATGAAAAGGAAGTAGCTATCCGTGAGGAACTTCCTGGAAATAACTGCGGCGGCTGCGGTTTCGCAGGCTGTGACGCATTGGCAAAGGCAATTGCAGAGGGAAAAGCTCCTGCAAATGCATGTCCTGTAGGTGGAGCACCTGTAGGCGAAAAGATCGCTGCTATCCTTGGCGTATCTGCAGGAGCAGCAGAGAAGAAGGTTGCATTTGTACGTTGTAAAGGATCCTGTGACAAGGTTAAGACTCTTTACAACTACGACGGTATTGATGACTGTGCAAAGGCATCTGTAGTGCCTGCCGGTGGTCCTAAGGCCTGCAGCTACGGCTGTACCGGTTTTGGCTCCTGCGTAAAGGCATGTCAGTTTGATGCGATCCATGTTGTAGACGGCGTAGCTGTTGTAGACAAGGAGAAGTGCGTAGCCTGCGGCAAGTGTGTTGCTACCTGTCCAAAGGGACTGATCCAGATCGTTCCTTACAATGCAGAGCATTTAGTACAGTGCAGCAGCCATGACAAGGGCAAAGATGTAAAGGCTGCATGTCAGGCCGGATGTATCGGCTGTACTTTATGTACCAAGCAGTGTGAATCTGACGCTATCCATATGGATAACAACCTTGCAGTGATTGATTATGAGAAGTGTACAAACTGCGGAAAGTGCGCAGAAAAGTGCCCTGTGAAGGTTATTCTGTAATCAAAAAAGATAACTGTAAAAAAGCTTCAGACGGTGAGGATATCATTGTCTGAGGCTTTTTTTGTTAGAGTACATCTGAAAGGAGCTTATGGATACAGCATAGACACAGCCGGATTTTGTTGGTAATCTAAAAAAGCAGTGCGTAAAAAAGAGTATGTTAAAAATGTATATGCATGAAAGGGGATTACTTATGATGATAGAGCAGCTTTGGGGTTCACCGGATATTTTCCGGATTCTGGTACCATTACCGGAAAATCCATTAAAGGGGTTAAATGTTTATGTTCTGCGGACAAAAGAACAGGCTCTTGTGATCGATACAGGTTTTCGCAGGGAAGAGTGCAGGAAAGCCTTGTGGGATGGGATCAGTGAGCTGGGCCTTGATCTGTCAAAGACATCCCTGTTTTTAACTCATCTGCATTCTGATCATACGGGGCTTGTGTGGGATTTTGTAAATAAGGGAATTCCGGTCTACATGAGTAAAAGAGAGATCAGTTATCAGAAGCGGCTGGAAAAGACAGCTTTTGAGACATTGTTTCCGCGTTTTCGCAGAGAAGGTTTCCCTGATGAACTGTTAAAACGACAGGTCACGGAAAATCAGGGAAGTGCCTACAGTGCCAGACCTGGATATCCGGTAAATCCTGTGGAAGATAACGCATCTTTTATGGTCGGTGAATATGAGGTAAAAGCTTTCTGCACGCCGGGACATACGCCGGGACATATGGTCTTATATCTGCCAGAGCAGCAATTATTGTTTTCCGGTGATCATGTATTGTTTGATATCTCACCTAATATTACAAGCTGGCCGGAGGTAGAGGACTCACTGGGGGATTATCTGGAAAGTCTGAAACGTTTGAGAAATCTTCCGGTACAGGCAGTATTTCCGGCCCACAGAGGCGTGAAAGGGAATCTTGCCACAAGGATCGATGAACTTTTAGCTCATCATGAAAGACGGCTTACAGAGCTTAAAAAGGCTATAGATGTATATCCTGGGGCAAATGCATACGAACTTGCAGGACATTTATCCTGGTCCATGAGAGGTCTTTCCTGGGACCAGTTCCCACCGGGACAGAAGTGGTTTGCAGTGGGGGAGACTATGGCACATCTGGATCATCTGGCTAAAATGATATAATGAGTCCAAAAGAAAAACAAGCGACACCGAAGGTAGCATTTGTTTTTCTTGGACCATTAACGAAGGTTCCGCCTGCGCAAGCAGACATTTGTTTTTTACAAGCCATTAACGAACGAATCGCCTGCGTAAGCAGGCAGTGGAGCGCGAATGCGCGGGATTCGTGAGTATAAGATATAATGAGCGCAGGGAAAAACAAGCGGCTGCGCAAGCAGACATTTGTTTTTTACAAGCCATTAACGAACGAATCGCCTGCGTAAGCAGGCAGTAGAGCGCGAATGCGCGGGATTCGTGAGTATAAGATATAGCACATATAAAAAATTACAAAAATGTTAAAAGTGGGGAGTTCACCCGTTTTTTGACAAAAACAGCCTATGAAAAAATTAAAACAGAATTACGTGAAAGTAAGGTTTTTGGCTATAAATAGTTTACATAAAACAGATGAAAGTATTGATCAAAAAATTAACAAAAATAAATCTTAACAAAGATGTAACAATTACGTAAAAAATAAATCGTCATTATGCCTAAAATAATTGATAAATATACGGCACAATGCGCAAAAAGCACAAATGAATTTACATTTATTTCCAATTCACTTTAAAACGTGACAAAGTTGTTGCACAAAGGTTGACGTGTAAGATGAAATCCCATATAATTACCGATACATCCCAGAAAAACAGGCATAAAGTGGGGAAAACTCTCCACAATGGCACTTGGGAGCGGATGCAGTTTACCGCTCTGAAATGGATTTACGAGGCAGTACGCTTCGGGAAAGAATATGAGGAGTATGTATGCTTACATGGCATTCATTCCTTCAGTCGGTGATGTTTTTTGTCCGTTCTATTTCTGTTAAGCTGACAAAAAAACATTATCGTTCGTCTTCTGTCCTTATGTCAGGAGCTGTTGTTATTGCAGTAGTTGCCTTTTCAGCCAATGGATTTGGCGGAGGCGGTAAGAACGCAATGGCAGCGCCAAGGACCGT
Source organism: Lachnospiraceae bacterium (assembly GCA_025758065.1). Taxonomy (NCBI): domain Bacteria; kingdom Bacillati; phylum Bacillota; class Clostridia; order Lachnospirales; family Lachnospiraceae; species Lachnospiraceae bacterium. The sequence continues at coordinate 2,880,578 of CP107199.1, forward strand.
GGAATCTCTGGAAGCAGATGAAGAACCGGAGACAGAGGCACTCCTTGAAGGAAGCAGTTTTGTTACAGAAGCAAAAATACAATTCGGACTTTTGAACACAGGCAGTGAAGGCCAGCATCTGGCCGGTGCGCTGTTGGAGAGAGATGTCCGCAACAGACAGCGCAGACAGGCAGATGCGCAGATAGAAATAGAAGCGCTTCAAAAACAGATACTAAAAGAAAAAGAAGAAGCTGAAGCAAGACGGAAAGCAGAGGAAGAAAGAAGAGCTGCCAGAAGGATCAAGGTATCTGATGAAGATTATCAGGTTTTGCTCCGGATCGTTCAGGCAGAAGCTGGTGTATGTGATGAGAAAGGCAAGATATTAGTAGCTGATGTGATCATCAACCGCGTTCTTTCTGGAAAGTTCCCTGGAAACGTAAAGGGAGTCGTATACCAGACATCCCAGTTCCAGCCGGTATCTAACGGCAGGATCAATTCCGTGAAAGTAACAGCTGAAACTATCCGGTGTGTAGACCGTGCGCTGGATGGGGAAGATTATTCAAACGGTGCATTATATTTTATGAACAGAAAAGCTTCCGGCAGAAAAGCAGGTTGGTTTGATTCAAGGTTAACCTACCTTTTTGCACACGGAGGTCACGAATTTTTTAAATAGTTCAGCTATGGGCTAGCATATGGTGGAACCACAAGGCTTCTTGTTTCCAGGAATATGGAAACAAGAAGATGTTATGGCTGGACTGTAATTAGTTTTTTCAAATAGCTGTAAGAAAGGGATTGAGTTTCAGACTGCTTTGGGTGTATACTGATACAGACAGGAAACTGATAGAAAAATATCAATAACACTGTCAATAACCATTCAAAGGAGAAAAGACCATGATTTTTGATGAAAAACAGAATTTGGACTTTTACAGAAACTTAGGTATTGAAGGAAGATACGCAAAAGCAGTAGACTTCTTAAAGAATACCGACCTTGCAGCATTAGAGCCTGGAAAATATGAGATCGATGGAAAAGATGTATATGCAAATGTTACCGCATACACCACTATTCCGTGGGAAGAGGCTAAGTATGAGGCACATGAGCATTATACCGACATCCAGTACGTGATCGAGGGAAGTGAGGTTATGACCTATGCTCCTGCACATGAAATGACTGTAAAGACTCCTTACAATCCAGATAAGGACGTAGTATTCTTCGAGAATACCACAGAGGGGCTGCAGGTAGTTGTAAAAGCTGGTCAGTATCTCATCTTCAATCCATGGGATGCACATAAGCCGAAGGCAGCTAACGGCGCTCCGGCACCTATTAAGAAAGTTATCGTTAAGATTAAAGAAGATTAATAGGTCAAAGAATTGAATTGATCGTATGATTGACGGGTAACTCTGGGAAATGTAAATGAAATAAAATAAGTTTACGGAAAATATCGTCTGTACAGGGCCATGAAAAGTGGACTGTGCAGGCGATATTTTTTTTGGATTGCGAGCACGCAAAGCACGTAGCGATCAACATCGTAATATATTCTTAAGAAAAAATACCCTTGTATAAATCATAGGATAATGATATCTTAAGTGTATCACAACTGTATTAATATGATTAGTACAGTTGGTACAATTTATAGTCATAGCTGGACTGTAACAGCTTATGGGGCCAGACATGTTACAGATGGACAGACAGAAAGGAAGGAGAGAGGCTACATGATCGTGCTGGATTACAGGGACCGGCGTCCGCTGTATGAACAGGTGACGGAAAAACTAGAAGAGCTGATGTTTTCTGGTGTATTACCGCCGGACAGTCGTTTGCCGTCGGTTCGCAGTATGGCAACGGAGCTTTCCATTAATCCCAATACTATTCAGAGAGCCTATGCAGAGCTGGAACGTCAGGGTTATATTTACTCTGTTCAGGGAAAAGGAAGTTTTGTGGCAGATGGAAGGCGGCTTCAGGCCGGAATACGAAAGGATTGGGAAGAGCAGTTTAACACAGCTATAGAAGAGGGATTGCGCATTGGTGTAAGCTGCCGGGATATGATAAAGATGTTAGAAGAAAAGGAAGGGGGTAAGGCAGATGATCAAGGCAATGAATCTGACAAAGAAATTTGATGATCTGGTGGCAGTAGATCACATTAATGCAGAAATCAAAAGTGGCTCTGTATTTGGTCTGATCGGAACAAACGGAGCCGGTAAATCCACTTTTCTCCGTCTGGCCGCAGGGATCCTTAAGGCAGATGGAGGCCATGTGACCATAGATGGAGAAGAGGTATTTGAAAACATAAAAGCAAAGAAAAAGTTTTTCTATATACCTGACGATGCTCATTTTTTCAGTAATGCGTCTCCTCTTGATATGATGGAATATTACAGTGTTGTTTATGAGCATTTTGATAAGGATCGTTTTCATAAATTAATGGGTAACTTTGGTCTGGATGAAAAACGCAAGCTCCATACTTTTTCCAAGGGAATGAAAAAACAGGTGTCAGTGATCTTAGGCATTTGCTCCAATACAGATTATCTTTTTTGTGATGAGACATTTGATGGTCTTGATCCGGTTATGCGTCAGGCAGTAAAGAGCATTTTCGCAGCTGAGATCGAAGACCGTAATATGACACCTGTGATCGCATCCCACAATCTGAGGGAGTTAGAAGATATCTGTGACCATGTGGGACTGCTCCATAAAGGAGGCATCCTTCTTTCAAAGGACTTAGATGATATGAAGTTAAATATCCATAAGATCCAGTGTGTATTAAAGGAAGGAATGACAGCAGATGATTTAAAGGGCCTTCAGATCCTTTCCCAGGAAGGGAGAGGACGGCTTCTCACTCTTACAGTAAGAGGAACAAGACAGGAAGCAGAAAGCATTATGAACCAGCATGAGCCTGTATTTTTTGAGTGCATTCCTCTGTCCTTAGAGGAAATATTCATCAGTGAAACGGAGGTGGCAGGTTATGACATCCGCAAGCTTATTTTTTAAATTGCAAAAAGAAGATCTAAAGCGCAGGATCTGGGTCGTTGCCCTGCTGTTTCTGGGATTTTTCTTTGCCTATCCTGTAAATCTGGCATTGACTATGGAAAATGCAGCAAACAGCCAGTTTGCCATGTATAACGGCTATACGCCTTTAGTAAATACCGGAACACCGGAATATTTGGCAAAAGTGCTGGAGTATAAGACAAAGGCTGTAGTGAACCTGGTTTCCTATGGAAATGTTATGCCCTTATTTTTAATGGTAACAGCAGCAGTAGTCATCGGTGCAGCCGGTTTTGCTTATCTTCATAATCAGAAGAAGGTGGATTTTTATCACAGTATTCCTGTAAGAAGGGAAATGCTGTATCTGGTATATCATGTGGATGGTATCCTGATACTAACAGTCACCTATTTTATCCATCTTTTAGTGCTTATGGCGGCAGCAGCTGCATACGGAGTAAGCCCGGCAAAGTTTGCAGGTCCTATGCTTTTTGGCTTTTTCATGAACCTGCTGTATTACATAGTGACTTATGAGACGGTCATTGTGGCTATGATGATGACGGGAAAGATCATTGTAGGACTTTTAGCTACAGCTGTATTTTTCAGTTTCTTCCCGGCAGTAGGCGCACTGATCGAAGGCTTTGAAGATATATTTTTCATTACAGCGGATCAGATCCCAAATGAAGCACTCTTTGACACGTTGGGACATTTATCTCCTGTAGGTGCGTACGTTATGTCCCTGGCAGATATTTCTGACGGAAAGACAGTGGCAGCAGCCCAGATCCTGGGGCTTTTGATTACAATCTTTGCAGGCGGTATCCTTGGAATGGAGCTTTACAGAAAACGTCCTATGGAGGCAGCAGGAAAGGCTATGGCCTTTAAAAAGACCATGGCGCCTATCCGTATCCTCATTGTTCTTGCAGCTGGTATGGGGGCTTCCATGTTCTTCTGGACACTGCAGAGCCGTCTGCGCTGGGGACTGTTTGGAATGGTAGCTGGTGTCCTTTTAGCCCATTGTATCATTGAGATCATTTACCAGGCTGATTTTAAGAAACTGTTTTCCCATAAATTACAGTTGTTGGGCTGCGTAGCAGCAGGTGTCCTGTTTTTCCTGTCTTTTCATTATGACTGGTATGGCTATGACCGTTTTATCCCGGAAGAGGAAAAAATAGCATCTGCAGGACTGGATTTTTCCATAGATGAAAATTTTCTGAAGGGCTATGCACATGCAGTAGAAGAAGATGGAAAATGGTGTGTCGAATATACTACCAGTACTTATGATTTTGTAAAGGAGCATATGCAGCTGACAGATATGGATACTGTACTTGCTGTGGCAAGGGAAGGCGTAAAAGAGGCGGAAAAAGACCGTAAAGAACGTTTTTCCCGGTCTTATGGAATATCTGCGGCAAGAGAGGCTGAACTTATGGTCGCCGAAACTGCGCCAGCTGATGCTATTTCTGTGATCGGTGGAGCGGATGGCCCTACATCCATCTTCGTTGCAGGTAAAGTGGGCTCTGGAGAAGATGATAATTTAGAGAAAGATATTCAAATTTATGTTAATGTATTTTATAACTTAAAAAATGGAAAACAGGTGGGAAGGCGTTACAGTGTATCTTTAAACAGCATTATGGGTGAATATGATACTCTGTATGCTTCTGAAGAATACAAAAAGGGACTGTATCCTGTTTTTGAAGAAAAAACAGAAAACCTTTCGGGGGTAATATACAAAGAAGCAGGGGGAATATGGTATCAGACAAAGGAAAGTGCAGTAGCAGAAGAAGTGTTAAAAGCATACCAGGCAGATCTTCTGGCACAGACAGTGGCAGATAGAAGACAGGAGGATCCTGTAGGAAGCCTGTTATTTATAGACCACAATATGTCTGCTTATTTACAACAGCAGGGTTATTGGAACATGGTTATGGAGATGCCAGCAAATGATATGTCTGTAAATGATATGGCAGGTGGGTTTGATCCCAATTATTATTATGACAGTGATCCGGCCTATGATATAACGGAAGATTACTGCGTTTCCTGGCCGGTGTATCCTTCTTTTAGAAATACAATAGAAGTGCTAAAGAAACAGTCTGTTGAGCCGGGAAGCTATATGACAGCTGAAAATATCCAGAGCATACGGATCGACCTGCAAAACCTGTATACAGATGAAAACGGTGTAGTAAGGCTTCACCAGGGAGATGGATTAGAAAAGCTGAAAGCAGAGAATCCTCATTATTCCAATCAGGGACATTTATATATTACAGATCCTGCTGATATCGCTTTACTCACAGGTGCCTGCCAGGAAAGCTCTCTGGCAGAAAACAATGGACTTTGCAGCAGCTTTGACGGGGGAGAAGATCTGTTTGTTTATGTGACGATGAAAAACAGAAGCCAGTTCAGGGTCAACCTGGACCTTGAAAAACTGACTTCTGCGGGAAAAAAGTTATTTACAGGAATTCCTGTGGTTTTTAAATAAAAGTATCGTTTATGAATGACAGCCGGCACAGCCGCTGCATCCGCCTAAGACTTCACCAGGACCAAATACCTGGTCGTGAAGCTTTCTTCCGGTTGGTGTGGCGGCCAGTCCGCCTTCTGCAGTTTCTTTTAAGGTAGGTGACATAATATCGCCTATCCGTTTCATGGACCAGATGACTTCATCTGCGGGGATGGCACTGTCAATGCCTGCAAGAGCCATTTCTGCTGCCACAAAGGCGCCTGCTACACCGGAGGCATTGCGTTTGATACAGGGGATCTCTACCAGACCGGCTACCGGATCGCATACAAGTCCCAGGATATTTTTTAAGGCAATTGCAACTGCCTGGGAGACCATATGGGGGGTTCCGCCTGCCAGCTCTGTAATAGCGGCGGCAGCCATGGCAGCGGCAGAACCGCACTCTGCCTGGCATCCGCCCTGGGCGCCTGCTAAAGAGGCATTGTTTGCAATGACCATACCAATAGCAGAGGCTGTAAAAAGAGCCATTACGCAGTCATGGTCAGAACATCCTTTTTCCACCTGCATGGTAATAAGTGCAGCAGGAAGGATGCCGCAGCTTCCGGCAGTCGGGGCAGCTACGATACGGCCCATGGAAGCGTTTAATTCAGAAACAGCCAGTGCCCGGTATAGGGCACCTGAAAGAAAGGATCCTGTCAGGCTTTTGCCCTCTTCACTGTAGCGGCGCAGCTTATAGGCATCGCCTCCTGTGAGACCGCTGGTACTTTTTAAGTGTTCATCACAGCCAGGTTCAATACACTCCTTCATAACCTGAAAATTTGAAGCCATTTTTTCATATACAGTCTTTTCCTCCAGTTCCATCTGCTGTGCCTGCTGGCTCAGCACCAGGGCTGAAACGGGAAGACTGTTTTTTTCTGCAGCCTGGATAATGGAGGCAACAGAAGAGTAGTTAAAATCAGTATTCATGATGTCAGGAAAACCTCCTTAAGACTTTGATGTCCTCTTGGAGTCTTTCCTGCACTTGCTTTTGTGGCCGGTTTTCCGCCAGTCGCACTCAAATTTCAGAGGCGGACGCAACGCCAACGCTTCAGAAATTTGGGTACAACTGACAAAAAATCTTCTCACAAAATCAAGCACAGAAAGATTCCGAGAGCATATTTGTATTTACACTTATTAAATAGGCTGCAGCATGGTGCTGGAATAGATATTTGGAAGGGTGTTGATCTTTTTGTTGATCTCAGGACTGGGCTTTCCATCCAGTTCAATGGTCATTACCGCTTCGCCGCCTTTCTTCTGTCTGGAAAGACGGAAATTGCAGATATTAATGCCTTCTTCAGCCATGACCTCTGTTACAGCAGCAATGATGCCGGGGGTATCTTTGTGAAGGACGATGAGAGTGGTATACTGGCCGGTAAGAGAAACTTCCATGCCGTTGACCTCTGTTACAAGAATGTTTCCTCCGCCAATACTGGAACCCAGGAGAGATACCTGGCGGCCATTTGCATCTGTTAAAGTGACCCGTGCTGTATTTGGATGGGCACCGTCAATGTCACCTGTGGAAATATGGACCTTAAGCCCTGCTGCTTTTGCAAGTTCAGGTGCCTGACGGATGCGTACGTCATCGGTAGCCATTCCCATGATCCCGGCAATAAGAGCTTTATCTGTACCATGTCCCTTATATGTTTTTGCAAAGGATCCATGAAGGAGGATGTCCGCCTTTACAGCAGGCGCTCCAAGAAGAGTCCTTGTAATACGGCCGATCCTTGCGGCACCTGCTGTGTGAGAGCTGGAAGGACCGATCATAACAGGACCGAGTATATCAAATACATTCATAGGTATACCTTCTTTACTATGGTTTTTGTTAAAACTATTAGTAAAAGTATACATTAAAATGTAAGAAAAAACAACGATTCTTCTATATTGACAATCATGGACTTCAAGGATAAAATCAAGGGAAGTACTATGCTGGTTATTTTATCGATGCTGTACGGAAATATGTCCATGTCTGAAAGAGAGGAGATAAGTCATGAGACTTTGGGAAAAGAACATCCGTCAGGTGGTTCCTTATGTACCGGGAGAACAGCCTGCGGGAGACAAGATCGTAAAATTAAATACAAATGAAAATCCATATCCGCCGGCTCCGGGAGTGAAGAAGGTTTTGGAAGAACTGGATACAGACCGGCTGCGCAAATATCCGGATCCTGCAGCGACTGTTCTTGTAAAGGAACTGGCTGCTTATTATGGTCTGGGTGAGGATCAGGTTTTTGTAGGAGTAGGCTCTGATGATGTTCTTGCGATGAGTTTTCTTACTTTCTTTAATTCAGATAAACCGGTGCTTTTTCCGGATGTGACTTATTCTTTTTATAAAGTATGGGCTGATCTGTTTAAAGTGCCTTTTGAGACGCCTGCTTTAAAAGAAGATTTTACCATTGATATAAAGAATTATGCAAAAGAAAACGGTGGCGTGATCTTCCCTAATCCAAACGCACCTACCGGCGTGTATATGCCTTTAGACCAGATTGAGGAGATATTAATAGCAAATCAGGATGTAGTGGTCATTGTAGATGAGGCTTATGTGGATTTTGCAGGACCTTCTGCCCTGGAGCTGTTAGAAAAGTACGAAAATCTCCTGGTAGTCCAGACTTTCAGCAAGTCTCACTCCATGGCAGGTATGCGTATTGGTTTTGCAATGGGGCATCCGGATCTGATCAGGGCCTTAAATAACGTAAAATATTCTTATAATTCGTATACGATGAATCTGCCATCTTTACTTGCAGGTGTGGAAGCAGTAAAAGATAAGGCATATTTTGAAAGCACCCTGGCAAAGATCGTGGCTACCAGAGAACGTTCAAAGAAACGTCTTGCAGAACTGGGATTTACGTTCCCGGATTCCAGGTCTAATTTTATCTTTGCTTCTCATGAGTCTGTTCCGGCAGAAAAGATCTTTGAGGCATTGAAGAAAGAACAGATCTATGTGCGCTATTTTAAAACACCTGGCCTGGACAACAGTCTTCGTATTTCTATAGGAACAGATGAAGAAATGGATACATTATTCCGCTTTTTGGAAGCATATTTACCCAATGCCTGAAAGGAAGATGATTGAATGGATAAACATATCCTGCGTCTGATGCTAAAGATCCTGCTGCCTGCGTCCGGATGGCTTCTTTTATGCTTTTTCGGACCCAGGTGTTTGAAATTTTTTATGCCCTTTGTGATCGGCTGGCTGATCTCCATGCTGGCCAATCCGCTGGTGCGTTTTCTTGAGAGAAAGCTATGCCTGGTGCGAAAACACAGTTCCATGGTCATTGTAGCCGGAGTCCTGGCTCTGGTCATTGGCCTTATTTATCTGGCTGTGTCAAATGGTGCCAGGCTTTTGTGGTCTTTTATGAAAGATCTGCCTGACTTATATGCAGGGATCGAAGCGGAAGTTCAGGAAAGCCTGACCCATTTGGAAAACCTGTTTACCTATGCACCTGCAGGCATCAGGACCGGCTGGGAAAAACTGGGAAATAATCTGGGGGAACTGGTAGGAAAGCTGGCAGGCTCCATTGCCCCGCCTACAGTAGAGGCAGCAGGGGCAGTGGCGAAAATGATCCCCTCTCTTATGGTATACTCTGTTGTTACTATTCTGTCAGCTTATTTTTTTATTGCAGACAGAGACCGGATCCTGGCTTTTGTAAGAAGCCATATGCCTGACTGGGCAAAAAAATACAGCAAGTATATAAGGACAGAGGCCCGTCGTCTGATCGAATGCTATTTTACTGCCCAGTTTAAGATCATGGCAGTGGTATGGATAATATTAACAGTGGGATTTTTCATACTTGGAGTAAAATACAGCCTGTTATGGGGATTCCTCATTGCATTTTTGGATTTTCTGCCGGTGTTTGGAGCAGGAACAGCTCTGCTTCCATGGGGGATAATTAAGCTGCTGGGAGGAGAATATGCCTTTGCAGCAGGGCTTTTACTTATTTATGTACTTACCCAGGTGATCCGCCAGGTAGTACAGCCTAAGTTAGTAGGAGACAGTCTGGGATTAAACCCCATATTGACCCTGCTGTTCCTGTATTTAGGTTTTAAATTAAAAGGTATTGCAGGAATGATCCTGGCAGTGCCCTGTGGTATGTTTTTTGTGAGCCTGTATAATTATGGAGCCTTCAGAAATATCACGGACAGCCTAAAAGAGCTGGCAGATATCCTGAAAGCCTTCATGAATGAAAAATGATAATGTCAGAAAGGTTTTTTATATAAAAAATATGGAAAAAAAAGAAAAAAAGATTCCTGTAAGCCGCAGCAGGTCGGCTTTTAAAGAAAGGGAGCAGGAAAGAAAAGAAAAAGAAAAAGCGGAAAGAGAAAAGACCAAAGCTGTCAGGGAAGAAAACCAGGCAGAGGAAAATGAAACAAAGGAAACAGAGAAAAAGCCATTTTCCTGGAAGCTTGCAGCGGGAATACTGGCAGGTGTGGTAATAACCGGTGCAGCCGGATATGTAGGTATGTCTATGAAATACCAGAATACATACCTTCCAGGTACCCGCATTAACGGAATGAACGTAGCAGGAATGAGTTCTAAAGCAGTAGAAGAAGCTATGGCAAAGGAGGCAGGCGATTATTCCCTGCGCCTGGTGTTAAGAAATGATGCTTCTGAGAACATAGAGGGAAGTGCCATCGGGCTTAATACTGTATTTGATGGAAGTCTTGAAAACATTCTTAAGCAGCAAAATCCTTATACCTGGCCCATTCATATGATAAAAGGGGAAAACTATGAGATCGAGACTATGCTGGCTTATGAGGATGAGGCTCTTGATCAGGCAGTAGACAGCTTAAATGCCATGGATCCAGCTTATGTGACTGCACCGGTGGATGCTCATTTATCAGATTATATAAAAGGAGAAGGCTATTCTGTTATTCCTGAGACAGAAGGAGACCAGTTAAAACCTGAAAAAGTAAAGGAAGAGGTAAAGGCGGCTATTAACGATCTGAAAGAAGAGATCGATCTGGATGAGCTGGGCTGTTATGAAGAACCGGCAGTGCGTTCAGATGATGAAAGCCTTATTGCACTGGCAGAAAGCCTGAACCGTTATGCCAATATGACTATTACCTATACCATGGGAAGCAAAAAGGAGATCCTGGATGGAGAAAAGATCCATACCTGGCTTTCTTATGCAGGTGGACAGGTAAGCATAGATGAAAGTAAAATCTCTGAATATGTAAAATCCCTGGCTTCTAAATACAACACAGCTTACAGCAAGCGCACATTTAAGACCAGTTATGGTCCGCAAGTAGAAGTAAGCGGTTTTTATGGATGGAGGATCGATCAGCAGGCAGAGGCAGCTGCTTTAAAGGAGGCTCTGGCAGAAGGAAAGAATGTTACAAAAGAACCTGCCTATGCCCAGAAGGCAGCCAGCCATGACGGCAATGACTATGGAAATACCTATGTGGAAGTGAATTTGACTGCCCAGCATCTGTTCATGTATAAAGAAGGACAGAAAATTTTGGAATCTGATTTTGTATCAGGAAATGTATCTAAGGGATATACAACTCCTCCTGGACTATTTGGTCTTACCTATAAGCAGAGAGATGCCACTTTAAAGGGACAGGGATATGCAAGTCCGGTAAAATTCTGGATGCCTTTTAACGGCGGTATTGGTTTCCATGATGCCAGCTGGCGAAATACATTTGGCGGCACTATTTATAAAAAGAGCGGTTCTCATGGCTGCATTAATATGCCTTATGCAGCTGCGAAGACTTTATTTGAAAATGTGTATGCAGGAATACCGGTCATTTGCTATAATCTGGCAGGTACAGAAAATTCCCAGGCTACCAAGGCTTCCGGAAAAGCTGAAACAGCAGTACCTGTACAGACCACACCGGCAGAACAGCCCACACAGACACCGGCACAAACACCGGCTGAGACACAGCCAGCACAAACACCGGTGCCAACAGTAAGCCCTGCAGGACCTGGAGAGACCACAAAGGCACAGGAAACAGCTGCACCGACCCAGGCACCTTCCGAATCTGCTGTTGTACAGCCTGTTGAAACTACCGCTTCTGCGGAAAATGCCACACAAGAAGTGGGCCCTGCATTTGCCACAAAAGCCCCTGCAGACGAGATCGGTCCAGGTGTGTGATGCTGGAAAACATTGACAAATCCCCAAAACCATTCTATAATGCGTTGTGACACAATAAAGAGACCTTAATAGAACGAAATATAGACGGATTTCGGAGCCGGGCCTCCGGATATCCCAGATCAAACAGGGAGGAATGAATTATGACAATGGCTAAGAAGGCAGTTAAAACATCTACAGTGAAAGAAACTGTAAAGGAAACTGTAAAAGAGGCTGCTCCGGTAGTGAAGGAAACTGTAAAGGGAGCAGCAGCTACTGTAAAGGCAGTTGCAGCAGAAGCAAAAGAGGCTGTTAAGAAGGCACCTGCAAAGAAGCCTGCTACTAAAAGAGCATCTGCAAAGAAGGCAGCTGAGCCAAAGATGGAAGTGCACTTCCAGTTCGCTGGTAAGGATGTTCTTGCAAAGAGCGTATTAGACAAAGCTGTAGAAGCATACAAGAACACACACAAGGATGCAGAGATCAAAGAAGTTGAACTGTATATAGTTGCAGAAGAAGGTGCTGCTTACTACGTAGTAAACGGTGAAGCATCTGATGACTTCAAGGTAATACTGTAATCGGATTTAATAAAGTGATCAGGAAAAAGGCTGGTGGGGCGGATGAACCTGCCAGCCTTTTTGCTGTCATGTATCATGAGGAAAGAAAGGAAAATAGGATGATAACACTGCCACAGCGCTTTAAAGAGCGTATGAAAGAACTGCTGGGAGAAGAATACAGTGCATTTGAAGCCAGTTATGAGCAGGAAAAGGTACAGGGATTGCGTTTTAACAGTTTAAAGACAAAAGAGGGAAGAGAAGATGACTGGGAAGAAAAGGGAGTAAAGTCTCTGGCAGAAAAGACATCCCAGGTCTTACAGATGGAACTGACACCGGTCTCATGGGTAAAAGAAGGGTATTATTATCCATTGGAGGCAAGACCAGGAAAACATCCTTTCCACGAAGCAGGTCTTTATTATATCCAGGAACCAAGTGCTATGGCCGTAGTGGAACTTTTAGATCCGAAGCCAGGTGAAAACATACTGGATCTGTGTGCAGCTCCCGGTGGAAAGTCCAGCCACATTGCTTCCAGGTTAAAGGGAGAAGGCTTCCTTCTATCTAATGAGATCCATCCGGGCCGGGCAAAGATCCTTTCCCAGAACATGGAACGTATGGGTGTGGGAAATTGTGTTGTCACAAATGAGGATGCAGGAAGTCTGGCAAAGTTTTTTGTGCAGTTTTTTGACCGGATCGCTGTAGATGCCCCCTGCTCCGGAGAAGGGATGTTCCGCAAGGAAGAAGAGGCGGTAAAGCAGTGGAGTGAGGACCATGTAAAAATGTGTGCAGCCAGGCAGAAAGAAATATTAGAAGATGCTGCGTCTATGCTAAAACCAGGGGGCACCATGGTATATTCTACCTGCACCTTTGCACCAGAGGAAAATGAAGGTACTATCCTTTCTTTTTTACAAGAACATGAGGATTTTTATCTGGAAGAAAGAGAATGTCCAGAGGGGTTGATGAATGCAGTGCCCAAATGGGCCTTTTACGGACATGAAAAAACAGAAGAAACAGAAGAAATTTTTACAGCCATAGAACAATTCCATCTGGAACGGGCTTTCCGTATTATGCCTCATAAAACAGAGGGAGAAGGTCATTTTATGGCGGTTCTTCGTCGGAGAGAGGACAGTGGGGAATTCACCGGTAAACGCAGCCAGCCTTCTTATATAGATCCGAAAAAGGAAAAAGAAGTGATGGAAGAGCTGCATCGTTTTCTGGACAAAACACTTATTGAGCCGGAACTCTTAAAAAAGCGGGAAGAGTATCTTCGATTTGGAGATCAGCTTTATCTTCTTCCACCTCAGATGGTCAGTTTAAAAGGATTAAAAGTGCTTCGCCCGGGATTGCATATAGGAACTGTAAAGAAAAACCGTCTGGAGCCATCCCATGCTTTTGCTCTCTGGCTGAGACCGGAACAGGTAAAAGTATGGAAAGAACTGGCACCGGACAGTGTAGATGCTGTTAAATATTTAAAAGGAGAGACACTGAACGCAGCCACGGATATGTCTGTGTCCTGTGAAAAAGGCTGGGTATTGATATGTACAGGAAATCTAAGCCTTGGCTGGGGAAAAATGGCAGCCGGGATCATTAAAAACCATTATCCAAAGGGGTTGAGATGGATGTACTAGTGTACTAACAAATTGATTTCTAAATCAATACGTGATATCATATAATTATCCAACTCAATATTCTGTTTTTCTCAGTCAGGAAGAGAAAGAAAAACTTTTAGCTATGAGCAAAGACAATAAACTTTCAGCACGTGTTTCCAAGAGCGTTTTGATTCTTTTGGCTTTGGATAATAAAACGAATTCGGATATTGTTGACTAAGGTCCGAAAGCCACCGGTACACATGACAGATGCGCATTTGGGAGAAAATCCTTTGTTTGTGGGCTTGCGTCGCCTATTGTCAGAACTGCGAACCAAACTCGCACGCTTTGCATGCTCAAACAGTGGTTCTCCGTTCTGACGCTATGCGCGCCCACTCACGGATTTTCAAACAAATGCTTATTCTGTCATGTGTACCGGCGGCTTTCTACGTTATTGGCAATAAAAAATGTAGGAGCAAACCAGTAAGCAGTTTTCATGTAGGTGGGGGATTGTATTTAAGTACGGCATTTTTTATGTGACATATCCAATACAGTAGAAAGGGCTCACCCATGTATAATAAGCATTCGGTAGGTAATTTTGTCCATTTTGTGAGCATAGCTGGTAGGTTGGAGGCACTGTTTGAGCGAACGCAGTGAGCGAGTTTGCCGGAGACCTACCTAATCGGTGGCGGAGCAAAATGGACAAAATTGCCGTGAATGCGTTTATACATGGAGGAGCCCTTTCGGACCCTATTGAACTAAATTCAAAGTTTGACTCATAAAAATGGATTAGACTTGGAAATATATTGCTTTAGAAATCAATTTGTCGGTACACTAGTACATCGTTTTCGAAATAACTATACCACTCACTTGTCTGCGAATCTGATTGCACAGGCCTAAAAGCCTCAGCGTAGCCCGCTACGCCTGCGTTTTTAGACCTGCACACTCAACTCCGCATCCTACGTGATTAGTACAGTTATTTTCGAAACGATGTACTGGTCTGGGATAAGGTTTTTGTTATTCCTTTACTAAAGCTGCCATGTCTTTCGGGAGTGGAGCTGTAAAGCTTAAAGGTGTTTTTGTCAGTGGATGGATAAATTCCAGTCCATAAGAGTGGAGTGGCTGGCGACTGATATAGCGGTAGTCCGGATTATAGAGAAAATCACCGGGAAGAGGATGACCGATATAGCCCATATGGACCCGGATCTGATGAGTCCGGCCGGTATCCAGCTTCAGACTGATATAAGAAAGATCCTTTTCTTCATCATAGGAGAGAAGACGGTAATGGGTTCTGGCTGTCTCACCATTTTCAAAGTCAATACGGCGCAGGACAGTAGAGTCTTCTGCTCGTCCTATTGGGGCATCAATGATGCCCTCTTTTTCTGTCTTTCCACAGACAATAGCACGGTATTGTCTGTGGATCTGCCTGTGGAGCATCTGGTCAGATAAGATACAGCCTGCAAGAAGATGCTTGGCAATGACTAAAAGACCGGTGGTATCCCGGTCTAAGCGGTTAATGGCCCGGTAGACCAGAGTCTGGCCTTTGCTCTGGTAATACCAGGCAACGGCGTTTGCTAATGTGTGGTCAAAATGGCCTTGGGAAGGGTGGATAGGCACACCGGCATCTTTATTTATCACTAAAATATCCTCATCCTCATAGATGATATTTAAAGGAAGCCTAACAGGAACAATGTTCTGGGAGTTTTCCTCTTCTAATGCAGCGGTCAGTATTTCACCTGCCTGCAGACGGTGGATGGTATAAGCAAGCTTCCCGCCGATAGTAAGGCCGGTGGGAGAATTTCTCAGTTTAACTACCAGACGGTGGGAATAGCCTTTGCTCCTTAAAAACTGTTCTATGGTCTTTCCCTGGTCTTCTTCGGTGATCTTGTATTGTAATGTCTTTTTTATCATGTATATTTAAAGTTCCTCTCCAGATCCGTTTTTTGCAGATCCTGTTTTAAAGGTTTTCTTTTTGCTTGCAGCATGGTCTACGATGGCATCTTTTTGCAGAAAACTGGCACGTTTGATGCTGTCGATGCCAAAACGGCTGCGGATAGAATCTACGGTTTTTTCAAATTCCTTTTTTTTTCTGGCGTGAGGCTCTTCAAACAGGCTCATCTGGCAGAAGCTGTCATCAGATATTTTTCCCACACGCAGTCCCATAAGCCGCAGGGGAGTCATATCCCAGGCTTCTTTTAAAAGTCTGCAGGCACATTCAAAAAGCTGTGATGTAGAATCTGTAGGTTCATTTAAGGTCATCTGATGGGACTGGTTTTTAAAGGACCAGTCCCGAAGTTCCACACATACACTGCTGCAGAGTACATGGTCTGCCCGCAGTCTGGCACCCACGGTCTCGCACAGGGAGAGGAGTACCTGACAGCCTGTTTCATAATCGGAAATATCCCTGGATAAGGTAATGCTGTTTCCGTATCCTTTATTAACAGGCTCTTTTTCTGCTACAGGGTCATTGTCAATGCCGTTGGCATATTGGTGGATCATCACTGCGTATTTTTCACCCAGATGTATTTTTAACAGATTTAAGTCCCAGCGAGCCAGCTGGCCAATGGTGCGAATACCCAGGTTTTCCAGCTTTTTCTGGGCAGACTGTCCTACGCAGAATAAGTCACGGATGGGCAGAGGCCACATTTTTTCTGCTATCTCATTAGGAAAAAGTGTATGGCATTTGTCCGGCTTTTCAAAATCAGAGGCCATTTTTGCCAAAAGCTTGTTTGAAGAAATACCAATATTAACAGTAAAGCCAAGCTGGTCCCGGATCCGGTTCCGTATTATATTGGCAGTGCTTAAAGGAGGACCGAACAGGTGAATGGTATCTGTCATATCCAGAAAAGTCTCGTCGATACTAAATTTTTCATGGTCCGGCGTGTATTCCTCTAAAAGAGTCATCATTTTTCTGGAACACTGGATATAGAAATCAAAACGAGAAGGTACGATCACCAGATCAGGACATTTTCGTAACGCTTGGGAGATAGGTTCCCCGGTGGTAACCCCCTGTTTCTTTGCCAGAGTGGATTTTGCCAGAATGATACCGTGACGGGTGCTTGAATCACCGCCTACTGCACAGGCAATGGTGCGCAGATCTGTATCCTGGGGATTTTTCTCAAGGCGGTATACAGATTCCCAGCTTAAAAAAGCAGAATTTACATCAATATGAAAAATAACGCGCTGTTTCGGTATATTCATAGTGCTCTCCTGAAAAATGAATGTGCTCCTGAAAGGGAGAATACATGTTCTGTAAAAATCATAACACAGGCAGCAGATATAGTCAATTTCAGCATATCTGTAAATCAGATGGAATAGGATAAGAAAAAGAACCCTTTGGGGAGAAGCCCTTAAGGTGAATGAGAAAAGAAATGCTTTAAACAGAGGGATGCGGTGGAAATTCCGTTGTTTGGTCCTGGTTTTTGTACTTGTTTATTTGTTCCTTTTTTGTAATCTGCAAAGTCTGGCAGAGGAAAAAGACGGACTGAAGCTTTATTCCCAGTCCGCTGTTTTGATGGATGGGTACAGCGGCCGCGTTCTTTATGGAAAAAATGAAAAACAGGTGCGGCCCATGGCAAGCACCACTAAGATCATGACCTGTATCCTGGCACTGGAAATGGGAGATTTAGACGATCTGGTCACAGCTTCTTCTTGTGCAGCTTCCCAGCCAAAGGTACATATGGGAGTGAAAAAGGGAGAGAAATATCTGTTAAAAGATCTGCTTTACGGTCTGATGCTGGAATCTTATAATGATGCAGCAGTAATGATCGCAGAGCATATTGGAGGGACAGGAAAAGATTTTGCCAGGCTGATGAATAAAAAGGCAGAAGATTTAGGCTGCAGGGATACCTGGTTTATCACACCAAATGGTCTGGATGCAAAAGAAACGGATGAAACAGGAAAAGAACGGATCCATTCTACTACTGCAGAGGACTTGGCAAGGATAATGGTATATTGTATACAACAATCCCCGAAGAAGGAAGAATTTTTAAAAATAACCCAGACCCAGGATCGCACCTTTTATGATTCGGAAAATAAACATCAGATCCAGTGCAGGAACCACAATGCTTTTTTAACTATGATGGATGGGGCGCTGACAGGAAAGACCGGTTTTACAGGGGGAGCCGGTTATTCTTATGTAGGAGCGTTAAAAAAAGATGGTAAATTATTTGTTATTGCCTTATTAGGCTGCAGCTGGCCGCCTTATAAGACACGAAAATGGTCAGATGCAGGAATCCTGTTTTCTTATGGACTGAAAAATTACAATAAAACAGATCTGTATAAGCATCTGGGAAAAACAGAGCCAGTGCCTGTGAAGGTAGAAGGCGGCATCTGCTGGGGAGAGGAAGAAAAAAGCTTTGTTTTAGCAAAAGAAAGGGAAATAGAACTTTCGCAAATAGAGCTTTCTGCCCTGATAAAAGAGGGTGAGAAAACCAGAAAGAAAGTAATCCTTCCCCGGAAGTTAGATGCTCCTGTAAGAGAGGGAGAGAAGATTGGAAGTGTACGATATTATATAGAAGATATGCTTATGGGAGAACTTTCATTATATAGTGACAGGTCAGTAAAAAAAATGGATATTTTGACGGCTTTGGGTCATGTTTTATCTCTGTGGAGAATTTAAAAGAAAGATTTCTGCCTGGTAAGTGTTAAAGTTTTCTTACGAATTAGTTTGATTTGTGTGAACATTTTTTGTTGCAGTTGACATGAGGCGGCAATTATCATTATAATGATACCGAGTGTTCAAAGGTGAAATGTCTGGGATAGGATTGTTTGAAAGAGGACTTTTAAACTTTTTAAGTGGGAACACATATCATGATGATGTTGGGGTCAAAAGGTATTTTGACCCCTCTGATACCGAATTGCTACGTGCTTTGCACTCCCGCAATTCTAAAAACATTCGTAATCCGCTCATTTTTCTTCAAAAAATGGCTTCTTACTCATGTTTTTGGCGGGTCCCAAGTTCAAAAATCCTCCTGCAAGCAAGCTTGCATCGGATTTATGACCTTTTGACCCTGGTATCATCATATCATTGAATCAGAGAATTCAGGAGATAATACAGCAGATGAAGGGAAAAATATACAAAAAAGGCCTTGCAGTTCTGTTAGGCCTGACATTGGCTGCAAATGTTCCATTAAGCAGACCATTGCCATTTCATATGTTAGATTCCTATGCTTATACGGGGACGGCTACTGTAAAGGCGTCCTCTTTAAACGTAAGAAGTGATGCAGGAACCGGCTACAGTGCAGTTGCCCGTCTGGCAGCAGGTGCCAGCGTACGCATTACAGGAGAGAAGACAGGAACAGACGGAAAGACCTGGTACCAGATCCAGTACACGGGAAGCAGCGGACAAACCGGCACAGGCTATGTTTCTTCTTCCTACATACGCATCCCGGTTTCGTATTCCGCAGATGCAAATTTTGAAGCTTATCTGACTTCCCAGGGATTTCCGGAAAGCTATAAAGATGGTTTAAGGCAGCTTCATGCCCAGTATCCAAACTGGGTATTCAGGGCAAAGAATACAGGGATTGACTGGAATACAGCTGTTGAAAATGAGTCAGTTCTTGGCCGTAATCTGGTGGCAACAGGAAGTATTTCTTCCTGGAAATCTGTAGAAAGCGGCGCTTATAACTGGGATAACAGCAGCTGGACCGGTTTTGACGGAAGCAACTGGGTGGCAGCATCCCGGGATATCATCCGTTATTATATGGATCCGCGAAACTTTTTAGATGATACCTATGTGTTCCAGTTCCTGTCCCATGAATACGATGGAAACAGCCAGACAAAAGAGGGACTTACAGGAATGGTTGCCGGTTCCTTCCTTTCAGGGACCACAGATTCCACAGGAACCGGAGGCAGTTCTTCTTCCGGCAGTTCTTCCGGTCCGGGAGGCAGTTCTTCTTCCGGCAGTTCTTCCGGTCCGGGAGGCAGTTCATCAGGTAATTCATCAGGCAGTTCATCTGGAAGTGTTTCAAAAGAAGGCCCTGGGGGAAGAAAAAACATGACAGATGATTCCAACCATGGTCCGGGCGTATCAGGTGGCAGTTCATCTGCCAGCCAGAGTACATCAGGTAGTGCAGCTGTAAGTACACAGGCACCGGGAAGCAGCAGTGCCACAGAGAGCAGCAGTACAGGAAACGGAAATGTTAGTCTGGAATCGCCACATGCTTCTATTACACCAAAGGAGCATAATCTGGTAACTTCCAATGTGAGCCTGGTAGCTCCGGGACAGTCCGATGGAAGCAGTACAGATAACAGTACCAGTATCTCCCAGCCTGGAAATGTGTCTTCCCAGCCGGGAACGGCTGCAGATACCACAACAGGTACTTCGGATCAGACCGGATCTTCTGTATCTGTTTCCACAAGTAAATCCTATGTGGATATTTTAATGGATGCAGCTACGAAATCTAGTGTGAGCCCTTATGTTTTAGCTGCCATGATCCTTCAGGAGCAGGGCGTAAACGGTGGAACACCTCTGATCTCAGGAAATTATTCCGGATATTCCGGTTATTACAACTTCTTTAACGTAGAAGCATATCAGTCCGGTTCTATGTCAGCTACCCAGATGGGACTCCGGTATGCAAGCCAGTCCGGTAGTTATGGAAGACCATGGAATACGGTGGAAAAATCCATTTTAGGCGGCGCCCAGAATTATGGCGATAATTATGTAAAAGCAGGACAGAATACATTCTATTTAAAGAAGTTTAATGTACAAGGCTCGAATCCATATAAACACCAGTATATGAGCAATGTGCAGGGCGCAGCTTCTGAGGCAGAGCGTCTTTCTAAGGCATACAGTTCCTTAAAGAACTCTGCATTGGAATTTTATATACCGGTATTTAACAATATGCCGGAGCAGGCATGTGCTGCACCTACAGGAAACGGAAGCCCGAATAATAAGCTTTCTGGCTTAAATGCAGATGGATTCAGCCTGACACCTTCCTTTGGAAAGGATACATTAAGCTACAATCTGATCGTAGATACATCAGTTACAAGTATCCAGATCAGTGCATCTACTGCAGATGGCAATGCTTCTGTTGCAGGTACTGGAAATATAGAACTTACCGGCAATTCAAGTGATATTGCAGTAACCGTTACAGCGCAGAATGGCAGTACAAGGACTTACACCATACATGTAGTGCGTCAGGCTGGCGGAGCAACCCCTTCCGGCCAGAATACCACTGCATCACCGGCAGGTTCTGGCAGCTCTTCCAGTTCACCTGGAAATACAGGAGGACATGGAGAAACGGGAAATGGCAATACTCCCGGCGGAAGCAATGTTACCATTGTAAACGTGCAGTAATGAGACCGAAATAGTTTAGGAAAGCAGGAATGAACATGACATTAAAACAGATCAGACAGTGGGCAGCGGCAGTTGCTGCCATCTGTCTTATAAACGTATTTTTGCCATTTTATGGGATAACTGCCTATGCAGCGACAGCAAGGATCGCATTTTCAGATCCAACCGCTTCTGTAGGCAGTGAGATCAATGTAAAAATGAAGATCACCAGCAGTGATAATCTTTCTACAGCAGATATCATGCTGGCATATGATGCAAACAGTCTTGAATTTATAGAAGGTACTAATGCAGAAGGCGGAAACGGGGCAGTCCGTGTCCATGGTGACGGCGGTGCCGGAAATACAACGACCCTTGCTTATGACCTGAAATTTAAGGCATCAGCAGCAGGTACCAGCAAGATCACGGTTACAAGCCAGGAGATCTATGATTCTTCTTCCAAGATCGTAACAGTTGAGAAGCAGGGAGAATCCCAGGTAACGGTCAGCGCACTGGCAAGTGCTTCCAAGGATGCAACCTTAAAGTCCCTGCAGGTATCACCGGGAAGCCTGACACCGGAGTTTTCTTCTGATGTAGATTCCTATGCAGTGACAGTAGGAACAGACGTAGATAAACTGATCATCAGCGCGGATACTACAGACGAAGGTGCTTCTAAGGTAGTAAGCGGCAATGAAAACCTGCAGATGGGTGAAAACAGGGTGACTTTAAAGGTTACTGCCCAGGATGGGGAAACTACCAGGGAATATGTGATCGTTGTTACCAAACAGGAAGGCGGTCCAAATGAGGGTACACAGAATGTGGATGGAGAAGGAAGCTTTGAACAGTTCCAGATGACTGTATCCAGGCGCAGCTTTACTGTAATGGAACCAGATGCTTCTGTACAGATACCGGAAGGACTGACAGAAACAAAGATCACCATTGATGGACATGCTGTTAAAGGCTGGGTATGGGGCAATGAGACAGAGCATCAGTATTGTGTCATTTATGCTATGAATGAAGCCGGTGAGAAGAACTTCTACCGCTATGACTTAAATAACAATGAGCGTACCATCCAGCGTTACTTTGAAGATCCAAATGCACAGGGAGCAGTAAGTGAAGATGTTTATACACAGCTGGCAGACCAATATGATTCCCTGAGAAAGGATTACAGCCTGTTCAGGACGCTGCTGATCGCGGCTATTGTTGTAGCTCTTATCTTTATGGTGCTTCTGGTGGTATCTGTTGCAGGCAAGAAGCAGAAAACAGAAAAAAGAAAGACATCCCGTTCTGGAAAGAAGTCTGTAAAAGAGAATGATGAAGCGAAAGAAGAGCTTTATGAAGACGAAGCAGAAGAGCAGGAAGATGACCTGATAGATGAGGATGATGACGATACAGAAGAATATGAGGATCTTGATCTTGAAGATTTAGACGAGTCTGAGGACGGATCTGAAGCTGCAGACGAGGAAGAACCAGAAGCTGTACAGGAAGAGCCGGAAACTGCAGAACCAGAAGAGACAGAAGCTGTATCAGATGAAGAAGCAAAGGATGACATCGAAGAAATAGAGTTTGAAGATCTGGATGAGGAAGCAGATGTGGATGAAAATGGTGAAATGGACGATAATGTAGTATATGAGGAGCCGGCAGTACCAGAAGAGACCTCAGAGGACAAAGACAAAGACGATGACTTTGAGATATTTGACCTTTAAAATAACCTGAAAATGAGACTTACAATGTGCAGAAAGGAAGAAGAGCTATGTATTGTGTAAAGAAAGTGAAAGAAGATTTATTCTGGGTAGGAGGTACAGACAGACGTCTGGCCATGTTTGAGAATGCTTATCCGATCCCAAGAGGTGTTTCCTATAATGCCTATGTGCTGTTAGACGAAAAGACCGTTCTTTTTGATACTGTAGACTGGGCAGTAGCAGGACAGCTGTATGAGAATCTGGCAAAGGTATTAGGAGACCGCTCTCTGGACTATATCGTAGTAGACCATATGGAACCAGACCATGCAGCAACTTTAGGCCAGGTTGCAGAAAAGTATCCAGAAGCAAAGATAGTATGCAATGCAAAGACTGTGGGCATCATCAAACAGTTCTTTGATTTTGATATTGATTCCAGGGCAGTGATCGTAAAAGAAGGAGATACATTAAGTACAGGAAAGCATAACCTTACTTTTGTAATGGCGCCTATGGTCCATTGGCCAGAGGTTATGGTTACTTATGATACCACAGATAAGACATTATTTTCCGCAGATGCTTTTGGCACCTTTGGCGCTATGAACGGCAACCTGTTTGCAGACGAAGTGAATTTTGAACGTGACTGGTTAGATGATGCGAGAAGATATTATACTAATATCGTAGGCAAGTACGGCGCTTCTGTACAGACTCTCCTGAAGAAAGCAGCAGGTCTGGAAATTGCAACCATCTGCCCGCTTCACGGACCAGTATGGCGTGAGAACATCAGCTGGTACGTAAATAAATATCTTACCTGGAGCAGCTACGTACCAGAAGAAAAGTCAGTTATGATCGCATATGGTTCTATTTATGGAAATACAGAAAATGCAGCCAATATCCTGGCATGCAAGCTGGCTGACAAGGGAGTAAAAAACATTGCTGTTTATGATGTATCAGCAACTCATCCATCCCAGATCGTAAGTGAATCCTTCCGCTGCAGCCATCTGGTATTTGCAGCAGCTACCTATAACGGCGGGATCTTTACTAATATGGAACATGTTTTAAATGATTTAAAGGCACATGGACTGCAGAACCGTACCGTAGCAGTAATTGAAAATGGTACCTGGGGTGTTGTAGCAGGAAAGCAGATGAAAGAGATACTTTCCGGAATGAAGAACATGAATATTTTAGAGCAGACTGTCACTGTAAAATCTGCTTTAAAGGATGAACAGGATCCACAGTTAGAAGCACTGGCAGATGCCATCGCAGCTTCTTTATGATCCTGAATGATCATATGATCCGCAAAAAAGAGCCGTTCATGGCTCTTTTTGCGTTGCAGTGCATCAGAAAGGGGCTATAGGGAGAAAGTGTTGGATATGAAGAAATTTGGCTGTGTCCTGCTTAAAGGGGGCAGATCCAGCCGCATGGGCGGCAATGACAAAGCAGAGCTTCTTTACAGGGGAATAAGTTTTAAAGAGAGGATCAGAAAAGAACTGGAGCAGTCAGATCTGCCCCTTTTTTTGTCAGAGGCCCAAAAAAGCGGGGATCCCCAGGTAATACCAGATCTGATCCCTGATGCAGGGCCATTAGGGGGGATTTATTCCTGTCTGAAACAGGTGGGGATGGCAGGTCTGTTTTTTGTTTCCTGTGATATGCCATTATTTCATTTTTATCTTGGGAAACGGGCATTGGAAGAAGCAGAAAAGAATATAGATGTGGATGCGGTGATCTGGAAAACAAGGGACGGCAGGATCCATCCTGTGTGCGGCTGGTATTCATCGGGGTGTATACCTGTCCTTGAAAAGCAGCTTCTGGAAAAAAATGGAAGAGTAAGGGATCTGTTAGGAAAACTGCGGGTAAAGATCCTGGAAACAGAAAAGGAACATGTACCCGATACATGGTTTACCAATGTAAACACACCTATGGCTTTAAGTGAACTTGCAGATAAAAGACCACCTGTATTTGCAGTCAGCGGAAAGAAAAATACAGGAAAAACTACATTGACCCAAACACTGGTAAGGGAATTGTCCCACCGGGGGCTGGCGGTGGCAGTGATCAAACACGATGGCCATGATTTTATCCCGGATGTGCCGGGAACGGACAGTTACCGTCACAAAGCGGCTGGGGCTTATGGAACAGTGGTGTATTCAGAAAAACGGTTCTGCCTTGTAAAAGAGGAAACAGGGCATCAGGCAGCAGATTTTTTTGGGTATTTTAATGATGCAGACCTTATCCTTCTTGAAGGGATGAAAGATTCTGCTTATCCTAAAATTGAAGTTATGCGCCGGGAGGTATCTAAAAGAAGTGTGTGCAAAAAAGAGACTGTAAAGGCCTATGTAACAGACTTTTTACCGGGAGAAATACCGGGATTTGAAAAAGAAAGTCTTGCAGACTGCCCGGTATATGATTTTAATGATCTGGACGAGATTCTGGAGACTGTTCTGGCCCTTCCAAAAAATAGCTTTTTACTTATGTTTTGACGGACGATATGGGGATATGGTACAATAAAGACAGAAAATAGGGTATTACAGAAAGAATCTGAGAGAACATAAAAAAAGAAAGGGGTATTTTATGCCAGTTGCATATAGTACAGAAAATGAAGAATATCATTTAAAGATACGTCCGGGAGATGTAGGCCGCTATGTGATCCTGCCGGGAGATCCGGGAAGATGTGAAAAGATCGCAAAATATCTGGATCATCCCCGTTTTGTTGTTTCCAACCGGGAATATACCATTTATACAGGGGAACTGGAAGGAGAAATGGTAAGTGTGTGCAGTACCGGCATTGGCGGCCCTTCAGCAGCTATTGCCATGGAAGAGCTGATCCACTGTGGTGCAGAGTGTTTTGTGCGTACAGGAACCTGCGGAGGCATGGGAAAGGACGTATTAGGCGGTGATCTGGTCATTGCAAACGGGGCTATCCGCATGGAAGGAACAGGACTCCAGTATGCTCCTATTGAGTTTCCGGCAGTAGCAGACACAGGTGTGATAAATGCCCTCTGTGAAGCAGCAAGGGCAGATGGCTGTAAGTACCATGTAGGTGTAGTCCATTGCAAAGACTCATTTTATGGACAGCTGGATCCGGACAGTATGCCTGTAAAAGATGAACTGAAAAGCAAATGGGATGCCTGGTGTGCCTGCGGCGCTCTTGCCAGTGAAATGGAATCGGCTACATTGTATATTGTGGCAGCAGTGCGCAAAGTCCGTATTGGAACTGTGCTTTTAGTTCTGGGAAATCAGACCAGACGGGCTTTAGGACTGGAAGATATTCAGTGCCATGATACAGAGCAGTCTGTGAAAGTAGCTGTAGATGCCATTGCAAGGCTGATAAAGAAGGATAAGAAAGAGGAAAAATAATATGGCAAAGTATATAATGGCACTGGACGCGGGGACGACCAGCAACCGCTGTATCCTCTTTAATGAAAAAGGTGAAATGTGCAGTGCGGCACAAAGGGAATTTACCCAGTATTTTCCAAAACCAGGCTGGGTGGAACATGACGCAGATGAGATCTGGGCCAGCATGCTGGGAGTTGCAGTAGAGGCAATGAACAAGATCAGTGCTGTGGCGGCAGATATTACAGCTATCGGGATCACAAATCAGCGGGAAACTACCATTGTCTGGGATAAGAATACGGGAGAACCTGTTTATCACGCTATTGTATGGCAGTGCCGCAGAACATCAGAGTATTGTGACACTTTAAAAGAAAAAGGCCTGACAGATATATTCAGGAAAAAGACAGGTCTTGTGATCGATGCTTATTTTTCCGGAACAAAGGTAAAATGGATCCTTGATAATGTGCCGGGAGCAAGAGAAAAAGCTGAAAACGGGGAATTATTATTTGGTACGGTGGAAACGTGGCTGATCTGGAAACTTACCAGAGGCAGAGTCCATGTAACAGATTACTCCAATGCATCTCGGACCATGCTTTTTAATATTAACACACTGCAGTGGGATGATGAGATCCTGGCAGAACTGGATATTCCAAAATGTATCCTTCCGAAGCCGAAGCCATCCAGCTGTGTGTACGGTGAAACAGATCCTTCTTATCTTGGTGGGCCCATTCCCATTGCAGGTGCTGCAGGTGATCAGCAGTCAGCATTATTCGGACAGACCTGTTTTAAACCGGGGGAGGCGAAAAATACATATGGAACCGGCTGCTTTCTGCTGATGAATACAGGAGAGAAGCCTATTTTTTCAGAAAACGGCCTTGTGACTACGATTGCCTGGGGAATGGATGGAAAGGTCAATTATGCGCTGGAAGGCTCTATTTTCGTTGCAGGGGCTGCCATCCAGTGGCTCAGGGATGAGCTAAAGCTGATCGATTCAGCCCCGGATTCGGAATATATGGCTAAAAAGGTAGAAAATACCAATGGATGCTATGTTGTACCTGCGTTTACAGGATTGGGGGCGCCTCACTGGGATCAGTACGCAAGGGGGACTATTGTTGGAATCACCCGTGGTGTTAATAAATACCATATCATCCGCGCCACGTTGGAATCCATTGCATATCAGGTAAACGATGTCCTGGAAGCAATGAAAGCAGATTCGGGGATCAAACTTGCAGCTTTAAAGGTAGATGGCGGCGCAAGCGCCAATGATTTTCTGATGCAGACACAGGCAGATATTATCAATGCTCCGGTGAACCGCCCGGAATGTGTGGAGACAACCGCTATGGGTGCAGCTTATCTTGCAGGTCTGGCAGTTGGTTACTGGGGCAGCAGGGAAGAAGTGATCCAAAACTGGGCAATCGATAAGATATTTAAGCCTCAGATTGGGGATGAAGAAAGAGAAAAGCGGATCCGTGGCTGGAATAAGGCTGTGAAATATGCTTATGGCTGGGCAAAAGAAGAGGAAATATAAAAACTCTTGACGGAGAGAAGAAATACTGTTATATTATCAGTAGAACAGATGTAACTTAAAAGATAAAAAGAACATGGGGCTGCCGCAAACAAGGTTTTATTGTAGCGGCAGCCCCTGAAAGTTGGGGTGTTTATGGTACTAAAAATTGATTTTAACAGTGATGAAGCCATTTATATCCAGCTTCGAAACCAGATCATTATGGGAATAGCAACGGATATGATACGGGAAGGAGATACACTTCCCTCTGTACGGCAGATGGCAGACCATATCGGCATCAACATGCATACAGTAAATAAGGCATATTCCGTTCTCCGCCAGGAAGGTTTTGTAAAACTGGACCGGAGAAGAGGTGCAGTAGTTTCTCTGGATATAGATAAGATCCAGGCTATTGAGGAGATGCGCCAGAATCTGGATGTAGTGCTGGCCTGTGGTATCTGCCGCGATGTTTCAAGAGACGAGGCGCATCAGCTGGTTGACGAGATCTACGACAGATATACCAAGCGTGATATAGAAACCCGGGAGGATTAATATGTTATGTGAAAAATGTAAGGTTCGGGAAGCAAATATTAAATATACTGAGATCATCAATGGAGTGAAAACAGAGCATAATCTCTGTTCCCACTGTGCAAAAGAAATGGATTTTGGACAGTATACAGCTTTGCTGGACGGGGAATTTCCTTTAGGAAAGCTTTTGTCCGGACTTCTGGGATTGGAGGAAGATGAAGAGGAAACCGATGAACGTTTCCGGGTGGTTTGTCCTACCTGCGGTACCAGTTTTGATGATTTTGTCCAGAACAGTCGTTTCGGCTGTCCGGACTGCTATGGTGTGTTTGATCTGTTTATCAGCGATAAGATCAAACAGCTTCAGGGAAGCGAGAGCCATCGTGGCAAGATACCTAAGATCATGGCAGGAAAAGAAAAAAGTGCTGCTGGAAACAGGAAAGAAGTGCCTCAGGATGTTTTGCTGGAAGCAGGAGAAAAAACGGTAAATGATATGGATACAGCCAGACCGGACTGGTGGAAAGAGGCTGCGGACCTTGAAAAACAGCTGAAAGAAGCCCTGAAAACAGAAGATTATGAAATGGCAGCTGTATGCAGAGATAAGATCAGGGCATTAAAAGCAGGAAAGGACGGTCAGGTACATGAGTAAATGGTATGAAGCTATATCAGAAGAGCCGTCCAATATCATATACAGCAGGATCCGTCTTGCCAGAAACTGGAATGAATATGTATTTCCCTCCCGTCTGGATGAGGCTGGAAGCAGGGAACTGGTAGATGGCCTGCGGGACGGTTTAAAGGATATAGGAGAAAAGACAGGAACGCCTCTTTTTTACCGGCCTTTAGAGACTATGGCACAGGCAGAAAAGAAGGCTTTGCGGGAACGCCGGATCTTAAACCGCTGCGCAGTGGAAAAGACCTGTGCCCAGGGCCTGTATCTGTCAGAAGATGAGTCGGAAAGCATATTATTGGGGGCAGATGACCATATCCGCCTGCAGTTTCTGTCTTCCGGGCTCTGTCTGGAAAAGCTGTGGCAGAAGGCAGATGAGATAGATGATGCCATCAATGAGCATTTTCCTTATGCTTATGATGAAAAATATGGTTATCTGACTACATTTCCCACCAATATGGGAACGGGACTTAAGGCCTGTGCTGTAGTCCATCTGCCTATGCTGTCCCAGTTGAAGAAATTCCAGAGCATAGTAGCGGATATGGGAAGACTGGGAACCTCTATAAGGGGGATTTTTGGAGAAGGCAGTGAAAATGCCGGAAACATGTATGAGCTGTCAAACCAGAGAACCTTAGGTCTTTCCGAAAAAGAGATTATTGAGCTGGTAAATAAAGCGGCAGTCCAGTTAAATGCCCAGGAATTTAAGGTAAGAAAGGCGGCTTTAAATGCCAGAAGGCTGGAACGAGAAGATGAAACCTATAAATCCTACGGAGTTTTAAAATATGCCCGGAAAATGGCAGAAAAAGATGCCAGAGTCTTTATCGGACAGCTGATCGCAGGAGAAACAGATGGTCTTATTGCTTTTGAAAAGGAGAACAGCCTATACAGCCTTTTAGTGGGCATAAAACCGGCTAATTTAAATCTGTGGGCCAGCAGGCCGTTAGATAAAGATGAGACGGACTGTGTAAGAGCAGCTTATATCAGGGAACATCTTCCACAGATATGCAGCTGGTCTTAGGGGTTGACAGACATAAAGGAGGACAACAATGGAACGATATACACCACAGGCGAAGGAGGCCTTAAGCCTGGCAGTGGAAATGGCAGAAAGCTTAAACCATGGCTACGTGGGAACAGAACATCTGCTCATTGGCCTTTTACAGGAAGGAACCGGCGTGGCAGCCAAGGTTTTAGAGGAAAACGGGGTTGAAGAAGCAAAAGTAGTAGAGTTGGTCAGCCAGCTGATCACTCCGGATAATTCTGTGCAGATGGCAGAAAATGCTGCTTATACCCCAAGAGCCCGCCGTGTTATAGAAAACAGTTACAGAGAGGCAGTGCGTTTTAAAGCAGCCCAGATCGGCACAGAGCACATCCTTATTGCTATTTTAAGAGAAGGAGACTGTGTAGCCAGCCGCCTGTTAAATACCATAGGCATCAGTGTCCAGAAGCTTTATATTGATCTTCTGGCAGCTATGGGTGAAGATGCACCGTCCGTCAAAGATGAGATGCAACGGGGCAGCTATGGAAAGCGGGGCAGTTCAACACCGGCTCTTGACAGCTACAGCCGCAATCTCACCCAGATGGCATTAGATGGAAAGCTGGATCCTGTGATCGGAAGAGAACATGAGATCCAGAGAGTGATCCAGATCTTAAGCCGGCGTACCAAAAATAATCCATGCCTTATTGGTGAGCCGGGAGTAGGAAAAACAGCGGTAGTAGAGGGACTGGCACAGCGTATTGCAGCAGGAGATGTGCCGGATACCATCGCTGATAAGAGGGTTATGACGTTGGATCTTTCTGGTATGGTAGCAGGTTCCAAGTACAGAGGTGAATTTGAAGAACGTATTAAGAAAGTCATTGCAGAAGTAGTAGAGTCTAAAGATGTGCTGCTGTTTATTGATGAGATACACACCATTATCGGGGCAGGCGGTGCAGAAGGAGCCTTAGATGCTTCCAATATTTTAAAGCCATCCCTTGCAAGAGGGGAACTGCAGCTGATCGGTGCAACTACGATTGATGAGTACAGAAAGTATATTGAAAAGGATGCAGCCTTAGAGCGGAGATTCCAGCCGGTTACTGTAGATGAACCTTCAGAAGAAGAATCCATTGCCATTTTAAAGGGACTTCGCAGCCGTTATGAGGAACATCATAAGGTAGAGATCACAGATGATGCTTTAGAGGCAGCTGTAAAGCTTTCTGCCCGCTATATCAATGACCGTTTTCTGCCAGATAAGGCTATTGACCTGATTGATGAGGCATCTTCTAAGGTGCGCCTGTTAAATTATACAAAACCAGCTAAGGTCAGGACTTACGAGGAACAGATCGATGAGCTGGAAGAGGAAAAAGAGACAGCCATCCGGGAAGAAGCCTATGAAAAGGCGGGGGATATTAAGAAAAAACAGGAAAAGTTAAAAGAAAAGATCCGTCAGACTCTGGAAAAATGGGAAAAAGAAAAAGAAACCCGGAAACTGACAGTAGGGGAAAATGAAGTGGCAGATGTAGTAGCCGGATGGACAAAGATACCGGTAAAAAAGCTGGCAGAGGAAGAATCAGAGCGGCTTAAAAATCTGGAAAATATCCTTCATGAGAGAGTTGTGGGCCAGGAGGAAGCTATTACAGCTGTATCCAAGGCGATCCGCAGAGGCCGCATCGGATTAAAAGATCCCAAACGCCCTATTGGATCCTTTTTGTTCTTAGGACCTACAGGTGTAGGAAAAACAGAACTTTCAAAGGCTCTTGCAGAGGCTATGTTTGGCACAGAAACTTCCCTGATCCGGGTGGATATGTCAGAATATATGGAAAAACACAGTGTTTCCAAGATGATCGGTTCTCCGCCAGGATATGTTGGCTATGAAGAGGGCGGCCAGCTTAGTGAAAAGGTCCGCAGGAATCCTTATAGTGTGATCCTTTTTGATGAGATCGAAAAGGCTCATCCGGATGTGTTTAATATCCTTCTGCAGGTGTTAGATGACGGCCATATCACTGATGCCCAGGGACGAAAGATCGATTTTAAGAATACCATTATCATTATGACCTCCAATGCAGGTGCAGAAAATATCATTGCGCCAAAACGTCTGGGATTCGGGGTTGCCACAGATGCAAAGGCAGACCACGAATTTATGAAAGGCCGTGTGATGGAAGAGGTAAAACGTCTGTTTAAGCCGGAATTCTTAAACCGTATTGATGAGATCATCGTCTTCCACCAGCTGACCAAGGAGCATATGAAGGGCATTGCTGACATCATGTTAAAGGGCATTGAAAAGAGATGCAAAGAGCAGTTAGGCATTACCCTTACTGTAAATGAGGCTGCAAAAGAACTGCTCATTGATAAAGGTTATGATGAAAAATATGGCGCAAGACCACTGCGTCGCACCATCCAGAGCCTGTTAGAGGACAAGATGGCAGAAGAGATTTTAGATGGAAAGATCAAAAAGAGTGCCGGTGTGGAAGCAGGCTGTGAAGATGGCAGACTCGTTTTTACGGTGAAAAAGAAAGCAGCTGCCAGAAGGAAAACAGCAGCCCCAAAAGCTTTGGCAAAGGTATCACGACAAACGCATGAGTAAATAAATTGTGAACACGCCCCTTTTTTGTTAAAATTAAAAGAAAAGGGGTGTTAGTATATGCAAGAATTATTAGATTGGATGGAATATATTGAAGATGATCGCCAGCAAAGAAAAGTTCGTCATACATTAAAGGACATCGAAATACTCACATTCATCCTGAGGTAATGTCTCGTGGATAGCATCAGCCAGCACCTTGGCATTACCTGTTAAGCTGCTATAAACGATGGAATATTTTTTATTCTTCTTATCATGTTGTCTCCTTTCATAGGATCATGAAATTATCGTATCGCATTCCTATTTTAGTTTCGGAAAGCATGATTTGTCGAATGAAATTTCCATAAACATTTTACAGAGCGAAATGGATAGTTGCTTTTCCTGCTACTTGTGATAAACTTGTTGATAAGTGTGTGAAAGATCATGGACAGAATCCCGATAAGGGAATAAAAGCGGGGGCAGCCCCGGTATCATTTAATGAGGTAGAAAAGTTGACAGAAGCAAAATATACGATCCAAAAGTATAAGAGAATTTTATTTTATGTGGTGATATGTGTGTTGCTTGCGGCATTCCTTTTGGGACAATATATTTACCCAAGTGAGAGGGAACTGGTCACGGAGGAAAGCATTACTTATACCGGAACCTTTTACCGGGTGCTGGCAGACGGAACGGAAGAAGAGCTTCGGATTCCGGGTCGGTATAATGTGCCTGCCGGAGAGTCTCTGGTCATCCGGTCAGTGCTCCCACAGGATTATCATGAAAATACGATCGCCATCAGGTCCTCCATACAGAATGTGCGCATTTACATCAGTGGGGAACTGAGGACGGTGTATGATACGGAGAATACCAGACCTTTTGGGAAAAATTCTGCCAGTGGGTATGTGTTCTGCGAGACATCCAGCGAGGATGCGGGACAGGAAGTGCGGATAGATCTGCAATGCTTTACGAAAAAGTATTCAGGTGTTGTCAACAAGGTATATTGCGGGGATAAATCAGATATCTGGGCATATATGTTCCACCGCTATTTTATGGTAACTCTGATCGCCTGCGCCATGCTGTTTGCCGGACTGGTCGTGCTGATCATTAGTCTGGTGCTTGATATTATATATAAGACGAGATTTGATCTGGAGTACCTGGGATGGTGCATGCTCTTGGGAGCAGTGTGGATGCTGGGAGAATCGAAGCTGCGCCAGCTGTTTGTTTCCAATGCTTCTATTCTGTCGAATATGTGCTTCTTCGTTGTGATGCTCTGCCCGGTTCCGATCATGTTCTATATTGACAGTGTGCAGCAGGGAAGGTACCGGAAGGTATATCATGTGGCAGAGTGTATCACCTGTGTGAATTTTGTGATATGCACGGCCTTACAGCTACTGAATATCGCAGATTTTATCTCGACAATGTTCTTGTCCCACCTAGTGATCGCAGGAACGTTCCTGACAATATTTATCACCATTTGCCGGGATCTCATTAAGGGAACGGCGAAACATTACAAGCTTCCGCTGATCGGACTGGTAGCTGCCATGATTGCAGTCATGCTGGAGGTGATAGCGGTGTATCGAGTGGTGTCACTGTCAGGGATCTTTATCGCAACCGGACTGGTGGTCCTGCTGGTCGTTACGCTGATCCAGACAATGGACCGCATCCGCGAGCTGGAGCTGGCTAGGCAGAGAGAGGCAAGGGAAAGCCTGGATTATCTGACTGGTCTTCCTATGCGTCATAAGGGTGAAAAGCTGATGCTTGAGAAAATGCAGAAGCATGATGGCTGTCTGGGATTTGTCGATATGGATAATCTGAAGAAGATCAACGATGTTTATGGACATAAAGCGGGGGATCGTGCTCTCAGGCTGGTAGGAGCAATGCTCACAGAGTGCATGGAGAACGCAGTGGTTTGTCGGCTGGGAGGAGATGAATTCCTGTTCTATCTGCCGGAGGCATCAGAAGAAGAGATGAACATGCGGATGAGAAAGCTGTTTGATAGCTTTGGTGCGGCAAAAAATGTCACGGCGGAGACTTCACCGGCATCCCTGTCCTGCGGTCTGTGCATGTGCAGGCAGGGAGGAAGCTTTGAAGAATATTATATAAGAGCGGACAAGGCATTGTATTATGTCAAACAGAATGGTAAGAACAGTTACCGGTTTTATGAGGAGCTGGAGGAACAGCAGACGGATGCACAGGCCAGAAAAAATGACCTGGAGGTAATCGCCGGAGCATTGCTGGAGAGCGGAAGCTATACAGGAGCACGACAAACGCATGAGTAAATAAATTGTGAACACGCCCCTTTTTTGTTAAAATTAAAAGAAAAGGGGTGTTAGTATATGCAAGAATTATTAGATTGGATGGAATATATTGAAGATGATCGCCAGCAAAGAAAAGTTCGTCATACATTAAAGGACATTCTTGTTATTGTGTTGTTTGCAACATTAGCAAATGCAGATGACTGGGTAGAAATGGTATTATTTGCAGAAAATTATCAGGATTATCTTCGCAAATATATAGAGTTAAAAAACGGAATACCATCTCATGATACAATAAGACGCGTAATGGGAATGATATCACCAGAAATCCTGCAGCAGCTCTATGGAAAATAGCAGGATCGTTTAAATCAGGACGATGGGGAACTGCTGAAGAAGATCATCTGTATCGATGGAAAAACCATGCGTTCCAATAAAAGAGGAGATGGGAAGGCGGCCCACATTGTATCAGCATGGAGTAAGGAGGATGGTTTTTGCCTTGGTCAAAAAGCAGTTGAAGAAAAAAGCAATGAGATCGTAGCAATCCCGGAATTGCTGGACAAGATCCAGATAAAAGGCCAGATCGTAACAATCGATGCAATGGGAACGCAGACTGCAATAGCGGAGAAAATAAAGAAAAAACGGGCAGACTATGTGCTGGCATTGAAGAGAAATCAAAACAGTCTGTATGAAGATGTACAAGAATACTTTTCAGACGAAGAGTTCCAAAAAGAGATCCGTGAAAGAGGTAATTACAAAAAAACCCAGGAAAAAGCACATGGTCAGATCGAGATAAGGGAGTATTATCAGACAGAGGATATAAAGTGGTTAAGCCAGAAAAAGAACTGGAAAGGACTGTCCAGTATAGTAATGGAGAAGAAAACGCTGAAGAAAGAAGGAAATACAAGAATAGAGAACCGTTATTTCATCAGCAGTTTAAAAGGAGACATTGAACAGGTCAGCCGTGCAGTGAGAGGACACTGGAGTATAGAAAGCATGCACTGGTATCTGGATGTAACATTCCGGGAAGATGCGAATACAACCATAGATAAGCTGGCGGCACAAAATTTGAATATCATAAGGAAATGGAGCCTAAGTATTTTGAAACCGGCACAAATAACAAGACATAAGTTGTCGATGCGAAAGAAAAGGTTTGTACTTAGCTTACGCCCAATTCAGTATCTAGAAGAACTTTTAGAAGCTTAAAAAATAACAGAAAGCAGAATTGATGCCAGATGATTGTTCGTGCGTTTGTCGTGCAAAGGTATAAAATCCACTGGTTATTTTACAGAAGTTGTTGTATAATTAAAAATACCTTATTTTACACATAAGAAGCAGGAGGATAAAAAGATGCCAGTCGTTGAAGAATTGATCCGCGCAGAGCAGGATGGCACCATCAGTTTTGGAGATTATAAGTTAGGACAGAAGTCAAAGAAGTCCGATTTTGAATATCAGGGCGATATCTATAAAGTTAAGACTTACAATGAGATCACAAAGCTGGAGCGCAATGAGATGTTTGTTTATGAGTCTGTTCCAGGCACAGTGGCTGAACATTTTAAAGTAACAGATGACAGCGTAGAGTTTGCAGTAGAGGGTGATAAGGATGCCCAGATCACCGTACAGCTGGAAAATGATACCGATTATGAGGTATATGTAGACGATGTTGCTGTAGGAAGCATGAAGACCAATATGAGCGGCAAGTTAAGCGTCAGCGTAGAATTAGAAGAGGGAACTTCCGTAAAGGTTAAAGCAGTAAAGAGAGCATAAATTATGGCAAAAGCAAAGACAACTGCATTTTTCTGTAAAGAATGCGGATATGAATCATCCAAATGGCTGGGACAGTGTCCCGCCTGCCGGGCCTGGAATACACTGGTGGAAGAACCAGTGGCAAAGATGGCACCGGCTGCAGGAAAAGGACGGATGTCTGCTGAGAGAGGAGCGGGTATGGCTGCGGCTAAACCCGCTCTTCTTTCAGAGATACGTCTGGAAAAGGAAGACAGGATCAGCACTGGCTTTAAAGAACTGGACCGGGTACTGGGAGATGGCATTGTAGCAGGATCCCTGGTACTAGTAGGCGGTGATCCGGGTATTGGAAAATCTACGCTGCTGCTGCAGGTATGCCGCCATCTGGCAGCTGCAGGTCAGAGAGTGCTTTATATCTCTGGTGAGGAATCCTTAAAGCAGATAAAAATGCGTGCAAACCGTATCGGGACTGTGACGGGAGAGCTGCGCTTTTTAAGTGAGACTAATTTAGAGCGCATTGAGGCTGTGATCGACCAGGAAAAGCCTCAGATCGTAGTGATCGACTCTATCCAGACCATGTATCGGGAAGAGATTACTTCTGCACCGGGAAGTGTAAGTCAGGTGCGTGAATCCACCGGTATTCTTATGCAGATCGCAAAAAGCCGGGGGATCGCTATTTTCGTGGTAGGACATGTGACAAAAGAAGGAGTTGTAGCAGGTCCAAGGGTGCTGGAACATATGGTAGATACAGTCCTTTATTTTGAAGGGGACAGAAATGCTGTGTATCGTATCCTTCGCAGCGTAAAAAACCGTTTTGGATCTACCAATGAGATCGGTGTGTTTGAAATGGGAGAAGAAGGACTGGCAGAAGTAGAAAATCCTTCGGAATATATGTTAGACGGCCGGCCAAAGGAAGCTTCAGGGGCAGTGGTTTCCTGTTCCTTTGAAGGAACCAGGCCTATATTGCTGGAAGTGCAGGCTTTGGTGGCAGAGACCAGTTTTGGTATGCCAAGAAGAACCGCTGCAGGTACAGATTACAACCGTGTAAACCTTTTAATGGCAGTGCTGGAAAAAAGGTGCCGGTATGAACTGTCCCGTCTGGATGCCTATGTAAACATTACCGGCGGTATGCGCATGAGCGAACCGGCGCTGGATCTTGCCATTGTTATGGCTTTAATGTCCAGTTACAAAGACAGACCGGTGGATCCGGGCATGCTTATTTTCGGGGAGGTAGGACTTTCCGGGGAAGTACGTGGGATCTCCCAGGCGGCCCAGAGAGTAGCAGAAGCAGCTAAACTAGGATTTACTACCTGTGTACTGCCAAAAGTAAATATGGAAAAGATAAAGCCCATAGATGGGATCCGCATGATCGGCGTGTCCAATGTACGGGAAGCTATTGGGCTGCTGTGATAAAAATACCTGCGCCGGGTCAGGATATCCGGTGCAGGTGTTTTTTTTGTAATAGGAAATTCCTTGAAATTTCCTATTACGCAAAAAGGCACTAACGTGCCAATGATGCGCACTCGCGTGAAGAAGAAACATGTCGCAAGCGACCGCGCTCGGCGCGAGAATGTGCCAAGGCACATTCTTTTTTGAGCAGTATGTACAGGCAGTGATTTGTTTTTCAGGGGTCATTACTGTATAAAAAAACAGAAAAAAACATACAATTACTTTTTTTGAAAAAACTTTGAAAAAAATTAAAATAGTTGTTGACACTGATTGCAGGTTGTGATATTATAATATCTGTTCGAGGGAACAGGAAAGAAAAAACAAAACATAGGGGAATAGTTCAATGGTAGAGCAGCGGTCTCCAAAACCGTAGATGGGGGTTCGAGCCCCTCTTCCCCTGCTGACTATTTGAAAGAATAGCCCAACCCGAAAGAAGTTCAGAAGTCGTATGGCTTTTGGGCTTTTCTTTTTGTGTGATACATGTACCAAAGGTCTAAAATCTGACGCAAGCTTGCACAAGGGAGATACACATATGAACAAAAAAGAATGTAACGAGATAAAAAAACTTTTCACTCCGGCAAATTGTGCCATCAGCCGGATCTGTGGCTGCTATGTGGATGCAGAAAAGAATAAAAAAACAGAGTTAAAAGAAGCGTTTCTGTCCCTTCCGGAGGAAGAGGCTTTTAAATATTTTACTATTTTCAGAAACGGGCTTTCCGGTACTATTGGAAAGAATCTTTTAAATATGGAGTTTCCCCTTCATGCAGAGGAAGAGGGCGGTACCCAGAATTTCCTTTTAAAGCTGCGTGACAGTGAGTTAAAAGACGATGGCCTGATTGAAGAATTTTATGACCGCATCATCGCCAATTTTGATTATGGGGAGAATTATTATATTATCCTGATCCATTGTGCCTATGACATTCCTGCAAAAGCCACAGATGGTTCTGAGATGTTTGATGCATCTGACTATGTTTATGAGTTTATCCAGTGTACTATCTGCCCTGTAAAGCTTTCTAAGGCTGGTCTGTGCTATAATTCCATGACAAATGCCATTGAAAACAGGATCCGTGACTGGCTGGTAGAGGCGCCTGTGACCAGCTTCTTATTTCCTGCTTTTAATGACCGTAATACAGATCTTCACAGCCTTCTTTTTTACGCAAAAAACGGAGAACAGCTGCCAGATACCCTGATCGATGAAGTTCTGGGCTGCCATACTCCTATGTCTGCTAAGAGCCAGAAGGAGACTTTCCAGGCTATAGTAGAAGAGACTCTGGGCGATAACTGTGATTTTGAGACGATAAAAAGCATCCATGAAAACTTAAGTGAACTGGCAGAAGAAACAAAAGACGAGCCGGTTCAGCCTGTATTAAATAAAACACAGCTAAAACAGCTGCTGGAAAATAATGGAGCAGATCCGGAAAAGCTGCAGGAATTTGACAGCCGTTACACAGACGTAGAAGATGGTCCTGAGACCAGTTTTACAGTTTCTAATGTGGTAAATACCCGGAGCTTTGAAATCAAAACTCCGGATGTGATCATTAAGGTGGCTCCTGATAAAACTGACCTGGTGGAAAACCGCATGATCGATGGCCGCCCCTGTCTTGTGATCGCGATTAACGAACACGTAGAGATCAACGGTATTTCTGTGCTTCCTGTGCCATTAAAAGACAGAAAAGGGGAAGTTAAAAACAACGGGGATGTTCAGGAGGAAGGCACTCCCTGGGGAGAAGAGGAAAAGCCAGTAAAGAAGCCTGCAGATGATACAGATGAGATCCGCCCGGTAGCTACAGGCATCTGTTCTGTGAAAGACATGTAATAAAAAGAAACATTTTTACATGTATCGCCATGAAGCAGGGGAGTCCTTGTTAGTTTGGACATTAACTTCCATAAGTTTCGGATATAATCTGGACAAAATTACCAATAGTTGTTATAATGACTATAATGTTCTGTGAAAAATAAAACAGGACAAATAATGGCGACTACTTCATTGACTAGAAGAAAAAATCATACGAGTGGAAGGAAGAGAGTACAAATGAGTCGGACAATTAAAGCAGGGCATGTATATCGTCAGTATTCTAAAGACGGAATGCCGATCGCAGATTATAAAAGTTCAAGACTGGCCCACGAAGCAACGGGAGTTTCTTTAGGTTCTATTGCCAGAGCAGCTCATGGTGAACGGAAAACAGGAGGGGGATATCTGTGGAGAGTAGTCCCGGAAAATCTTCCATGGGAACAGATTCAGGTGGACTTAAGCAGCAAGATCGGATATCATGACAAGAGACCGTTGATCCAGCTGACATTGGACGGTGAGGTGGTGGCAGAGTATCTGTCTATCGCGCATGCCAGCCGCACCCTTAATATCAGCCGCAGAAGTATTTCCTGTGCTATTACAGGAGCCCAGAAGACAGCCGGCGGATACAGGTGGGTTGAAAAGGAAACAAAGGAAGAACAGGAAGAAAAGGCCTGAAAATAAAGAAAAAAATTGCGATAAAATCGTGCAAAATTAAAGTAAAATATACTTGTCCGCAGCAAGAACAATCTAGGTGGTTTTCCAAAAATCTGGAAACCGCCTTTCTTTTATGCACAAAAACAGATATATTACAGAAACAAATCACAGCAGTTTACATAAAAAAACAGAAAAATGGGCATAATAAGGGTTATGGAATAAAATTTGACATTAAAAAATAATAGTGATATATATATTTCAACGTTCAGAAAAACCTGAACGGTAAGCATTTTAATCGGGAAAAATCCAGCTGAACAAGTCTGGAAAACCTTAAAAAAGGAGTTTTGAATAATGAAAGAAAAAAAGATCATGCTGCCATCTGCAGAGGAGGCAAAACATTTTGTAGCAGAGGCATCAAAGTGTGACTTTGATATCGACGTATTCTATAACCGTGTCACCATTGATGCAAAATCTATCCTGGGTGTATTAAGCCTTGACCTTGCACGGGTTCTGACAGTCCAGATGAACGGCGATAATGCAGAATTTGAAGAATATCTGGATACTTTAGTGCCAGCTGGAGCTGTAACAGCAGCTTAACAGGAAAAATGTAAACTTAAAATGTAAAGCTTCTTAGGAAGAATGGTAGAAAGGCAGAAAAGCGAACATAAGTTTGCTCATCTGCCTTTTTCATGTTATAATGAGTCCAAAAGAAAAACAAGCGACACCGAAGGTGGCATTTGTTTTTCTTGGACCATTAACGAAGGTTCCGCCTGCGAAAGCAGGCAGTAGAGCGCGAATGCGCGGGGAACCTGAGTATAAGATATAATGAGCGCAGGGAAAAACAAGCGGCTGCGCAGCAGACATTTGTTTTTCTAGGGTTATTAACGAGGATCCCGCCTGCGAAAGCAGGTAGTAAAGCACGCCAGTGCGAGGATCTGAGTATAAGATGAGCGCAGGGAAAAACAAGGGACACTGTAAATAGGAGGAAGCACAGTTGGAAACGATCCGTATTTCTGTCCGGAATCTGGTGGAATTTGTTATGCGGTCCGGGAATCTGGACAACCGCAGGAGCCAGGGGGCGAAGAAAGAGGCAATGCAGGCGGGAAGCAGACTGCACAGAAAGATACAAAAGCGTATGGGAGCTGATTACCGGGCAGAAGCAGCCTTAAAACATCTGGTAAAGGAAGATGTTTTTTCCATCCTTTTAGAGGGCCGGGCAGACGGTATTATCACTGAGGCCGCAGGAGTTACTATTGATGAGATCAAATGTATCTATATGGATGTAGAACGCTTAGAAGGGCCGGATCCGGTCCATCTGGCCCAGGCTATGTGCTATGGATATATTTATGCTTTTGACAGAGGCCTGGACAATATAGGAATACAGCTTACCTATTGTAATATAGAAAATGAGCAGATACGCCGTTTTAGAGAGGTAAAATCCTTTGAAGATCTGGAAAACTGGTTTCAGGGGCTTATCCATGAATATATTAAATGGGCCCGGTATCTTTATCACCATAGTCTGCGCAGAACAGAATGTTTAAAAGAACTGGAATTTCCTTATGAATACAGAGAGGGGCAGAAAGAACTGGCTGTATCTGTATACAAGAGCATTTCAAGGGGCAGAAATCTTTATATCCAGGCTCCTACTGGGATAGGAAAGACATTATCCTGTATATTCCCCAGCTTAAAAGCTATAGGAGAAGGTCTGGGTGATAAACTGTTTTATCTTACAGCTAAGACTATTACCCGAAGCGTAGCAGAGGAAACGTTCAGTCTGCTTCGTGAGAGGGAACACCTGTATTTTAGTACAGTGACCATTACAGCAAAAGAAAAACTGTGCGTATTAGAGAAAGCCGATTGTAACCCGGAAAGCTGTCCGAGAGCCAAAGGCCATTTTGACCGGG
Organism: Lachnospiraceae bacterium; assembly: GCA_025758065.1. Lineage (NCBI taxonomy): Bacteria > Bacillati > Bacillota > Clostridia > Lachnospirales > Lachnospiraceae > Lachnospiraceae bacterium. The sequence continues at coordinate 2,922,511 of CP107199.1, forward strand.
TCAATGACGCGGTGTATGAGGTGATACAGAAGGAACAGGGAATCACCAGGGAAAAGATACTGGAATATGCAGATAAATACCAGGTATGTCCTTTTGAACTGTGTCTGGATATCAGCAGCTGGGTGGATGGGATCATCTGTGATTATAATTATGTATTTGATCCTAATGTACGCCTGAAGCGGTACTTTGCAGAAGGTGAGGAAAATGGGGATTATATTTTTCTGGTAGATGAAGCACACAATCTTGTATCAAGGGCCAGGGAGATGTACAGCGCAGCTCTTATAAAAGAAGAATTTCTGAACGTGAAGAAGAGCTTAAAAGCAGTGCCTCAGGCTGGAAACGTGATCCGTCTGTTAGATAGATGCAACCGTCGTCTGTTAGATGTCAAGCGGGTAGGGGATTGGGATACCCTTTTGGAGGAAAAAGAAGAACTGGCTTACGATGCCGGTTTTCGCAGTGTACTTGGTGAATCCTACCGTATGCTTTCAGATGTAAAATTACTTTCACTGGAGCTTATGAGCCTTTTTGGGGAAATGGAAATCTTTTTAAATGAAAATAATGAATTTGAAGACAGGGAAATGGTTCTTGACCTGTATTTTAAAATACGTGATTTTCTTTATGTCAGTGACAGGCTGGATGAAAATTATAAGATATACAGCCGCCTGTTGCCAGATGGTTCCTTTATGGTAAAGCTTATGTGCGTTAACCCGTCAGTTTGTTTAAGGGAATGTCTGGGAAAGGGTGTTGGCACTGTGTTTTTTTCTGCTACCCTGCTACCCATCCGCTATTATAAAGAACTTTTAAGCGGCAGCCAGGAGGAATATGCAGTTTACGCAAAATCTCCTTTTAAAGCGGAGAACAGGTTAGTTCTGGCAGCTTCCGATGTAAGCAGCCGCTACAGCAGACGGGGAAAAGACCAGTATGAGCGCATCAGCGATTACATAGAGGCTGTGATCAGGGGAAAAACCGGGAATTATATCCTGTTTTTTCCATCATATCAGTTTCTGGAAGCTGTGCAGGATATTCTTGAGAAAAGGCAGGCAGAAGGCGGACTGGGCTTTCGTTTTATGGCACAGGCTTCTCATATGAGTGAAGAAGACCGGGAGAGATTTCTTTTAAGGTTTGAAGAAGAACCAAAAGAGTCTTTTGCAGGTCTGTGCGTTATGGGTGGTATTTTTTCAGAAGGGATAGACCTGAAAGAGGAGCGGCTGATCGGAGCCATTATCATTGGAACAGGACTTCCTCAGGTAAATCCGGAACAGGAGATCTTAAAGGAATATTTTGATGAAAGAGGAGAGGGAGGCTTCAACTATGCCTACCAATATCCTGGAATGAATAAAGTAATGCAGGCAGCAGGCCGGGTCATCCGTACCGTAAAGGATAAAGGGGTGATCGCCCTTTTAGATGACCGTTTTCTGCTGCCTGAATATGTGGCATTATTTCCAAGGGAATGGGAAAGTTATACAGTAGTGAACCGCTTTAATGTAAAACAGGCAGTGGATGGATTCTGGGAACAATTTGTATAGTGATCTGGCTGTGAGCGGATTAGGGATGTTTTTAGAATACCTTTTGTCTCCAAAATTATAACATATCCATAAATTGTTTAGCAGCCTGGGACACAGGAAGACTTTCGTTATAGGCAACTACCATCTGGCGGGTAGGAAGCTCTTCGGCAAGATCCAGGATAAAAAGGTCTTTATCATTGGCAGGGATACAGAAGTCCGGTACAAAAGCAATGCCAAGACCAATACGGGCCAGGTCAATGAGCAGATCATTACTGGAAAGTTCAATTTCCGGTACCAGGTCTAAATGGCTTTTCTGGAAGATCTGGTGCAGGAATTCACTGGTGGTGCTTTTGCGGTCCAGCATCATGATAGGGTATTTTAACAGTTCTTCTAAAGTCAGTTCCTTTCCTTCTAAGTCAAAGGCCTGACGGCTGGCTACGAATACATCATGGAAGTCATTGATGACCCGTGTATGCAGGTTTCCCACCAATGCAGAGTTTGGATAATTGGCGATGATAAAGTCAGTCTGGCCATTTTCCAGGGCTTTTGCACATTCGATGGAAGTGTGGTTTATAACTTTAATATGAATGTTGGGGTAGTCCTTGTGGAACCGGTTTAAATAAGGTACCAGATAGTAGCGGCAGATAGTATCGCTGGCCCCGATGCGCAGCTGGCCGCCATTTAAGGTATGGGCCTCTAAAAGCTGGTTTTCGCCCTTCTGGATCAGGTTCATAGCCGGCTCAATGTGTTTTAATAAGATTTCTCCCTCTGGTGTCAGCTGTACTTTTTTTGTACTGCGGATAAACAGTGGCTGGTTCAGCTTCTTTTCAAGTACCTTAATTGACTGGCTTACTGCAGACTGGGAAATAAAAAGCTGCTTGGAAGCTTCCGAGAAACTGAGAGTGACTGCTACATGATAAAAAACCTTATATAATTCATAATTAATATCCATTATTAAGCCCTCCTTATAATTATCTTTATTTTATCACGGGAGACTTAAGTTTGTAAAGAGCTGTTGTACTTGACTAATAATGGGGAATGACTTATCTTTATAACAGTGAACAAAGGAGAGAAGTATTATTATGGAAGTAAATTTTTACGAAATGTATTTAGAAGAAATGGCCCTGATTCCTGTATTAGAGGCAGAAGAAGAAAAAAAGGTACTGGCTCTTGCTGCAGAAGGAGATAAAGAGGCAAAAAAGCGCCTGGTTGAAGGTTATCTGGCAAAAGCAGCCCAGATGGTAAAAGAATATGAAGGAAGAGAGCTTCCAATGTCAGACGTAGTCCAGGAGGCGAATGTGGCCCTTACAGCAGCGGCTGCTGCTTATGACGGAAGCCAGAAGTGGGAGGATTTTTTTGAGCAGGAGGTCCGTCAGGCAGTAGAAGCAGCCTTAGAAGAACAGAAAACAGAGGCTGAAATAGAAGAGAATATGGCAGCCAGGGTAAATGTACTCCAGACAGTATCCCAGGTAATGGCAAAAGAGCTGGGGAGAGAGGCAACGGTGACAGAACTGGCTGAAAAGATGAAAATGACCGAAGATGAAGTAAAGGATATTATGAAGCTGGCTCTGGATGCGATTACAGTAAACGGAGAAGGCGCAGTATCAGGGGAACAGAAAGAGGAAGAATAAACAAATGAAATTATATATTATACGCCATGGGCAGACGGATTGGAATATAGCTAAAAAGATCCAGGGCAGACAGGATATCCCCTTAAATGAACGGGGAAGATACCAGGCGGGCTGTCTCAAAAAAGCAATGGAAAACCGCCCTGTTACAGATGTATTTACCAGCCCTCAGATCCGGGCAATGGAAACAGCCAAAGCAGTGGCCTCGTCTTCCGGTTCTGTGGTGATCCCGGTAAAAGATCTTATGGAGATCAACTATGGTTCCTGGGAAGGAAAAACAGAAGAGGAGCTTTTACAGGAGGACAGGGCATTGTATGAAGCCTGGTGGTCACACCCGGCAGAAACAGCACCTCCGGGAGGCGAAAGCATCAGCCAGGTCAATGAGCGCTGCCAAAAGGCATGGAAAGAGATAAAGCCCCAGCTTACAGGGGATGCAGCAATTGTAGCCCATGGCGGTTTGCTGGCTCATTTTATGGAGCAGCTTTTAGGCAGTGAAAGTGTAGCTGCATCTACCGTAGCTCACAATGCAAGTATTACAACCATTGAATATGAGCCGGAAACAGAAAGATTTACGCTGGTGGAATTTGATGATTACAGGCATTTATTATGACCTTTTTACTCATGTTTTTAGAATTGCGGGAGTGCAAAGCAAGCAGCAATAGTATATACCGAAAAAGAACCCCACAGTGATCACGCTGCAGGGTTCTTTTTTTCGAAAATGGGTTTGGCTGTTATAAACATTTTCAATCAATTTATGTACTAGTACATCGTTTTCGAAATAACTATACCACTCACTTGTCTGCGAATCTGATTGCACAGGTCTAAAAGCCTCAGCGTAGCCCGCTACGCCTGCGTTTTTAGACCTGCACACTCAAATTCGCATCCTACGCGATCAGTACAGTTATTTACGAAACAATGTACTAGATCAGTCCTCCAAACTGAAGGAAGAGAGGAGCAAAAACTAAAGATACGATAGTCATCAGCTTGATCAGGATGTTAATAGACGGACCGGAGGTATCCTTAAACGGGTCACCTACTGTATCGCCTACAACAGCAGCTTTATGAGCTGTACTTCCCTTGCCGCCATGATTACCTTCTTCGATATACTTCTTTGCGTTATCCCATGCGCCACCGGAGTTGGACATGAAGATAGCCATGAGTACACCGGTTAAAAGAGCACCGGTCAAAAGTCCGCCTAAAGCATCCGGACCCAGGATAAGACCTACTGTGATCGGAGCAAGGACAGCCATAAGTCCTGGAAGAAACATTTCTTTTAAGGCTGCGTTGGTGGAAATGGAAACACAGGAAGCATAATCCGGACGGGAAGTGCCTTTTAAGATACCGGCATCTTCGTGGAACTGACGGCGTACCTCCTCGATCATCTCATGGGCTGCCTTGGATACAGATTCCATGGTCATGGCTGAGAAGAGGAAAGTAAGCATACCGCCAATAAATAAACCTACAATAACATGTGCATTTAAAATATCAATGGTCTTTAACTGAACAGCTTCTGCATAGGATACGAAGAGAGCCAGGGCAGTTAAAGCAGCAGAACCAATAGCAAATCCTTTGCCAATAGCAGCAGTGGTGTTGCCCACAGAGTCTAATTTGTCAGTGATCTCACGGACAGATTCATCCAGACCGGACATTTCAGCGATACCGCCTGCATTGTCAGCGATTGGGCCATATGCGTCAATAGCAACTGTGATGCCTGTAGTAGAAAGCATACCAACAGCTGCAAGGGCTATACCGTAAAGTCCCATTAAATGGTTGGCGATCAGAATACCGGCGGAAACTAACAGAATCGGAACAGCAGTGGATTCCATACCTACTGCAAGACCGCTGATAATAGTAGTAGCAGAACCGGTTTCAGACTGCTTTGCGATCTTCTTTACAAAACGGTAATCACCGGAAGTATAAACTTCAGTGATCGCACCAATAAGAACCCCTACGAAAAGTCCTGCGATCACAGTGAAGGCAGCTAGGAAGTTGCCAAAGAAAGTACGGCTTAATACCAGGGCACTGATCACGACCAGGGCAGTGGCACTGTATTCGCCGGTTTTTAAAGCTTTGTGTGGATCTGCATTTCCAATGGCCTTTACTAAAGCAGAGCCGATCATAGAAGCGATGATGCCTGCTGCGGAAAGTAAAAGAGGAAAGAGGACGCCTGCTTCCTGATAAAATACAATACCAAGAGTCAGGGCGGAGATCAGGGAACCAACATAAGACTCAAACAGGTCAGCCCCCATACCTGCAACGTCACCAACGTTATCACCAACATTATCTGCGATAACAGCTGGGTTGCGGGGATCATCTTCCGGGATGCCGGCTTCTACTTTACCAACCAGGTCAGCACCAACGTCAGCAGCCTTGGTGTAAATACCGCCGCCTACACGGGCAAACAATGCGATAGAAGAAGCGCCTAAGCTGAAACCGGACAGAACAGAAACATCACCGGTGATAAGATAAAGGGCTCCTACACCTAAAAGCCCAAGACCAACAACTGCCATACCCATAACACTTCCGCCGGAAAATGCCAGTGCCAGAGCATGTTTCATACCCTGGGTGCGGGCTGCATTGGCGGTACGGCAGTTTGCGCGGATAGCAGCGCTCATTCCAAGATATCCGGCAGCGGTAGAGAAGATGCTTCCGGTAAGAAAACATACAGCTGTTACCCAGTTGTGTGTACCAACACCGATGACAACAAATAATACAGCAATAAAAATAACCAGAATACGGTATTCGGAAGCCAGAAATGCTCTTGCTCCTTCTGCGATAGCGTCTGCGATCTCACGCATTTTGTCATTTCCCGGATCCTGTTTGATCACATAAGATTTCAGGAAAATGGCAAACAGTAAACCTGCCAGTCCTACTACCGGGACTAAAAATAATAGTTCTTTCATAATACCCTCCTAATACACATACGTTTGTTAAAAATGTAGTTATTAACCTGAAAATATTGTAACAAATATAGCAAAAATTATCAACAAAAAAATTGCAAAAACCTAAAAAAATTTGTAAATAAAAATTACTTGCTAATTGCCTGCTCCTGTATTACAATTAAAAATATAGGTGTAAGCGCTTACAATCATACTCTCGTTAAATTGGCCGCAAAATCAGTCACAAAAGATTCCGAGAGAACCTATTAAAACATGGGAGGTATTTTATACTATGAATGGTATAAGAGGAAATGTGATCGTAGGACAGTCCGGCGGCCCTACAGCAGTGATCAATTCAAGTCTTGCGGGTGTATTTAAAACAGCAAAGGACAGAGGTGCAAATAAGGTATATGGCATGCTTCACGGTATCCAGGGGCTTTTGCAGGAGCGATATGTGGACTTAGATGACCATATTAAAAACGACCTGGACATTGAGCTTTTAAAGAGAACACCTTCTGCTTACTTAGGTTCCTGCCGTTTTAAGCTGCCGGATATTTCAAAGGACAGAGAGATCTACGACAAGATATTTGATATTTTAAATAAAATGGAGATCAAGTATTTCTTCTATATTGGAGGAAATGACTCTATGGATACCATTAAAAAACTTTCCGATTATTCCCTGTTAAACGGAAGCGATATCCGTTTCATGGGTGTACCAAAGACCATTGATAATGACCTGGCAGCTACAGACCATACACCTGGTTATGGAAGTGCCGCAAAATATATTGGCTCTATTACAAAAGAAGTGATCCGGGATGGTCTGGTATATGACCAGCAGAATGTGACCATCTTAGAGATCATGGGACGAAATGCAGGCTGGCTCACCGGTGCAGCAGCTTTGGCAAAATGCGAAGACTGTGAAGGACCTGATATGATCTTCTTGCCAGAGGTTACTTTCGATGTAGATGAGTTTATGAAGAAGGTAGCAGAGCTGCATAAGAAGAAAAAATCTGTAGTAGTGGCAGTATCAGAGGGGGTAAAAACAGCTGATGGCAGATATGTATGCGAACTGACTGATGGTATTGATTTTGTAGATGCATTTGGTCATAAGCAGTTGACAGGAACTGCCCGTTTCCTGGCTGAAAAGATAAATCGTGAAGTTGGCTGCAAGACCAGAGCGATCGAATTTAACTCTCTTCAAAGATGTGCTTCCCATATTGTATCCAGAGTGGATATTACAGAGGCTTATCAGGTAGGTGGAGCTGCTGTAAAGGAAGCATTTGAAGGTGAAACAGGCAAGATGATCATCTTAAAGAGAGTTTCTGATGATCCATATATCTGCGTTACTGATATTTACGATGTACACAAGATCGCAAATGTAGAGAAGAAAGTTCCAAGAAACTGGATCAATGAAGCAGGAGATTATGTAACAGAAGAATTTGTAAATTATATCCGTCCGCTGATCCAGGCAGAATTAACCCCGATCATGACAGATGGACTTCCAAGACATTTGTATTACACAGATATAGAGAAGAAGTAAGAGTGTAAAAGCTGAAGCTGCGTTAGTGGGCATTTCAGTTACGCATAGCAAAAATCCTCCGCCAGATGGCAGGGGATTTTTGCGTGTGAAGAAAAGTACATTTTTATTTGTGGGGAAGGTTTTTGCCTGACTTTGCAGCGCCGGTTACACTGAAAAACTTTGTTGTATCAGTTTTTCAAAATCATCACAGCACATAGGCCGGTAGTACAGAAATCCCTGTATCTCGGAGCAGCCTTCTTCTTTCAGAAAATCTGCAATTTCTTTTGTTTCCACACCTTCGCATACGATCAGTTTATTCATCCTTTTTAACATATGAAAGATCTCCTGCAACACGATCTGGGTACTTTCTATCAGGGAGTCGCCTAAGAATTTCCTGTCGATTTTTACTTCATCAAAAAGCAGATCTTTTAATATGTTTAAAGAAGAATAGCCAGAACCAAAATCGTCCATAGAAATCTGTATCTGATGCTGTTTAAAACTGCGAATGACTTGATTAACAGCTTCACGGTTATTTATGTAGGCAGATTCTGTGATTTCAAAGGTAAGAAGAGAAGGGGATATATGATAGGTATTGATCAGTTCCCATACTTTCTGGATAAACACCTGAGGCTGTTCAAAATGGATCGGTGAAATATTTAAGGAATCACAGAAGCCGGCTGGGAAGAAGCAGGGAGTTTACTTTTTGAGATACACATTTTCTTGTAGAATTTGTCCTGGTACATGTTTTTATCAGCTGCCTGTATCAGATCATTTATCATAAAATAATGATTCCGGTAGCTGACCTCATAACCTGCTGCATAGCTTAATGGAAGGGAGGACCGGTTATTGTAGTCTTGTACCAGACATTTCAACCGTTCGTTCATCTGCTTCATGTCATCTGGATCAGTATGTTCCTTGATGATGATAAATTCCTCACCTCCGTAACGGGCTAAAAAACAGTTGTCATCTAAAATGCGGGTCAGACAATAAGCAAAAGACTGGATAAATTCATCGCCCTTTTCATGGCCAAAGGTGTTATTTACATGCTTTAATCCGTTTAGATCAAACATCATTACGCCAATATCAAATGTACTGTTTTTATTGTTCAGTTCCTGGATCTTTTTTTTCAGCTAAAGCAGCTCATTATAAAGAACACAAAAACCCCAGAGGCAGTACCCACCGGGGCTTTTGATGTCGGGTTCCTGGTTATTTTAATAATAAAGTTTTTTGTGCTCATAAACCGGCTCGCTTGTCAGCTGAACACCCAGTTTCTTAAAAATCTTGATATCTACATTAGAAAGCATAACGGAAGTATGTACCTGGCAGCCACGCAGTTTTGGAAGCTGGGCAAGAGCTTTCTTTGCAGTCTCGTCTGTAGCAGCACTCATGGACAGGGCGATTAGGACTTCATCTGTATGAAGACGAGGGTTCTTGCTGCCAAGATAACCGGTTTTTAATACCTGGATCGGTTCGATAGCAGAAGGTGCGATCAGGTGTGCATCATCAGGAATATCTCCTAAGACCTTGATGGCATTTAAAAGAACAGCAGCAGAAGCGCCTAACAGGTCGCTGGTTTTTCCGGTGACGATCCTTCCATCTTCTAATTCCATGGCAGCTGCAGGACAGGAGAGCTCTTCTGCACGCTTTAAACATGGTCCAACCACTTTTCTCATTTCAGGAGTGATCTTTGCCTGGTTCATTAACAGCTTTAACTTGTAAACTTCATCAGAGTTGTCATCTTCTTTTGCAAGGCGGTTTAATGCCTGATAGTAGCGGCGGATGATCTCCTGCTTGGAAGCCTCGCAGCATACCTCATCATCACAGATACAGAAACCGGCCATATTTACGCCCATGTCAGTAGGAGACTTGTAAGGGCTGGATCCATAGATGCCTTCAAAAATAGCATTTAATACAGGAAAAATATCCACATCACGGTTGTAGTTGACAGTAGTCTTTCCATAAGCTTCCAGGTGGAACGGGTCGATCATATTTACGTCATTTAAGTCAGCAGTAGCAGCCTCGTAAGCCAGGTTTACCGGATGCTTTAAAGGAAGGTTCCAGATAGGGAAGGTCTCAAATTTTGCATATCCGGCTTTGATTCCACGTTTGTTTTCATGGTAAAGCTGGGATAAGCAGGTAGCCATTTTGCCGCTTCCCGGTCCGGGAGCTGTAATGACAACTAATGGTCTGGAGGTTTCAATATAGTCATTTTTGCCGTAACCTTCATCGCTTACGATCAGCGGGATATTACTTGGATATCCTTCAATACAGTAGTGGCGGTATACACGGATGCCCATGTGCTCCAGCTTCATCTTAAACTGGTCAGCGCCGCTTTGACCGCTGTACTGGGTAATAACTACACTTCCTACATAAAGGCCTTTTCCCTGAAATTCCTGGATCAGGCGGAGTACATCTACGTCGTAGGTGATGCCAAGGTCGTGGCGCACCTTGCTTTTTTCAATATCAGCAGCGCTGATAACGATGACTACTTCGGCCTGGTCAGCTAACTGAAGCAGCATACGCAGCTTACTATCTGGTGCAAATCCGGGAAGGACTCTGGAGGCATGGTAATCGTCAAAAAGTTTGCCGCCGAACTCCAGATACAGTTTGTCACCGAATTGTCCGATCCGCTCTTTAATATGCTCTGACTGCATGGAAAGGTATTTGTCATTGTCGAATCCGATTTTCATGTTCTTGTATCTCCTGCTATGATTTCTCTTATTTAAACACGTACGTTTGCGCATTTGTTTTAGTATATCATAATTTTACATTCCATACCAGAACTTTTACTATGAAAGTGTTGACAGGCGGTTATGGAGAATGCGTGTCTGTCCAAGGGGAGCCATAGACATTCACAACATACTTATAAGAAACAAATATAATAATAATTAAATATATTAATTTTACTAATTTATATAACATGTGCTATTATAAAGGCAAAAGTTAAAGTTAAACAGGCAAATAAGGCCATTTACAAGGTGGCCTGCACAGAAGAAGCTAAAAGCTATAAATCACAGGAGGTCTGTAATGAGCGTAAGACGAATTTTTGTAGAGAAAAAGCCTGATTATGCGGTAAAAGCAGGAGAGTTAAGAGAAGAATTAGTAAGTTATCTTGGTATTACCGGAGTGAAGAGTGTACGGGTACTGATCCGTTATGATATTGAAAATCTTTCAGAAGATACCTATACGAAGGCACTGGGAACCATTTTCTCAGAGCCGCCTGTAGATGAAGTCTATGAGGAAGAATTTCCAAAGAATCCGGGAGATCTGGTGTTCTCTGTTGAGTATCTTCCGGGACAGTTTGACCAGAGAGCTGATTCTGCCATGCAGTGTGTAAAGCTTTTAAAAGAAGATGAGGAGCCGGTGATCCGCACAGCAACCACCTATGTGATCACAGCACCGCTGACTCTGGCACAGGAGGACGCTATCCGTCATTTCTGTATCAACCCGGTAGACAGCCGTCAGGCAGAAGAAGACAAGCCAAAGACTCTGGTGACTGAATTTGATGTTCCGGAAGATATTAAGAGCTTTGAAGGCTTTGCAAAGGCTTCAGAAGAAGAATTAAAGGCATTATATGACACCTTAAATCTTGCAATGACATTCAAAGACTTCCTATATATACAGCAGTATTATGCAGGAGAAGAACACAGAGATCCAACTGTAACAGAGATCCGCGTGCTGGATACTTACTGGTCTGACCACTGCCGTCACACCACCTTCTCTACAGAGCTTAAAAATGTGGCTTTCACAGAAGGCGAATACAGAAAGCCCATTGAAGATACTTATAAAAAATATCTGGCTGACCGTGCAGTGATCTATAAGGACCGCAAGGATAAATATGTATGCCTTATGGATCTGGCTCTTATGGCAATGAAAAAGCTGCGCAGCGAAGGCAAACTGGAAGATCAGGAAGAGTCTGATGAGATCAATGCCTGCAGCATCGTAGTTCCTGTAGAAATCGACGGAAAAACAGAAGAGTGGCTGGTAAACTTTAAAAATGAGACCCACAACCATCCAACTGAGATCGAGCCTTTCGGTGGTGCAGCTACCTGTCTTGGCGGTGCGATCCGCGACCCGTTATCCGGTCGTACTTATGTATACCAGGCAATGCGTATTACCGGTGCAGATGATCCTACAAAGCCATTAAATGAGACATTAAAGGGTAAATTGCCTCAGAGAAAGATCGTTACCAGCGCAGCTGCCGGATATTCTTCTTATGGAAACCAGATCGGTCTGGCAACCGGTTATGTAAAAGAATTATATCATCCAGGTTATGTGGCTAAGAGAATGGAGATCGGTGCTGTTATGGGCGCTGCTCCAAGAAAATACGTAAAGCGCTTAACCTCTGATCCGGGAGATATCATTATCCTTTTAGGCGGACGTACCGGTCGTGATGGTATCGGCGGTGCTACCGGCTCTTCCAAGGTACACACCACGGCTTCTATTGAGGTGTGTGGTGCAGAGGTACAGAAGGGAAATGCACCTACTGAGCGTAAGATCCAGAGAATGTTCCGCCGCCCGGAAGTAAGCTCTATTATTAAAAAATGTAATGACTTTGGTGCAGGCGGTGTATCTGTTGCCATTGGCGAACTGGCTGCAGGTCTTCAGATCGACCTTGACAAGGTGCCTAAAAAATATGCAGGACTTGACGGCACTGAGATCGCGATTTCCGAGTCACAGGAACGTATGGCAGTGGTTGTTGATCCGGCAGATGTAGAGAAATTCTTAGGCTATGCAGCTGAAGAGAATCTGGAAGCAGTTACCGTTGCAGTTGTGACCGAAGATCCAAGACTGGTGATGAACTGGAGAGGAAAGACCATTGTAGATATCAGCCGTGCTTTCCTTGATACAAACGGCGCTCATCAGGAAGCAGATGTTATCTTAGAGGTTCCGGGGCATGAGGGAAATCTCTTTGATAAGAAAGAGGTAGGAAATGTAAAAGAAAAATGGCTGAACATGCTGTCTGACTTAAATGTATGCTCACAGAAGGGGCTGGTAGAGCGTTTTGACGGTTCTATCGGTGCAGGCTCTGTATTTATGCCATTTGGCGGTAAATATCAGCTGACAGAAACACAGTCCATGGTAGCAAAGCTTCCTGTATTGGAAGGACATACCGATACTGTTACCATGATGAGCTATGGCTTTGATCCATATCTTTCCAGCTGGAGCCCATACCATGGTGCTGTTTACGCAGTTATCTCTTCTGTGGCAAAGATCGTGGCAGCAGGTGGTGATTATAGAAAGATCCGTTTTACCTTCCAGGAATACTTCCGCAGAATGAGCAGTGATCCAACCAGATGGAGCCAGCCGTTTGCAGCACTCCTTGGTGCTTACAATGCACAGATGGGCTTTGGACTTCCTTCTATCGGCGGTAAGGACAGTATGTCCGGTACCTTTGATGATGAACACGGTGAGATCAATGTACCTCCTACACTGGTTTCATTTGCAGTAGATGTAAACAGCTGCAAGAACATCATCACTCCTGAATTTAAGAAAGCAGGAAGTAAGATCGTAGAATTCAAGATCAACCGTGATAACTATGATCTGCCGGATTATGCCCAGATCATGGATGGCTACGGCAAGCTGTTTGAAGATATCAAAGCAGGAAAGATCCTTTCTGCTTATGCAGTAGAAGGCAGAGGTGCTGCTGAGGCTGTGAGCAAGATGGCATTCGGCAACAAGATGGGTGTTAAGATCGAGCATAATGTAGATCCAAGAGATTTCTTTGGCGCAGGCTGGGGCAATATCGTATGCGAAGTAGCAGAAGGAAAAGTGGGAGAACTTTCTATTCCATATACTGTACTTGGCGAAGTAACAGACAAGGGCGTATTTGAATACGGAAATACCGTTATTACAATGGATGAAGCCTTGGCAGGCTGGATAAAGACCTTAGAGGATGTATTCCCAACTGTTACAGGCAAAGAAAAGACAGGAGAAGCTGCAAGGGTAGAAGAGAAGCTTTACGATACAGATACTATTTACATCTGCGATCACAAGCTGGCACAGCCGGAAGTATTTATCCCTGTATTCCCAGGTACCAACTGCGAATATGACAGTACAAAGGCCTTTGAGCGTGCAGGCGCAAAGGTAGTAACAAAGGTATTTAAGAATTTAAGCGCCCAGGACATCCGTGAGTCTGTAGAAGAATATAAGAAAGAGATCGCAAAGGCACAGATCATCATGTTCCCAGGCGGTTTCTCTGCCGGTGATGAGCCGGACGGTTCTGCTAAATTCTTTGCAACAGTATTCCGCAATGCAGTGATCAAAGAAGAGGTAGAAAAGCTGTTAAATGAACGTGACGGACTTATGCTTGGTATATGCAACGGCTTCCAGGCCCTGATCAAGTTAGGCCTTGTTCCGGAAGGTAAGATCACTGAGCAGAAGCCGGATTCTCCTACATTGGCTATGAACACCATTGGACGTCATATTTCCAAGATGGTCTATACCAAGGTCATGACTAACAAATCCCCATGGCTGGCAGAGGCAAAACTGGGCGGTGTGTACTGTAACCCAGCTTCCCACGGCGAAGGACGTTTCGTAGCAGATGAAGCATGGCTCCACAGACTTATTGCAAATGGTCAGGTAGCTACCCAGTATGTAGACGACAAGGGCAATGTGACCATGGACGAATACTGGAATCCAAATGGCTCTTATATGGCCATCGAAGGCATCACAAGCCCGGATGGACGTATCCTTGGCAAGATGGCTCATTCCGAAAGAAGAGGAGAGGCTGTTGCCATGAATATTTATGGTGAGCAGGATATGAAGATCTTTGAATCTGGTGTGAAGTACTTTAAATAAATAATAAAATTAAGGTCCCGGAAGATGGTCTGAAAAATACAGGCCGCTTCCAGGATTTTTGCATTGCCCAGGAAGGGAAATATTTGGTAAAATAAAGTTTAGGATACCAGTTGACGGGAATCGTATTTTGTATTATATATTGACACATAAGACCGGTATACCGGTATACTTGATTTGCTGTGATCATACATGACTCTTTTATGAGTTTCATGTATCAGTAAATAAAATAGTGCCTTAAAGGGTGCGGAAAGAGGAGAAGCTATGAAAGTACCTTTTAATGTGGATCTTACAGGAAAAACTGCCATTGTAACAGGAGGAAGCGGCGTGCTTTGTTCTGCTATGGCTTACGGCCTGGCTGTAAATGGAGCGAAAGTTGCCATTATCGGGCGCAATAAGGAAAAACTGGCGAAAATGTCTGAAACACTGACAGAAAATGCCAAAAACGAATATGGCAAAGACGTAACAGTAAAAGGCTACAGCTGCAATGTACTGGACAAGGAAGAACTGGTAAAGACCTATGAACAGATCAAGGCAGAGCTGGGAAGCTGTGGTATCCTGATCAACGGTGCAGGCGGCAACCAGCCGGGAGCCATTGCTTCTGTAAAGATGTTAAAGAAGGAAAAACAGGAGGACGATTATTCTTTCTGGGATCTGAAGGAAGAAAATATCAGAAATGTGATGGATCTGAATTACATGGGAACTTTACTGCCTATCCAGGTATTTACCAGAGACATGGTTGAAAAGAGAAAGGGAAGCATTATCAATATCGCTTCTGTTTCTTCCATCCTTCCTCTTTCCAAGGTCATGGCTTATTCCAATGCAAAAAGCGCTGTCCAGAGCCTGACTCAGTGGCTGGCCATCCATTTTGGACAGAGCGGCATCCGCTGCAATGCCATTGTACCAGGATTTTATGCAGCAGAGCAGAACCATGATCTGTTATTTAACAAAGACGGTTCCTACACAGACAGAGCCGGAGATATCATTGCCGGAACTCCTATGGGACGTTTTGGAAATCCGGAGGAGCTGATCGGTGCAGCCCTGTTTTTGGCAAGTGATGATGCAGCCGGCTTTGTAAATGGCATCGTACTGCCTGTAGATGGCGGTTACAGCGCTTTCAGCGGGGTATAATTGTTTTTATGACCAATCTGGTTAAAATAACGCCATGTGCGTCAGTTTAAAATCTTCTGGTAGGCGAACCGGGGATCTCCGGCTTCACTTCCAGAGCATAATGTGATCTTTCCACAGAAGGTATATCCATTTTTGGTTAATGCTTTCTGCATGGAAAGGTTGTCCGGATGGGTGTCGATACGAATGTTTCTGACACCCTTTTCCTTTGCAAAGATCTCAGAATGAGAGAAAAGGCTTCCAGCCAGCCCTTTGCCCTTGTGGGCCTCGGATACGCAGACTCTGTGGAAAGCAAAATAAGGCTCGTCATTTAACCAGGCACCGCCTATGGCTGCATAATCAGCTTCAGGGCCGGGTACAACAGTGACCATGCCTAAAACTTTTCCGTTTTCTTCCAGAACGTGTACAACGCCCTTTTTAATGCCTTCTGTAAGCCCCTGCTCATTAGGCTCCCCTTTTTGCCACTGGTCAATGTTTCTTGTGCGGAATCCTTCTTTTGCTTCCTCCACCATTTTCATCATGGCAGGCAGATCTGACAGATCAGCGGTTCTGTATTTTAACATATGGTGCCTCCGTTTGTTTTTTGATTTTTTCATTGCGGATATTAATGATAGTATAATCCCGGTCTTAAGGATTTTCAAGGCGGACAGTCTTGCATTTTTCACATATGGGAATTATAATTGAGAAATAATAAAAATACATATTCCTACAGGATATATCTGAATATGTGCCGGAAAGGAAGCAAAAGAGATGACTACAAAACTTACAAGAGAACAGGGACTGGAATTACTGAAAAAATACAATAAAGAGCCATTTCATATCTTACATGGACTGACTGTAGAAGGTACTATGAGATGGTTTGCAAATGAACTGGGATATAAAGAAGACGCAGATTTCTGGGCAATGGCAGGACTTCTTCACGATATTGACTTTGAAATGTATCCGGAACAGCACTGTATCAAGGCAGAGGAGCTGTTAAGAGAAGCAGGGGCAGAAGAAGAGCTGATCCACGCTATCTGCAGCCATGGATATGGTATTGCCTGTGATGTAAAGCCGGAACATGAGATGGAAAAGGTGCTGTTTGCAGCAGATGAACTTACAGGTCTTGTAGGAGCAGCAGCCAGAATGCGTCCTTCCCGCAGTGTAATGGATATGGAGGTTTCCAGCCTTAAAAAGAAATTTAAAGATAAAAAGTTTGCTGCCGGATGTTCCAGGGATGTGATCCGTGAAGGTGCAGAAAACCTTGGCTGGACGCTGGAAGAATTAATGGAAAAGACCATTCTTGCCATGCGTTCCTGTGAAGAGTCTATAAATAAGGAAATGGAAGGCTGATAAAGGCTGACATAGAGGCAGGGACAAGGATCAGGCCACAGTGTTAAGAGAAAGACAGAATGACTATAAAAGTATGCCGTACAAAGACATTTGTCCTTGTGCGGCAAATTTTTTGGCTCAAAACTATTGACATGATGAAAAAAGTACGGTATCATTTGCACTTGTAACGCGTTAATAAAAACCTTAGGAAAACGCGTGTTTTACTACGATTTAAGGGAGATAAAGATCATGAAGAAAGTGGTTAAGTTCGGAGGAAGTTCACTTGCAAATGCAAAGCAGTTTAAAAAAGTGGCTGACATCATTAAAGCGGATAAGTCCAGAAGATATGTAGTTCCGTCTGCACCAGGCAAGCGCAATGACAAAGACGAAAAAGTAACCGATATGCTTTATGCATGCTATGATGCAGTAGCAGAGGGACGTTCCTACAAGAAGATCCTTGATAAGATCAAAGAAAGATACAATGAGATCATTGACGGACTGGATCTGAACCTGAACCTGGATCATGAATTTGATAAAATTGAAGAAAACTTCCTGGCAAAGGCAGGAAGAGATTACGCAGCTTCCAGAGGCGAATACTTAAACGGTATTGTTATGGCAAATTATCTGGGATATGAATTTATTGATGCTGCAGAGGTTATTTTCTTTGATGATAATGGAAACTTTGAGGCAGATATTACTGATAAAGAGCTTTCTGAGCGTTTAGAGCATGTAGAGAGAGCTGTTATCCCCGGCTTTTACGGTTCCCGCCATGACGGCACTGTAAAGACCTTTTCCAGAGGTGGTTCTGATGTGACCGGCTCTATCGTTGCAAAAGCGATCCATGCAGATATGTATGAGAACTGGACAGATGTTTCCGGATTTTTAGTAGCTGACCCAAGGATCATCAAGGATCCTGAGGTTATTGAAACCATCACTTATAAAGAACTTCGTGAACTGGCTTACATGGGCGCAAGTGTTCTTCACGAAGATGCTATTTTCCCGGTACGCAAGGAAGGTATCCCCATCAATATCCGCAATACCAACCGCCCGGAGGATAAGGGAACGCTGATCGTAGAGACCACCTGCCGCAAGCCGCGTCATACCATTACAGGTATTGCAGGTAAGAAGGGATTCTGCTCCATCAACATTGAAAAGGCAATGATGAATTCTGAGGTTGGTTTTGGGAGAAGAGTTTTAAGCGTATTTGAAAAATACGGTATTAATTTTGAACATATGCCATCTGGCATTGATACTATGACTATTTTTGTCCATCAGTCTGAGTTTGAGGCTTATGAGCAGTCTGTAGTAGCAGGTATCCACAGAGCTGTAGAGCCGGATACCGTAGAACTGGAATCTGATCTGGCGCTGATCGCAGTAGTGGGAAGAGGAATGCGTTCCAACAGAGGCACTGCAGGCCGCATCTTCTCTGCACTGGCACATGCAAGAGTTAATGTAAAAATGATTGATCAGGGATCTAGTGAATGGAATATCATCATTGGTGTTAAGAACGCTGATTTTGAAACTGCTATTAAGGCAATCTATGATATTTTCATTACTGTAGATTTATAAAAAGTTCAGTAAAATGATACAGGTTCCGTAGGATAAAGACATTATAAAAGCAGGGATTCCCCTGCTTTTTCTGTTTTATTTTTTCTTTTCCCCCGACATCTTCCTTTGTAAATATCTGGAAGTTGTAGAATAATTGGGAATATGATATGATGATGTAAGTGTCAAAAGTATAAATTGCGTTTGTGCTCGCACAAATAAGCAATTTATGCTTATTGACACGCCGAACACCGAAAACGAAATAAAATGGTGTGAACACGCCATTTTATGGGAGTTTGAGGTGTTCGAGGATTGCGGGAATTGCATAGCAATGGAGCAATCCAGTTACATCAGTGAGTGGCAAAATTTACTTTTGACACTCACATCATATAATGTTGGGGTCAAAAGGTATTTTGACCCCTCTGATACCGAATTGCTACGTGCTTTGCACTCCCGCAATTCTAAAAACATTCGTAATCCGCTCATTTTTCTTCAAAAAATGGCTCCTTACTCATGTTTTTGGCGGGTCCCAAGTTCAAAAATCCTCCTGCAAGCAAGCTTGCATCGGATTTATGACCTTTTGACCCTGGTATCATCATATGATACCACAAGAGGATTTTTAAGCTTGTGAGTCTGGAAAGTGCAAACGATCTGGTATCACAGACATTCAAAGATGTGCAGGTATTTACATGGAAGAAATGTATGTATATAAAAATCAGCAAAAGTTAAGATGGGGATATACTACAGGCACCTGTGGGACGGCAGCTTCTATGGCAGCGGCTTTTATGCTTTTTGGACAGAAACGTGTGAGCCATGTTAAGGTTTCTACGCCTAAGGGTATTGATCTGGATCTGGAGATCGAGGAGACCCGTTTTACAAAGGAACAGGCGGTATGTGCTGTGCGAAAGGACTCCGGGGATGATCCGGATGTGACTAACGGAATTGCAGTCTATTCCAGAGTATCTTTCAGAAATGATAAACAGGAGACAGAAGGTTATATCTGGGAAAATGGAGGTCTTTGCCTTCGGCTTACAGCAGGAGAAGGTGTTGGCACAGTTACAAAACCGGGACTGGCCTGTGAGGTAGGGAAACCTGCCATTAATCCTGTACCAAGGGAAATGATATTTACCCATGTGGAAAAAGTATGCAGACAATATGGATTTCAGGGAAGTCTTAACATTGAAATATTTATCCCTCAGGGAGCGGAAATAAGCAAAAAGACCTTTAATCCCCGTATGGGCATCAAAGGCGGTATTTCCCTTTTAGGGACTAGCGGTATGGTAGAGCCTATGAGTGAGAAAGCACTGACAGATACCATCCGTCTGGAGCTGCACCAGAAGCATATAGCTGGTCTGAAAAGCGTGATTTTGACACCTGGAAATTATGGGGAAAGTTTTTTAAGGGATGAACTGGATGTAAATCTGGATTATGCTGTAAAATGCAGCAATTATATTGGTGAATCCCTGGATATGGCAGTGCAGGAAAATATAGAAGAAGTATTGTTAGTAGGCCACGGGGGAAAGCTGATCAAGCTGGCTGCCGGTGTGATGAATACCCATTCCTCTGTAGCAGACGGAAGAATGGAAACCCTGGCAGCCTGGGGCGGTGCCTGTGGTGCAGGTGAAAAGCTGATCCGGGAGATTTTAGAGTCTGTTACAGTGGATCAGGGACTTAAACTTTTAGAAACAGTGCCGGGACTTCGTGAAAAAGTTATGGAGCAGGTGGTAAGACGGGCCTGGGAACATATGGCACTGCGTGCAGGGGAGTCTATGAAGACAGAATGTATTTTGTTTACCAATGAAAGAGGGATTCTGGGAATGTCTCCTGGTGCCAGGGATATGTTAAAAAGGATACTGGCCCAGGATATGACGAAGCTGGACTGATAAAGCAGAGTGGGAAGCAGGCAAAAGCAGATTACGGAAAGGAAGAGAATATGGTACATATCGTAGGTGCAGGTCCGGGTGCAGAGGATCTGATCACAGTAAGGGGACTGAAATTTTTAAAACAGGCGGACATTGTTATTTATGCAGGTTCCCTGGTTAATCCGGGTCTGTTAAAAGAGACAAAACAGGATGCCATGATCTATGACAGTGCAAAAATGACCTTAGAGCAGGTTATGGAGGTTATAGAACAGGCATGGAAGGAGCATAAAGAAGTGGTCCGCCTGCATACAGGAGATCCATGCATTTACGGAGCTATCAGAGAGCAGATGGATGCTATGGACAAGTCCGGGATCAAGTATGATATCTGTCCGGGAGTCAGTTCTTTTTGCGGCACGGCAGCAGCTTTACAGATGGAATACACTCTTCCGGGAATATCCCAGAGCGTGGTCATTACCCGGATGGCAGGAAGGACACCTGTGCCGGAAAGAGAGAGCATCCGCCAGTTTGCTTCTCACCAGGCAACGATGGTGGTCTTTTTAAGTACAGGCATGTTAAAAGAATTGTCAGAGGAATTAATGGCAGGTGGTTACCCGTCAGATACACCGGCAGCTATTGTATACAAGGCTACCTGGCCGGAAGAAAAAACGGTACGCACAACCGTAGCTGGGCTTGCAGAAGCAGCAGAGCGGGAGAATATTACAAAAACAGCCCTGATCGTAGTAGGAAATGCAGTGGCACAAAATGGTTACGACAGGTCAAAACTGTATGATCCGGGATTTACAACACAGTTCCGTATGGCAGAAAACTCCCACAGCGGGAAAATGGCTTCGGCTGTGCCGGAAACGATGGTGCCGGAAACAAGCATGCCTGTCAGGGCAGATAAAGACGCACAAAAGAGTGAAAAGACAGGCGCAGAAGAAGAAAAAACAATATTAGGAAAACTGTACGTAGCAGGTATAGGGCCGGGTTCTTTGGATGGAATGACAAAAGAGGCCTTTAAAGCAATTGGAGACTGTCAGGTGATCGC
Organism: Lachnospiraceae bacterium; assembly: GCA_025758065.1. Taxonomy (NCBI): domain Bacteria; kingdom Bacillati; phylum Bacillota; class Clostridia; order Lachnospirales; family Lachnospiraceae; species Lachnospiraceae bacterium. The sequence goes on from CP107199.1 coordinate 2,943,734, forward strand.
CGGTTATACGGTATATGCAGATCTTGTAAAGCCATATTTTCCAGATAAAGAGTATCTCATCACTCCTATGACAAAAGAGGAAGCACGGTGCCGTATGGCTTTTGAATGTTGTATGAAGGGCAAAGATACAGCCATGATCTGCAGCGGGGACAGCGGTGTTTACGGTATGGCAGGTCTGATCCTGGAGCTGTCTGCGCAGTATCCGGGAGTGGAGATCAAAATCATACCAGGGGTTACAGCTGCCTGTGCCGGTGCTGCCGGTCTTGGAGCACCTTTGACCCATGATTTTGCAGTGGTCAGCTTAAGTGACCGTTTAACCCCTATAGAAATGATATGGGAGCGCATAGAAAAGGCGGCTCAGGCAGACTTTGTCATCTGCCTGTACAACCCCCGCAGTAAAGGCAGACCGGACTATTTAAAAGAAGCCTGTGAGCGTATCATGAAATACCGTCCGCCGGAGACAGTCTGCGGTGTGGCTTCCAGCATTGGAAGAGATGGGGAAGAGATGAAGGTGATGTCTTTAAAAGAACTGGCAGATTATCCGGCGGATATGTTTACGACTGTATTCATTGGAAAATCCAGCACTGTAAAGATCGGCAGATGGATGGTGACTCCACGAGGCTATCTGCAAAAAAAGGAGAAATAGCATGACCGGAAAACATGTGATCCTCTTTGCAGGGACTACAGAGGGACGGGTACTGGCTAACTGGCTGGATGACCAGCCTGGCATTACCGGTACTGTTTGCGTGGCAACAGAATATGGGGCAGAGCTTTTGACAGAGGAGATGCCATTAAAGCATTTAAAGGTACACTGCGGCCGTCTGGATGAAGACGAAATAGAAGCCTTCCTGAAAAAAAACGGAACACATCTTGTGATAGATGCAACACATCCCTACGCCCAGGTGGTCACAGCCAATATCCGGAAAGCCTGTGAAAAATTCCCCCACATCTGCCTGCTGCGCTGCCTGCGAAAAGAAAGTGCAAACATGACGGAGAATGATAGAAGCGGTAAAAACAATATTGTCCATGTGAAAGATACAGAAGAAGCAGTCAGGTATCTTTGGGAAAAAGAAGGAAATATCCTTCTTACTACAGGAAGTAAGGAGCTGGCTTTGTGGCAGGAGCTTCCAAAACATGGAGAACGCATTTTTACAAGAGTTCTTCCTGTGGAAGCTTCCATTCGTATCTGCCGGGAGCTGGGATATGGCGGAAGGCATATTATTGCAATGCAGGGCCCGTTTTCAGAAGAAATGAATTATGTGCAGTTAAAGGAATTTCATTGTTCTTACATGGTAACAAAAGACGGGGGAGATACCGGCGGCTTTAAAGAAAAGATACAGGCTGCAAAAAGGGCTGGTGCCACAGCAGTTATAATAGACAGGCCTAAAGATAGGGGAATGTCCCTGGAGCAGATAAAGGAAGCGGTAAAGGAGTGGATGGAAGATGGCTCAGAATGAATATAAAGATAAAAACCCCATTATTTATCTTGCGGGGATCGGAATGGGAAGAGAAGACCAGCTGACCGGTGAGGTCTTAGACTGTTTAGACCGTGCCGATGCTGTAATGGGAGCCAGAAGGATGTTAGATGCAGCTGCACCATATACAGAAGGAAAAGCAGTGCTGGCTGCTTATAAGCCCAGTGAAATGGTGAACTGGCTTTCTTCTTTTCAATGGAATGAGGCAGTTTTAGTCCTTTCCGGGGATACAGGCTTTTACAGCGGTGCAGAAGCAGCTTCCAAAGCTTTCTTACAGGAAGGCTGGGAGGTAGAATATATCCCGGGAGTGTCCAGTCTTTCTTATTTCTGCGGAAGGCTGGGGCGCAGCTGGCAGAATATCCACTGTATCAGCAGCCATGGCCGCAGCTGCGATGTAGTTGCCCATATCCGTCATTATGAAAACTGCTTTATCTTATTAGGAGGAAAGGGCAGTGTTTCTGCTCTTTGCAGGGAACTGGTAAGCAATGGACTTGGAAATGTAAAAATCTGGGCCGGGGAAAATTTCTCATATGAAACAGAACGTATTCTCTGTGAGGCTACACCAGCAGAATTGCTGATGGAAGAGGAGAGCCACCCCTTTGGAAGTCTTGCCTGCGTTCTTGCGAAAAATCCTCACGCAGAAGAGATGAGGATTTATCTCACGAAACGCCCGAAGGATGAGGATTTTATCCGGGGAAAGGTTCCTATGACTAAGGAAACCATCCGCCGGCTGTCTATAGAGAAGCTGTGCATCGGTAATCATAGTGTGTGCTATGATATTGGTGCAGGAACAGGATCTGTATCTGTGGAAATAGGCCTGGAGATCCGCAGAAGCTGCAATGAAGGCAGTGTGTATGCTATTGAACGGGAACAGGAAGCTCTGGAATTGATCCGGGCCAATGTGCAAAAGTTCCATGGCAGCTGGGAAGATATCCACATTGTAGAAGGAGAGGCGCCAGAGGCCTTTGAGGGGCTTCCGGCACCTACACATGCATTTATAGGCGGAAGCAGCGGAAAGATGAAAGAGATCATTGGAACGTTGCTGGACCTAAACCCGTCAGTACGGATTGTGGCCAATGCTATTACTTTAGAAACGGTATCAGAGATCGTTGAATGTATGAAGGAATATGGTTTTGAAGATGGTGAGCTTCTGCAGATCCAGGCATCTCCTGTAAAGCAGCTTGGCAGCTACCATATGCCAATGGCACAGAATCCGGTATATATTGCAGTGATGCAGCACCCGGCAAAAGATGATGTGGAGGAAATAGAGTGGCTGGATTCATGATCGCAGCTCCAAGAAGCGGCAGCGGAAAGACTATGGTCACCTGTGGTATTCTGGAGCTTTTAAAACGAAAACAGAAAAATCCATTTTCTTATAAATGCGGACCGGATTATATTGACGGGCTGTTCCACCGGAAGGTGCTGGGGATTGAAGGAGGAAACCTGGACAGTTTCTTTGAAAGGCCGGAAGACATGAGAAAAAAACTCATGAATATATCAAAAGATCATTTTCCTGTAATAGAAGGCGTAATGGGATATTTTGATGGTCTTGGAGGAGACACCACAGCAGCCAGTTCCTGGGAAGTGGCAGATATTTTAGACCTTCCGGTAGTGCTGGTGGTGGATGCAAAAGGAGCCAGCCTTTCTCTGGCAGCGCTGATCAAAGGTTTTCAGGCCTTTAAAGGAGAGGCCCGGTCTTTTCAGGGGGATAAAAATGGAAATCACATCCAGGCAGTTATCTTAAACCGGATCTCTCCCATGCTGTATCCACGGATAAAAGCAGTGATCGAAAAAGAAACAGGTATTCTGGTAGCAGGATATGTGCCTGAGCTGGATTTCTGGCAGGTAGGAAGCCGCCATTTAGGACTGGTGCTTCCTGGGGAGATCGAAAACCTTCAGGGCCAGATCAGACAGCTGGGGGATTGCCTGGAAAAGACGCTGGATGTAGATAAACTATTCAGTCTGGGAGAAAGTGCAAAGCCTCTGGAGCCTGAGATGGTGGCAGCTGGTTGTCCTGGCCAGGATCGTGAAGCTGAAGAAAACCCATATCCTAAGCCTCATATCCGACTTGGCATTGCCTGGGATGAAGCTTTCTGCTTCTACTATCGGGATAATCTGGAATTTTTGGAAAAGCAGGGAGCTGAGATCCTTCGGTTCAGTCCTGTTCATGACAAGCATCTGCCGGAAGATCTGGATGGCCTTCTCCTTGGAGGCGGTTATCCGGAACTTTATGGAAAGGCTCTTGAAGAAAATAAGACTATGAGAAATGAGATCCGCCGGAAAGCAGAAGAAGATATGCCTGTTCTGGCAGAGTGTGGCGGTTATCTTTATCTTTTAAAAGAGCTGGAAGATGAAAATGGAACTGGTTATGAGATGGCAGGCGTATTTTCAGGAAAAGGTTTCAAAAAAGGAAAAAATTCCCATTTCGGTTATATTACAGTGGAAACAGAAAGTGACAGCCTGTATTTAAAAGCAGGAGAAAGAATCAAAGGCCATGAATTCCATTATTGGGAAAGTACCCAGGACGAAAATGAACTGAAGATGCAGGCCCAAAAGCCTACAGGAAAGCGAGGATGGCCCTGTGTGACCATAAAAAATCAGGTAATGGCCGGTTTTCCGCATCTGTACTATCCTTCCATGGAAGGCTTTGGAAAACGGTTTATCCAGGCATGTGATACCTACAGAAAGAAAAGAGAGAGGCAGCATTAAAATGAACCAGAAACAGACAGTTTCCCTGGAAATTGTGTTAAAAGGAATAACTACCACAGATAAAGAAGCGGTAACGGCAGCAAAGGCTCACTGGGACCGTGTGGCAAAGCCATTAAACAGCTTAGGCGTGTTAGAAGAGGATATATGCCGCATTGCAGGTGTGAAAAGGCGGGAAGGATTTTCCCTTGATAAAAAGTGTATTGTGATCATGTGCGCGGACAACGGGATCGTAGAAGAAGGCGTGACCCAGACAGGACAGGAAGTAACAGCAGCTGTTGCCAAAAATATGGCGGCCAGGCGTTCCTGCGTCTGCCTGATGGCGGCCTGCGCAGGAGCAGAGGTCCTTCCTGTAGACGTTGGAATCGCCGCTAATATGTCAGAGACCGGTATTTTAGACCGTAAGATTGCCTGGGGGACCAGGGATTTCTTAAAAGAATCAGCCATGACCAGGGAAGATACTGTGAAAGCATTGGAAGTGGGGATCGAAGCAGCCGGGATTTTATATGAAAAGGGTTGTGATCTGGCAGGAACAGGAGAAATGGGTATTGGAAATACCACTACATCCAGTGCTGTGATCTCTGTACTTACAGGTCTGGATCCGGAAACGGTAACAGGCAAAGGCGCAGGCTTGGATAATGCCGGTCTTAAACGGAAAATAGAGGTTATTAAAGAAGGAATCCGTATCCACAAACCGGATCCGTCAGATGGGATCGATGTTTTATCAAAAGTAGGCGGACTGGATCTGGCAGCACTGGCAGGTTTTTATCTTGGCTGTGCCTATTGGCGGATCCCGGTAGTCCTGGACGGTCTTATTACCGGTGCGGCGGCACTGGCAGCAGTAAAGATATGTCCGGAGGTAGCCGGTTATCTGCTGGCATCCCACGTATCTGCGGAACCGGCAGGACAGGCAGTTTTATCCTGTCTTGGCTTAAAGGCTGCGATTCAGGCTGGAATGTGTCTGGGGGAAGGAACAGGGGCAGCTGCGTTCTTTCCTATGCTGGATATGGCCCTTACTGTTTACAGCAAAATGGATACCTTCCAGGATATAAAGGTAAAACCATATTGCCATTTTGAGGAAGATGTACTCTCGGAATCTTTTTGTACTTGATTTTGCGAGAAGATTTTTTGTCAGTTGTACCCAAATTTCTGAGGCGTACGCGGTGCGTACGTTGATGAAATTCGGGTGCAACTGGCGGAAAATCGGCCGCAAAGGCAAGTGCAGAAAAGACTCCGAGAGTACATGAAGATAAAAACGAGGATAACGAATAGCTATGATACTGATTACCGGCGGCAGCGGCAGCGGTAAATCTGCTTATGGAGAAAAAAGAATACTGGAAGCTGGAGAAATGACCCGGTATTATATTGCCACCATGGAAGTATTTGGGGAAGAAGGCAGAAAAAAAGTGGAGCGGCATAAAAAACTTCGTCAGGGAAAAGGATTTATCACCATTGAGAGCCCAAAGGATGTGGGCAGGGAAAAAGTGTTGGAAATGCTCCGTCCTGATGGTCAGAAAAAAGCCGTTTTACTGGAATGTATTTCTAATCTCACAGCCAATGAAATGTTTGGCAGTTCCTTTGGAGAAGGATCAGAACCTGGCAGACGTACAGAAGCACTGGCAGAAAAAATCTGCACTGACATCGAAAAAATCGATAAAGCAGCTGGCTTTTTCGCAGTGATCACCAATGAAGTGGGCTCTGACGGGGAAATGTATGAAAAAGAGACGTTAGAATATATCCGTCTTCTGGGGCTTGTGAACTGCCGTCTGGCGAAAATGGCCTCAGAGGTGGTTGAAGTAGTATACGGTATACCAGTTAAATGCCCTCACTAAGTCTTTCAGATATCCTTGGCACAACTGACCAAAAATCTTCCTGCAAAATCAAGTTCAAAAGGATTTTGGGAGTATATCATTAATGAAAGGAACGAGAAACTGTATGAAATGGTTAGATTCCTGTCTGATCGCAATATCCATGTATTCAAAGATCCCTGTGCCCCAGGTAGAGTGGACCAAAGAAAAAATGAACCATGCCATGTGCTTTTTTCCGCTGGTAGGTGCTGTGCAGGGATGCCTTTTGGGACTCTGGCTGGTTATTGCAGCACAGTTTGATCTGTCTGTGGGCATAAGATTTCTGTGGGCATCTGCCATTCCCTTTCTTGTAACAGGGGGTATCCATATGGATGGCTTTATGGATACTATGGATGCAGTCCATTCCTATGGAGACAGGACGAAAAAACTGGAAATATTAAAAGATCCTCATTTAGGGGCTTTCGCAGTGATCTGTGCGGCTGTATATTTATTATTATATACAGGGAGCATGTATGAGTTTTGCAAAAATGCACAGGGAAAAGCCATATTTTATCCAGTATTGTTTTTGTCCAGTGAACGGGTGTTCAGCGGCCTTTCTGTAATCATGCTCCCTTCAGCGAAAAACAACGGGCTGGCAGCCACATTTTCTCAGGCATCTGAGAAAAAGCTGGATAAAAAGATCCTGATCCTGTTATTGGCACTCCTGGCAGTGGCGGCTTTTGGGATCTGGGGTATGCAGGGGATAAAAATTTATGGAGTATGCCTGGTGTTTCAGGGAGCGCTTTTTGCCTGGTATGATAAATGGTCAAAAAAGAACTTCGGAGGTATTACCGGGGATCTGGCCGGATTTTTCCTGCAGACAGAGGAACTGGGCTGTCTGACTGCAGTGGCATTTTTATTGAAAATGTTATAAAAATGATGTGAGTGTCAAAGGAGAAAAAACAGATGATCATGGTCATTGGAGGAAGATGTCAGGGAAAATCTTCTTTTGCAAGAGAACATTTTGAAAGCAGGATACAGGAAAATAAAAAAATAGAGAAAGACGGGGAAATCCAGAAAGACCATCTGGAAAATTTAAAGACAGATCCTTGGACAGATGGAGAAACAGCCACCTGGGAAGAGTTTCTTGCCTCTGCATGGAGCCGGAATTTTCACCTGCTGGTGCGGCGGATATTAAAAAAAGATGAGACGCTGGGATTGCCGGATGAGCAGGAAAAAGGCGTATTTGAAATAATGCCTACAGGTCTGCCGGACTGGAAAAAAATGGCAGAGGTCATATACACTGCCGGTCCTCACCGTATTCTGGTCACAGATGAGATTGGTTACGGCATTGTTCCTGTAGATCCGTTTGAGCGGGAGTACAGGGAAGAAACAGGCCGTATCTGCTGTCTGCTGGCAGAAAGATCAGAGGAAGTATGGCGGGTCTGCTGCGGGCTTGGAACCCGTTTAAAGTAGAGAAAATGAAAATGTGAAAAGCATGACAGCTTATAAGAGTAATGTTTGATATAATGATGTTGGGGACAAAAGGTATTTTGACCACTCTGATATAGGAAAGGATAGTAACATAACAATGGAATGGATACAGTTATGGCAGCTGCATGGGCTGGCCCTTTTAACAGGCAGTATTCTGGACTGGATCTTTGGAGATCCCTATAATTTTCCCCATATGATACGCCTGATGGGGAATATGATAAGCAGTCTGGAAAAGGATCTGCGTAAACTTTTTCCTGAAAAGCCACGGCTTGCAGGAACTTTTCTTACCATGACTATGTGCCTTTTCTGGATCATCATGCCGGGGCTGCTTTTTCAGGTAACAGGAAAATATCTGGGTCTGACGGCAAGATTTCTTCTGGAAAGCTTTTTCTGTTATCAGCTTCTGGCAGCCAAAAGTCTCTGTGTGGAAAGCATGAAGGTATGCAGGGAACTAAAAAAGGGAGATATAGAAGGGGCAAGAAAGGCTGTTTCCATGATCGTAGGCCGTGATACCAAAGTTCTGGACAAAGCAGGCATTACCAGAGCAGCAGTGGAAACTGTGGCAGAAAATACCTCAGATGGTGTGATCGCTCCATTTTTATTTATGGCAGTTTTCGGACCGTTGGGCGGTACCTTTTATAAGGCAGTAAACACCATGGATTCCATGATCGGCTACAGGAATGATAAATATATCCTGTTTGGCCGGACAGCTGCAAAGCTGGATGATGTATTAAACTTTATACCAGCCCGCATTTCCGGCTGTCTGCTTACACTGGCAGCATATCTGCTTCCCGGGGCAGACGGGAAAAATGCCTGGCGTATATTCTTAAGGGACCGCAGAAAGCATGACAGCCCCAATTCTGCTCATGGAGAGGCAGCCTGTGCGGGAGCCCTTCATTTGCGTCTTGCAGGAGATGCCTGGTACTTTGGGGTTCTTCACAAGAAACAGTTTATCGGAGATAATGACAGGGAGATCGTCCCGGAAGATATATGGAAAGCATCCCTTTTAATGTTTTTGGCAGAGGGGATACTGATGGCAGTGCTGCTGGTGATCCTGGCAGCAGTCAGGCTATAATGATTATTCAAAAATCCTCTTTCCTGGTCAGACCGGGAGACGAGGGGAATATAGATATTAATTTTTGAAAGAAGGAATCCACATGCATACCCAATACCAGCACGGCGGTGACATTTACAGTAACAAGGTTTCAATGGACTATTCCGCTAACATTAACCCTTTAGGACTGCCTCAGGGAGTGAAAGAAGAACTGGCACGATGTATGAAAGAGCAGGTGTGCTGCGTCTATCCGGACAGCCGGTGTACAGATCTGGTAAATGCATTAGCTGACTATCATAAGGTATCTTGTGACTGGATCATCTGTGGCAATGGTGCGGCAGATCTGATCTTTGGTCTTACATTTGCCCTGAAACCGGAAAAAGCCCTGCTTTTAGCCCCTTCTTTTCTGGAATATGAACAGGCTTTAAAGGCGGCAGGCTGTGATATCAGTCTTTTTTATCTGAAAGAGGAAAATGGGTATTGCTTGGATGTGGATGAATTATGTCAGATTATAGAAAAAAACAGTTTTGATCCGGCGTCTGCAGATCCTGCTAAAATCAGCTGCCTGGAGAAAGACCGGCCTGTATCAGCAGCCTTAAAGGGCTGGGACATTTTGTTTTTATGCAATCCCAATAACCCAACAGGCATTGCTGTGAAGAAGGAACAGGTCTTAAAACTGGCAGAAACCTGCGAAAGGACAAATACATTTCTGGTTGTGGATGAGTGTTTTGGAGAGTTTTTAGATGAGCCGGAGGCTTACAGTGTTATTCCGTTTTTAGAGAAGCTTCCGCATGTCTTTGTATTAAAAGCGTTTACAAAGATCTATGCCATGGCTGGAATGCGCTTAGGATATGCACTGTGCAGCAGCGGGGAGGTTTTAACAAGGATCTCTCAGGTAAGACAGCCCTGGTCTGTTTCGGGACTGGCCCAGAAAGCAGGAATTGCAGCTTTAAAAGAGACAGAATATGTGCTGAAAACCAGAAAACTGATCCATGAGCAGAGAAATAAAATGGAAGCAGCATTAGAAAAACTGGGATATATCGTTTATCCGTCCCAGGCTAATTATATTTTCTTTAAGGAAAGGATTTTGCAAGAAGCAGCTGTAAAAAGCACAGAACAGGAGAAAAAAACAGGTCAGGAGCAGAAAAATGCCGGGAAAGAGACAGCTGGGTTGTATGACCGTATGTTAAAACAGGGGGTCCTTATCCGCAGCTGCTCTAATTATCCGGGTCTGGATGCTTCCTGCTACCGCATCTGCGTAAAAACAGAAGAAGAAAACCGGGAATTTCTGCATAAACTTTCCCAGTGTACAGTTTCCGAGAGAACATAAACCTGAAAAGGAGGAATAAATCCATGGCAAGATCCATTATGATACAGGGAACCATGTCCAATGCGGGAAAAAGCCTGATCGCAGCAGGCCTGTGCCGCATTTTTGCCCAGGACGGCTATAAAACAGCACCTTTTAAATCCCAGAATATGGCTTTAAATTCTTTTATTACAGAAGATGGGCTGGAAATGGGCCGTGCCCAGGTGGTCCAGGCAGAAGCGGCGGGAGTGAAGCCTTCTGCGTACATGAACCCCATTTTGCTGAAACCAACTACTGATGTAGGTTCCCAGGTGATCGTAAATGGCGTTTCTATTGGAAACATGCGGGCAAAAGATTATTTTGCTTATAAAAAACAGCTGATCCCCCAGATCATGGAAGCATACAAACACCTGGACGAAGAATATGATGTGATCGTGATTGAAGGTGCAGGAAGTCCGGCAGAGATCAACTTAAAATCAGATGATATTGTAAACATGGGACTGGCTGCCATGGTAGATGCACCGGTGCTGCTTGCCGGGGATATTGACCGGGGCGGGGTTTTCGCCCAGCTTTACGGGACAGTAGAGCTTTTGGAGCCTGAAGAGCGCAAGCGCATAAAGGGACTTATCATCAATAAATTCCGGGGAGATAAGACGATACTGGAGCCGGGACTTCGCCAGTTAGAGGATCTTTGCAGGATACCGGTGGCAGGTGTCGTTCCCTATATGAACGTAGATATTGAAGATGAAGACAGCTTAAGCACCAAACTTGGAAATACCAGACAGAAGGGCTGCATCGATATTGCAGTGCTCCGGTTTCCCAAAATTTCCAATTTTACAGACATGGATGCTTTTGAGCGTATGAACGAGGTTTCCATCCGTTATGTTTCAAAGCCCTCTGAGCTGAAACAGCCGGATATGGTGATCCTTCCGGGAACAAAAAATACCATTGATGATCTTCTGTGGATGCGTCAGAATGGTCTGGAAGCAGCTGTCTTAAAACTGGCGGCAAAGCAGGTGCCTGTATGGGGAATCTGCGGCGGTTTCCAGATGATGGGAGAATGGCTGGTGGACGAACTTGCCATTGAGTCGTCCTACAAAGGAAAGATCCGTGGAATGGGTCTTTTCCCTGTAGAAACGGAATTTGAAGAAGAAAAAGTACGTACCCAGACAGAGGGACGTTTCGGGGAACTTTACGGCTGTTTCAGGGAGCTTTCAGGAAAGAAACTTACTGGCTATGAGATCCATATGGGCCGTACAAAGAGCAGGGAAAAGGAACAGCCGCTCTGTCTGTTAAATGCAGGAGAGAATACCGGAGTAAGGGAAGTTAAAGGCATCCCCTGCGGCTGGAACAGGAAAAACCTTTATGGTTCCTATGTCCACGGTATATTTGACGCTCCTGGTATCTGTGAGACCATAGCAGCTGCCCTTGCAGCCAGAAAGGGCATTACCCTGGAAATGGCAGGACAGCTGGATTACAGGGCATATAAAGAAGAACAGTATGATAAACTGGCAGAAATATTGCGGGAGAGTCTGGATATGGAAAAGATATATGAGATTATGGGACTGGAAGAAAAAATACATATAGAACAGGTGCTTCCGTCAGATATAGAACACAGAAGCTTTGAGATCATCGGTGAAGAATTAAAGGCTATGGGAAAGAAACTGGAACCGGAACTGGCACCGGTGATCATGCGGGCTATTCATACAACAGCGGATTTTGACTATGCAGATCATCTGAAATTTTCTGAGCATGCAGTAGAAAAAGCAAGGGAAGCCATTAAAAACGGAGGCGTGATCATTACCGATACAAAAATGGGCTGGTCCGGTGTGAACAAAAAGCGTCTGGAAAGTTATGGGGGAGAAGCCTTGTGCTTTATGGCAGATGAAGATGTGGCAGCAGAGGCCAAGGAAAAGGGCAGCACAAGAGCGGTGGCAAGTATGGATAAGGCGGCAAAATTATTTGGAGGCGGAGAGAGACCTTGTATCTTTGCTATTGGAAATGCCCCTACGGCGCTTATACGCCTTTATGAGCTGATCCGGGAGGGAAAAATAAAACCGGCCCTGATCATTGGTGCGCCTGTAGGCTTTGTTAATGTGATCCAGTCAAAAGAACTGATCCTTTCACTGAAAGATACACCATACATTGTGGCAGAAGGCAGAAAAGGCGGCAGCAATGTGGCGGCAGCTATCTGCAATGCTCTATTATACGGTATCAAATAAAGGGCTGCAGTTTGGCCATGATAATAAAAGGGGACAGAAAGCATGAAACTATATCGTATTATC